>NZ_CP026124.1:6340785-6648943 GCF_002902905.1 Achromobacter sp. AONIH1 | reverse complement strand
CTCGTACTGGCCGGTGGCGCCGTCCTGCTGCACCAGGCCCACGCGGATGAAGCTGACCAGATAGGGGTGCGCCTTGGCCGAGGTCATGCCGGCGCCGGCAGCCAGGTCGCGCAGCGTCAGCGGCTTGCCGGCGTCCACCAGCGCGGCCAGCAGCGGCACGCCGACCTCGATGGACTGGATGCTGCGGCGGCCATCGTTGGCCGCGGCGGGAGCGGCCTTGGGCGCGGATTGCGGGGTGGTTTTCGGTGTGGTCGCCACGGCGGTTTCCAGGGTAAGGGTCAGGCGCGGGCGGTCAGCAGCCGTTCGGCCATTTCGACGAAGCCCGCGCCGCCATGGCCGGCGGCCACATAGGCCGGCCGGCGTTGCAGGCGGTGCAGCTGCGACTGGATGTTGGCCACGCCGACCGAGATCGGGAAGTAGGCGAACATGGGCTCGTCGTTGGGCGAGTCGCCGATGAACAGCGTGCTGTCCAGCAGGGTCGCCACGTCAGCGCCGAACTCGCGCTGGAACAGGGTCTGGGTCATGGTCAGCTTGTCGTAGTCGCCGAACCAGCCGTTGACGTGGATGGAGCTGACCTTGGCCTGCGCGCCGGCGGCCTCGAAGATCGCCACGATGCGGCCCACGTCGGCTTCGGGCAGGGGCGGCACGTCCTCGCAGAAATCGATGGCCAGGTCGGCCTTGCGGTAGTCCTGGTCGCTGGCCACGGCGGCGCCCGGCACCTCGGCCAGCACGCGGTCGCGGATGGCGTCCAGCCGGGCGCGGCTGGCCTGGCGGGCGGCGGCGTCTGTCCAGTAATGCGCGGTCATGCGGCGGGCCTGGCGGTCGTAGGCATAGTAGAAGGCCCCGTTCTCGCCGACCACGGCGCGCACCGGCCACATGCGGGCGATGTGGTCGCACCAGCCGGCCGGGCGGCCGGTGATGGGCACCACCTGGATGCCGGCCTGTTCCAGGCGCTCCAGCGCGGCGTAGGCGTCGGCCGGCAGGCGGCCGTCGGTGGTCAGCGTGTCGTCGATGTCCGTCAGCACGACGCGGACGGCGGCCGCGACGGCGGAAGGCATGGCCGCAAGGGCTTGCATGGCGTTTTTCCTCGGTTTTCCTGGGGGAAGGCTTCGGCCGGGAGTTTAACCGCAGCCCCCCGGCCGCCAGGGGCGGTAAAATCCGGACTTTCCCGCCTGGTTTGCGTCCAACCCATGTCCGTCCAGTTGTCCTCCCTGCCCGGTTCCGAGCCGGAATCCTACGGCATCGCCTCGGTCTCCGAGATCATCGCCGAGCTGCGCGCCGGCCGCATCGTCATCCTGGTCGATGAGGAAGACCGCGAGAACGAGGGCGACCTGGTCATGGCCGCCGAGTTCGTCACGCCCGAAGCCATCAACTTCATGGTCACGCACGGGCGCGGCCTGGTCTGCCTGACGCTGACCGAAGAGCGCTGCCGCCAGCTGGACCTGCCGCTGATGGCCGCCCGCAACGGCACGCGATACGGCACCAATTTCACCCAGTCGATCGAGGCCGCCGAGGGCGTCGAGACCGGCATCTCGGCCGCCGACCGCGCCCGCACCATCCAGGTTGCGGTGGCGCGCGACGCCAAGCCGTCCGACCTGGTGCAGCCCGGCCACATCTTCCCGGTGCGCGCGGTGCCCGGCGGCGTGCTGGTGCGCGCCGGCCACACCGAGGCCGGCTGCGACCTGACCGCCATGGCCGGCCTGACGCCCGCCGCCGTGATCTGCGAGATCCTCAAGCCCGACGGCACCATGGCGCGCCTGCCCGACCTGGTGCAGTTCGCCCGCCAGCACCAGCTCAAGATCGGCACCATCGCCGACCTGATCCAGTACCGCAGCGAGCATGAATCCATCGTCAAGCGCCTGGGCCGGCGCCGCATGCAGACCGCCTGGGGCGAGTTCGACGCGGTGGCCTACCAGGACGCCGCCACCGGCTCGGCCCACCTGGCCCTGGTGCACGGCACGATCCACCCCGACGCTGAAACCCTGGTGCGCGTGCACGAGCCGGCCTCGGTGCTGGACGTGCTGGACACCGGCGTCAGTCCGCACAGCTGGAGCGTGCCCAACGCGCTGGCGGCGATCACCGCCTCGCCGGCCGGCGTGCTGGTGCTGATGAACTGCCAGTCCTCGGCCGAGCACCTGTTCGGCCAGATCGCCGGCTGGGACGGCGCCAAGGCCCCGGCCGAGCCGGCCAGCGCCGACCGCCACGGCCTGCGCACCTACGGCATCGGCGCCCAGATCCTGCGCGACCTGAACGTGGGCCAGATGAAGCTGCTGGCCAAGCCGCGCAAGATGCCCAGCATGGCGGGCTTCTCGCTCACCATTACGGGTTACGATTGCGACCCTCCCGAATCTTCCCGCAACACACAGAAGGCCGACACATGAACCCTTACATTCTCACCCCCGACCTGAACGGCGAAGGGCTGCACATCGGCATCGTGCGCGCCCGGTTCAACGAGGAAATCGGTCAGGCCGAGCTGGAAGCCTGCCTGAAGGAACTGGCCGAGCTGGGCGTGGACGAGCGCGACGTGATGGTCGCCACCGTGCCTGGCGCGCTGGAACTGGGCGTGGCCCTGTCGCACATGGCCGAAACGTTCGAATTCGACGCCCTGATCGCGCTGGGCGCGGTCATCCGCGGCGAAACCTATCACTTTGAAGTGGTCAGCAATGAAATGGCCACGGCAATCACCCGCATCTCCCTCGAAACCGGCATCCCCATCGCCAACGGCGTGCTGACCGTCGACACCGACGAGCAGGCGCAGGCGCGCGCCGCCGGCAAGGGCCGCGACTGCGCCCAGGTGGCCGTCGAAATGGCCAACCTGGTCGCGGCGCTGGAACCCGAGGAAGAAGACGAAGACGACGAGGACGAAGATTTTGACGACGAAGAAGACGACGACCAGCGCTGATAGCGCGGCGCAAGCGCGCGCCAACGCCCGCAGCGCCCGCCGCCGCGCCCGCGAATTCGCGCTGCAGGGCGTGTACGCCTGGCTGCTGCGCGGCGGCGAGGGCACGCAGGACGCCGGCGAGATCGACGCCCATCTGCGCGACACCGAGGATTTCTCCGAGGCCGACGCGCAATGGTTCAAGACCTTGCTGCATGGCGTGCTGCGCGAGGCGCCCACGCTGCGCGAGCGTTTCACGCCCTACATCGACCGCCCGCTGGCCGAGCTGTCGCCCGTCGAACACGGCATCCTGCTGATCGGCAGCTTCGAACTGATCCATCACGTCGAAGTGCCGTACAAGGTCGCCATCAATGAAGCCGTGGAACTGGCCAAGTCCTTCGGCGGCACCGACGGCTTCAAGTTCGTCAACGGCGTGCTCGACAAGCTGGCGGCCGACGTGCGCGCGCACGAGGTCCAGGCGGCTGCGCAGCAGCGGCGCTGAGCGGGCCCTGCCCGCCGCGCCGCGCGTCTCCCTCTCCAGGGAGGCGCGCCCGCGCACCGGCAGGGCCGGACCGCGCGGTGGCGGCAGCATTGAAGTCAACGACGGTCCGCAAGGGCCGGACAGCGGAGTCGCCGTGGCGTCCGAATTCGATTTGATCGCGCGCTATTTCACGCGGTCGGCGCCCGCCGGCCTGCTGGGCGTGGGCGACGACTGCGCGCTGTTTCCCGCGCCTGCTGGCGAGCAGATCGCCACCAGCACCGACCTGCTGCTGGAAGGGCGGCATTTCTTTCCCGACGTCGATCCCCGTTCGCTGGGGCATAAATCGCTGGCCGTGAACCTGTCCGACCTGGCCGCCATGGGCGCGCGCCCGATCGGCTGCGTGCTGGGCCTGGCGCTGCCACGGCTGGACGAACCCTGGCTGGCGGCCTTCGCCGACGGTTTCCATGCGCTGGCGGCCGTTCATGGCTGCCCGCTGATCGGCGGCGACACCACCCGCAGCGCGCATGACCTCGCCATCAGCGTGACCGTGTTCGGCGCCGTGCCGGCGGAACTGGCGCTGCGCCGCGACGGCGCGCGCGCCGACGACGATATCTGGGTGTCCGGCGAGCTGGGCGCGGCCGATGTGGCCTACCGCCTGCTCGACGGCCAGTATCCGGCCGACCCGCAGCGGCTCGCCGCCACCCGGCGCGCGCTGGAATGGCCCGAGCCGCAGGTGGCGTTGGGCCTGGCGCTGCGCGGCGTGGCGCGGTCCGCCATCGACATCTCCGACGGCCTGCTGCAGGACCTGGGCCACATCCTGGCCGCCAGCCGGGTGGGCGCGGCGCTGGACTACGCCAGCCTGCCCGTGGCCACGGCGCTGGACGGCATGCCCGAGGACCAGCGCCTGCGCGCCATCCTGGGCGGCGGCGACGTCTACCAGCTCTGCTTCACCGCGCCGGCCGCGCGCCGCGACGAGGTCTCGCGCGCCGCCCTGGCCGCCGGCGCGCGCGTCACGCGCATCGGCCGCGCCACGGCGCAGCCGGGACTCACGGTGCTGGATGCGCGGGGCCGGCCCATGGACGCGCTGCCGCGAGGCTACGATCACTTCCCGACGGCCTGAGCCGCCACCCCACTGGATATCGGCCGACACCATGCCTGCCAACGACTCCCATTCCCCCACCATGCGCGAGCGCAGGCGGGCCGTCTATCCCACGCTGGCCTGGGTCTGCCGCGATCCGGGGCGGCTGATCGCCTTCGGGCTGGGCAGCGGCCTGATCCGCCCGGCGTCGGGCACCTGGGGCACCGTGCTGGCCTGGCTCATCTGGGTGGCCGCCGCGCCGGCCGCGACCGATCTGATGATCGGCGTGTTCCTGGCGCTGGCTTTTTTGTATGGCTGCTGGGCCTGTGACCGCGTGGGCCGGGAACTCCAGCAGCCGGATCACGTCGGAATGGTCTGGGACGAGATGGTGGCGTTCTGGCTGGTGCTGTGGCTCACGCCGGCGGGCTGGCTGCCGCAGGCCGTGGCGTTCGTGCTGTTCCGCGCGTTCGACATCGTCAAGCCGCCGCCCATCAAGTTCTTCGATGCCCGCTTGAAGGGCGGATTTGGCGTCATGTGGGACGATATCGTCGCGGCGGGCTATGCCCTGCTGATCATGGCGCTGGCGGTGCGCACAGGAGTCTTCGCATGAACTCGCAATCTCACGCCCCTTCGTCCGGCCAGCCGGCCGCGCCGCTGGCGCAGGCCACCATCCTGGGCCTGTCGGAACTGCTGGGCGATGCGCTGCGGCGCCACGGCTGGATGCTGGGCTCGGCCGAGTCCTGCACCGGCGGCCTGCTGGCCGGCGCATTCACGGCCGTGGCCGGATCCAGTGACTGGTTCGAGCGCGGCTTCGTCACGTACAGCAACCAGGCCAAGGTCGACGAGCTGGACGTGTCGCCCGACGCGCTCAATCATTTCGGCGCGGTCAGCGAACCGGTGGCGCTGGAAATGGCCACCGGCGTGCTGCTGGCGGCGCAGGCCGCGCACGTGGCGGTGTCGACCACCGGCATCGCCGGACCGGGCGGCGCCACGCCGGGCAAGCCGGTGGGCATGGTCTGCTTTGGCTTCGCCATGCGCAACGGCGATGGCATCAGCAGCCGCGCGGTCACTCATGTGTTTCCTGGCGACCGGGCGCAGGTGCGCCAGGCCGCGGTGGAATACGCGCTGCGGGGACTGCTGGAATTCGTCGGGGCGCCGGTCAACCGGCGTTGAGGCCGCCGCGCCGGGCGCGATGCGTCCGGCCTGGATGTGCAACGGGGCTGCCATGGGCAGCCCCGTTTTCTTTTGCCGTCGCAACAAGGCCCCGCTGTCGGCAGCCGGTCCGCGTCGGCGGGCGCCGTCCGTGGGGCGCGTCGTGTCAGCGTACCGCGTTGATCGCGTCGCGCAGGCCCTTGGCGGCCGCGCCGGCCGCTTCGCGCCAGTCGTCGCCGCCGCTGGCGTAGATGATGGCGCGCGAGGAATTGATCATCATGCCGCTGCGCGCGTTGTTGGCGCCGGCGTTGACCGTGGCGGTGATGTCGCCGCCCTGCGCGCCGATGCCCGGCACCAGCAGCGGCACCGCGTCGCCGATGCGCTGGCGCACCGCGGCCAGCTCGTTCGGGAAGGTCGCGCCCACCACCAGGCCGCACTGGCCGTTGGCGTTCCATTTGTCGGCCACCAGGCCCGCCACGTGCAGGTACAGCGGCTGGCCGTCTTCCATCTTCAGGAATTGCAGGTCCGAGCCGCCGGGGTTGGACGTGCGGCACAGCACGATCACGCCGCGGTCGCGCCAGGCCAGATAGGGCTCGACCGAGTCCAGGCCCATGTAGGGGCTGACGGTCAGCGCGTGCGCCTGGTAGCGCTCATAGGCTTCGCGCGCGTAGTTCTCGGCGGTGGAGCCGATGTCGCCGCGCTTGGCGTCCAGCACGATGGGCAGGTCGGGATGCTTGTCGCGAATGTGGGCGCACAGCGCTTCGAGCTGTTCCTCGGCGCGGTGGGCGGCGAAGTAGGCGATCTGCGGCTTGAAGCTGCAGGCGTAGGGCGCGGTGGCGTCGACGATCTCGCGGCAGAACTGGAAGATCGCGTCCGGCTTGTCCTGCAGTTCGCGCGGGAAGCGCTGCGGATCGGGATCCAGCCCGACTTGCAGGAGCGATTGCCGGGACGTCCAGGCGTGTTCGAGTTTTTGCAGGAAATTCATGGGGATTCAGTGCAGTTTGACCCGAGGACGGGTGCGGCGCATGAGCAGGCGCGCCAGGGCCAGGGAAGCGGTGCGCGAAAAGCCCAGCACCGCCTTGTGGTGCATCAGGTGCAGGCTCATGTACATCAGGCGTGCCAGTGTACCGCTTACGAACAGTCCCCGTCCGGCCAGCTTGCCCATCAGGCTGCCCACGCCGGCGTCCTGCCCCAGCGACACCAGCGAGCCGTGGTCCTGGTAGACGTAGGGCTCCACGGGCTCGGGCGCGCCGCGCAGGCGGGCGGCGAGCTTCTTGACCAGGTAGTCGGCCTGTTGATGCGCGGCCTGGGCGCGGGCCGGCACGCTGCGCCCGTCGCGCCAGGGCACGGCGCAGCAGTCGCCCAGCGCCAGCACGTGCGGATCGCTGGTTTCAAGCCGTTCGTTCACTTCGAGCTGGCCCAGCTTGTTCAGCGGCAGGCCCAGGTCGGCCAGCAGGGCGGGGCCCTGGATGCCGGCCGCCCACATGCACAGCCGCGCGGGGAACTGGCGGCCGTCGGCGGTCAGCACGGCATCGGCGCCCACTTCCGCGACGCGGCAGGACGTTTCCACGCGGATGCCCAGCTCGGTCAGGCGCGCGGTCGCGGCCTGCGAGATCTTCTCGGGCAAGGCGGACAGGATGCGCGGCGCGCCCTCGACCAGCGTGATCGCCAGGTCGCGCTCCGCGCGGAAATTCGGCAGGCCGTAGGCGCTGACCACGTGGCTGGCCTCGACCAGCTCGACCGCCAGCTCTACGCCGGTGGCGCCGCCGCCCACGATCACCAGGTCCAGCCGCGCGGACGGATCGCGCACCTTGGCCTGATCCACCAGCACCATGGCCTTGAGCATGGTCAGGCGGAACTGTTCGGCATTCTCGGTCGAGTCCAGCGTGACCGCGTGTTCGGCCGCGCCCGGCGTGTTGAAGAAGTTGGAGGCGCTGCCCAGCGCCAGCACCAGCGTGTCGTAGCCCAGCTCGCGGCGCGGCAGCACTTCCTGTCCCTGCGGATCGGCCACCGCGTCCACGGTGATGAGCCTGCGCTCCCGGTCCACCGAGACCAGTCGGCCTTGCGCGAAGGAAAAACCGTTCATGTGGGCCAGCATCAGGTAGGACAGGCCTTCCTGGTGGATGTCCAGCGTGCCCGCCGCGGCTTCGTGCAGCGAGGGTTTCCAGATATGGAAGGGTCGGCTGTCGACCAGCGTGACGCGTTCGCGGCCATGGACGCGGCCCAGCTTGGCCGCCAGCTCCAGGCCGCCGGCGCCGCCGCCGACGATGACGATGCGTTCCGAGGATGAGGCGGACGTCGATGTAGGCATCATGGCTCCCAGCCAATCACGAACCGCCAGTATAGACAGAGCCGCGCGAATACTGGCGCCCCCAACGACTTGGCGACCAGGGCGCAATCAATGCAACCCGCGCAGCGCCCGCAGCCAGCAGGGCCGCGCGGAGCCGGCTTTGCCGGTCCGCAGCGGCGCCCCTTGAGGGGAGGCGCGTGGCGCCTGGGGTGGGCCTTTCCTTCCGGTCCGCAGCGGCGCCCCCTTGAGGGGGAAGCGCCGAAGGCGCTTCGGGGGTGTGCCCCACCCTCAATGCATGACGAAGCGGCTCACGGCGACGCCCACCCACACGGCGACAGTGAACAACAGCAACAGCATCACCGCCGCGCTGCCCAGGTCCTTGGCCCGGCCCAGCAGCGGATGCGTCTCGACCGACAGCGCGTCGGCCAGCGCCTCGATGGCGGAGTTGACCAGCTCCACCGCCAGCACCAGGATCACGGTGCCGATCAGGAAGAAGACCTCGACCGTGGTGCGGCCCAGGAAGAATGCGGCGGGGATGAGCAGCACGGCCAGCGCCAGTTCCTGGCGGAAGGCGGCCTCGTACTTGATCGCGGCCTGCAGGCCCTGCAGCGAATAGCGCAATGCGTTGAGGATGCGGCGCAGGCCGCCGGTGCTTTTATAGGGCGAGGGATGCGGGTTCTGTGACATGGATGAGCAGGAAAGCCGAGTGTGGCGGCTTTTTAACAGATATGGGTTGCCCGCGTGGCGGTGTTTCCCATGCTTACAGCGATCATCGGGACGTGCTATACCCTCGCCACGCGCCGGGCCGTGATATCGCTCATCGACGAGACGCCCGCCGCCCTACCATCTCACTCTTCCCACCAACGCGCCCGTCCGCCGGTCAATCGGCGGCCGCCTGCCGGCGCTTCAAGACCCTGGCAATCCATGCTTGAACGTTTGAACTCAGAATCCCTGTCGCAGCTGCCCAAGGACGTGGAGCTTCCTGGCTATGACCGCAGCCGGGTCACGCCCGGCATCGTGCATCTGGGGCTGGGCGCGTTTCACCGCGCGCATCAGGCCGTGGTGACCGACATGGCGATGGCCGCCAGCGGCGACCTGAGCTGGGGCATCCTGGGCGTGTCGCTGCGCAGCCCGGCCACGCGCGACGCGCTGACGCCGCAGGACGGGCTGTATACGCTGGCGCTGCGCGATGCCGGGGACGACGGCCAGCCCACGGAGCAGCTTCGGATGGTAGGATCGGTGCTGCGCATCATGGTGGCCGAGGAAGACCCCAACGCGGTGCTCGAACGCATCGCCTATCCGCAGACGCGCATCGTCAGCCTGACCATCACCGAGAAGGGCTACAGCCACGAGCCGTCCACCGGTTACCTGCGCTGGGACGACCCGGACATCCTGCACGACCTGGAGCATCCGGAGCGCCCGCGCAGCGCCATCGGCATCCTGACCTATGGCCTGGCGCTGCGCCGCGAGCGCAGCCTGCCGCCGCTGACGCTGCTGTCCTGCGACAACCTGCACGCCAATGGCGACACGCTGTGCAACCTGGTGCTGGCCTTCGCCTTGCGGCTGGACGTGACGCTGGCCGCCTGGATCGACAAGAACTGCACGTTTCCCAATTCCATGGTCGATCGCATCGTGCCCGGCACGCTGGACGAGGACCGCGCGCGCATCTCCGCCCGGCTGGGGTTCGAGGACGCCTGGCCGGTGGTGGGCGAACCCTATCTGAACTGGGTCATCGAGGACAAGTTCGCGGCCGGCCGCCCGGCCTGGGACCTGCCTGGCGGCGCCACCTTCGTGCGCAACGCCGCGCCCTACGAGAGGCTCAAGCTGCGCATGGTCAATGCGCCGCATTCGGGCCTGGCCTATCTGGGCGCCATGCTGGGCATGCGCACCGCCAGCGAGGCCGCGCAGGATCCGGCGCTGCGCCGCTACGCCGAAGACCTGATGCGGCTGGAAATCGCGCCTACGCTGCGCGGCATTCCCGAATCGGGCCTGGAGGAATACCGCCGCCGCTTCATGGCGCGCGTGTCCAATCCCGCCCTGTCGCAACGCCTGCAGCAGATCGCGATGGACGGCTCGCAGAAAGTGCCGCAGCGTCTGCTGGGCGCGATCCGCGACCGGCTGCGGCGCGGCGATGACTGCGCCCGGCTGGTGCTGGCCGTGGCGGCCTGGCTGCACTATCTGCGCGGCCACGATGAGCGTGGCGACGCTTACGTGGTGCAGGATCCGCTGGCCGACGCGCTGGCCCGGCTGCTGTCCCGCGCCGATGTGGCCGCGGCCGCCGCCGCGCCGTCGCAGGCCGCGCAGCGGCGCGCCGTGGTGCTGGCCGGCTTCAAGCCGGTGTTCGGCGACCTGGGCAGGAAGCAGGCCTTCGTGCAGGCGCTGGCGGTGCAGCTGGAGCGGCTGCGGGAGCTGGGCGTCAGGGGAGCATTGGCGGAACTGGAGCGGGAACAGGCCTGATGTGTCGAGGCTCGCCAGCCTGTGCTCAAGGCAGTCCCGCGATGAAGCGGCGCCTGGCCTTGTACGTCGAGCGTAGGGACTCTACCCAGGCGCTTGCCTGCGTGGGAGGCAGGCAGGCGACGATTTGGCGCACTCGCTTCAGTGGCCCGTCATAGGGGAATGAGGCCATTTTCATCTCGTGCTCGAAGATCCGTTGAAGCAGGCGTGCGGCGTCGGCGCGCCGTTGCTTGGGCATTGCGTCGGCCAGTTGTTCCAGCACGGCCGCGTCGCACTGCGTGTCTGGCGTCTGCGTCAGGGACCAGGCGTCATCCAGTTTCTTTTCCGCCACGAGCCATTGCACGCGAACGGAGACATCGAGCCGTGGTGTCGCGAGCGGGTCCGAGAATTTAATATGCCGATGTTGTTCCAACGCATGCTTGTGTTTCGCCTGTTCGCGTTGTTCCGCCCATGCGAACAGCTCGGCCCGATAGAGAGCGGGATCTCGTTTCGCGTTTTTTGCGGCCCGAAGTAGCGCCATGTATTGCATGGGGCCAGGGTGATGTTCCAGGCGTTGGCGACGGATGGCCAGCGCTTCCTCATCCCAGCCGTCGCGTTCATAGCAGCGCAATAACGCATCCTCGCAACGTGCGTCGCGGGGGTGGAGCCGGGCGGCTGACTGCGCCCATTGCAACGCTTCCCGATGCCAGTTCCTGGCCTCGCAAAATGCCACGACATCGCAGTATTCTGCGGCGGTCTCCACGCTTTCGATCATGGCGTCCAGTAGCGCGCGCGGGTCGTCCTGACGCGCCAGTACCTCCAGATACCGGCGGCGCAGCAAGTCGCGTTCGAGATCGTCGTCGCTGGTCAGAAATGACGAGGAGCGCCGGGACGTGGTCTTGCGCGGGCGCTGCCGCCACTTGTGCCAGTCCTGGCAGGCGCGTTCCGCGTAGCGGGCCTGCGCCTCGGGGCCGGCGGCCTCGAGAACGGCCGGTTCATTCCACAAGCCCCAGGGATCCGCGTCCATCAGCTTGAACCACCGATCTATCCAGGAGGCGGGCGGCGCGGCCGTCCGCAAGGTCTCGATGAGCAGGCCCATCAGGTCCTGGATGAGTCCGCCGATTCCGCCCAGGGAATCGTCGGATTGCTCCGCGACCTTGAACAGGCGGCGCAGCGCATGCTCGCACAGTTCGCGGGCCGTGGCGGCATCGCGCTGGACCCATGGCCGCAGCAGCTCCATGACGGCGCTCCCTTGTCGGGCATAGTCGTTGGACCGGCGCCAGTCGAGATAGCCATTGCGTCGTGGCAGCACGGCGTCGATCGCGGCGCGCAGGGCCTTGGGATCGTCGACGGCCTTGCTGGAACTGGCCCAGATCTTGAGGTCGGCCATGCATACGCGATCCCGTTCGGCCCAGCTCCACAGGCGTTCGGCCAGGACAGACGCATCCTGCTCCCAAATGAAGCGGCGCAGGGCATCCTGGCGCTCCGTCTGCACGGAAGACTTTTGCGTCGCGGAAGACTGCTTGCGGGCCGTGTGTGGAAGCGAGATCGCGGCGGCATCGCCCAGCGCGGCGCGCCAAGCCAGCGCCAGCGCGACGAGATGCTTGCAGAAATTGCCGTCTTGCGCGTGCGGGCAGGTGCAAGCGCCGTCCAGCTCGTCGTCAGCGCTGATCCACAGCCGGACCGCGTAGGGCAGGTTGCCATGCACCGTTGCCTCTATGGCGGCCTGCTCCCCTGGCCGGAGCGTGACATCGCCTGCCGTCTCGGCAAGGCCGCTGGCTGCATAATTCAGCCCGCGTTCAAATACTGTGGGGCCGCTCATATCGGCGAGGGCCTGGTCGGACAGCAAGTGCAGCCACGAAGGGCTTTGGGTTGGCTGAGTCATGACAACAGGAGAGGCATGCGGAAAGGGGGACGACGTGCGCCAACCCTAGATGGGCGGCGGATCGGCGGGCGCGGGCGGCGCGTCGTCCCGCGTGGCTCGCGCCTTGCCGAAGCGCAGCGCGAACTGGCGCGTGAACACCGCGCCGAAGAAGAAGATCTGCGCCGAGTAGTAGATCCACAGCAGCAGCGCGATCAGCGAGCCGGCCGCGCCATAGGCCGACACGGCCGCGCCCCGGCTCAGGTAGACGCCGATGCCCCATTTGCCCACCAGGAACAGGGCGGCCGTCACGATGGCGCCGGGAATCACGTCGCGCCAGGTGATGCGCGCGCTGGGCAGCAGCTTGAAGATGACCGCGAACAGCGCCACCACCACCGAGAAGGAAAACAGGTTGGAGATCCATTCAGCCACCACCGCGAAGGACGAGGCCGTCCACAGGTCGCCGTAGTACTTGCGCGCCGCCGCCAGCCCAGCGTTCACCGTCAGCGAGATCAGCAGGAACAGCGCCAGCACCAGCACCAGGCCGAACGACAGCATGCGGCTGCGCACCATGCCCTGCAATCCCTTCTGCCTGGCGGACACGTCCCACAGCTCGTCCAGGCTGGCCTTCAGTTCGGCGAAGGCGGTGGTGGCGCTGAAGATCAGCACGAAGATCGAGATCAGCGCGGCGATCCAGCCGCCGCCCGATTCGTGCGCGCTCGCCAGCACGGTCTGGATGACCTCGGCGCCGCGCTCGCCGGTCAGGTCGCGCAGCTGCGCGAACAGCTCCGAGCGCACCGCGTCCTCGCCGAAGAACGCGCCCGCCACCGCGATCACCAGGATCAGCATGGGCGCGAGCGAGAACACCATGTACAGCGCCAGCGCCGCGCCCTTGCTGGACGCGCGGCGATCGGACCACTGGTTGATGGAATCCATCAGCAATCCGCCGATCTCGGAGGGACGCAGGAGTCGCAGGCTGGGAGGCAGGCGCATGGGACGGGCTCGGGCTGGGAAGCCCTCATTGTAGGGACGGATGCAGCGCGACGAAACCTTCCGTTTGTGCGCAAACGTTCCCGCGCCGCCGTGGCGGGCGCATTGGCCAGGTCCGTCCGGGCGGCGGAAGCGGCGGGCGGACGGTGCGCGGCGCGCTGCGATCCGCGTGCGCAAAAGAAAACCCCCGGGGGCGAAGGACCCGGGGGTTCTCAGGATTTGCTTGCCCCGGGCGTCCCCGGGGCGGGCAAGGCAGTGACAGCGGGACTTAGAAGTCCATGCCGCCCATGCCGCCCATGCCACCCGGCATGGCCGGGGCAGCGGGCTTGTCTTCGGCCAGTTCGACCACGGCGGCTTCGGCGGTCAGCAGCAGGCTGGCGACGGAGGCGGCGTTTTGCAGGGCGGTGCGGGTCACCTTGGTGGGATCCAGCACGCCTTGCTCGACCAGGTCGGTGTACTCGCCGGTCGCGGCGTTGTAGCCGTAGTTGCCCTTGCCGTTCAGCACGTTGTTGACGACGACGCTGGCTTCTTCACCGGCGTTGGCGACGATCGTGCGCAGCGGCTCTTCGACGGCGCGCAGGATCAGCTTGATGCCGGCGTTCTGGTCGGGCGTGTCGCCCTTCAGGTCGGTGATGGCTTGCTTGGCGCGCAGCAGGGCGACGCCGCCGCCGGCCACGACGCCTTCTTCAACGGCGGCACGGGTGGCGTGCAGCGCGTCTTCGACGCGAGCCTTCTTTTCCTTCATTTCGACTTCGGTGGCGGCACCGACGCGAATCACGGCAACGCCGCCGGCCAGCTTGGCCACGCGTTCTTGCAGCTTTTCACGGTCGTAGTCGGACGTGGCTTCTTCGATCTGGACGCGGATCTGCTTGACGCGAGCTTCGATCGACTTGCTGTCGCCAGCGCCGTCGATGATGGTCGTGTTTTCCTTGCCCACTTCGATGCGCTTGGCTTGGCCCAGTTCAGCCAGGCCGGCCTTTTCCAGCGACATGCCGGTTTCTTCGGAGATCACCGTGCCGCCCGTCAGGATGGCGATGTCTTCCAGCATGGCCTTGCGGCGGTCGCCGAAGCCCGGCGCCTTGACGGCGGTGGTCTTCAGGATGCCACGGATGTTGTTCACCACCAGGGTGGCCAGCGCTTCGCCTTCGACGTCTTCGGCGATGATCAGCAGCGGACGGCTCGACTTGGCGACTTGTTCCAGCACGGGCAGCAGGTCACGGATGTTGCTGATCTTCTTGTCGAAGATCAGGACGAACGGGTCGTCCAGGGCGGCAACTTGCTTGTCCGGGTTGTTGATGAAGTAGGGCGACAGGTAGCCGCGGTCGAATTGCATGCCTTCGACGACGTCCAGCTCGTTTTCCAGCGACTTGCCGTCTTCGACGGTGATGACGCCTTCCTTGCCGACCTTGTCCATCGCGTCAGCGATGATCTGGCCGATGGAGGTGTCGCTGTTGGCCGAGATCGAGCCGACCTGGGCGATTTCCTTGCTGGTCGTGACCGGCTTGGATTGCTTCTTCAGTTCGGCGACGGCGGCGGCGACGGCCTTGTCGATGCCGCGCTTCAGGTCGATCGGGTTGAAACCGGCGGCAACGTACTTCAGGCCTTCCTGAACGATGGCCTGGGCCAGCACGGTGGCGGTGGTGGTGCCGTCACCGGCGTTGTCGGAGGTCTTGGAGGCGACGTCCTTGACCAGCTGGGCGCCGATGTTCTCGAACTTGTCCTTCAGTTCGATTTCCTTGGCGACGGACACGCCGTCCTTGGTCACGGTCGGGGCGCCGAACGAGCGCTCCAGCACGACGTTGCGACCCTTGGGGCCCAGGGTGGTCTTGACGGCGTTGGCGAGAACATTCACGCCACGGACGATGCGCACTCGGGCGTCGTCACCGAACAGTACTTGCTTGGCAGCCATTTTTATCAGCTTCCTTCGAAAATTCGTTTAGGCGGGGATTTACTGGATCACGGCGAGGATTTCGTCCTCGCGGATGACGAGCAGCTCTTCGCCATCAACCTTCACCGACTGGCCGGCATACTTGCCGAACAGCACCTTGTCGCCAGCCTTCAGGTCGACCGGCAGGATCTTGCCGTCTTCGGTCTTCTTGCCCGGGCCAACGGCGACGACTTCGCCTTGGTCCGGCTTTTCAGCGGCGCTGTCCGGGATGACGATGCCCGAGGCGGTCTTGCGCTCGTTGTCCAGGCGTTTGACGATCACGCGATCGTGCAGGGGACGCAGGGCCATGAGGAACTCCTGTTTCTAGAAGAGATTTGAAATGGTTCGGGGTGCCCCGGGAGCGTTGTTAGCACTCACCGGTGTCGAGTGCTAATTATAGGGATGAAGTTTTGGGCTTCAAGGGGGGGAGGGGGGCTGTTACATATTCGATGCGGATTGCTCTGACCCTAATTTTCTATCGACATTCGTTCGACTTGGGACTGGGCTCGCCCACGTTGGCGTCCTGAACGCGGTGTCGATGGCCTGTTCATGCGGCTTGTGGCCAGACTTTTGGACGGCGGGCATCAAAATTCGGCAAGCAGGAGGCCATGCATCGACATTCCATGAAGGAGGCGTTCTTGTTCATCCAAGTCGCCGGCAAGGCAATTCCCAGATATCCATCAATGGTTCCACCGTGCAAGCTGATTCCCCCGGACAACGCGCTTCGCATGGCTGCGCGAATCCGGGCGGAAGCGATGGCGGCGGCGTGGCATGAGACCGGGAGGCTTGCATGGGAGCCATCCCATTTTTTGTTTGCACGACAGCCGTGTCGATAAGCTGCGCGTGTCGCCGGAAATTCATAGGGTTATTCGGGATTCTTTATGCTTAAACTTTTGTGAAGAATGAGCAACCAATGCAGGACCGCCGCCGCGATGAGGCATCAAGGCGGTTCACCGTGGCGCGGTGCGTGGCGCATCGTGCACGGGATCGCGGGGTGGCCCCCCATAAGGAGAATCGCATGCTGCTGCGTAGACGCTGTCTGGCCATGATGATGCTGGCGCTGACTGGCTGGGCAACGGGCAGCCATGCGCAAACACCGTCTCAGCCCTGGCCTGTCAAGCCCGTGCGCCTGGTCGTGGGGCTGGCGCCCGGAGGGCTGGTCGACGTGCTGGCGCGCACCGTGCAGCCGCACCTGGCCGAGGCCTTGAAGCAGACCGTTATCGTGGAGAATCGGGGCGGTGCGGGCGGCAACGTGGCGGGAGCCGAAGTTGCGCGCAACGGCGGGGACAACCATAGCTTCCTGCTCAATCCGTCGACGACCGAATCGGTCAATCCACTGATGTTCGCCAGCATGCCGTTCAATCCGCAGCGGGACCTGCGGCCGGTTGCGTTGCTGGCCAACAGCCAGTTGTTCCTGTTTGTCCGGTCTTCGCTTGGCGTCGATACGCTCGAAGCGTTCGTGGAGTACGCGCGCAAGCGGCCCGATCCGCTCAATTACGGTTCGGCCGGAAACGGCACGACGCCGCATCTGGCGGGCGAGCTGCTCAAGCAGGCGACTGGCATCCCGGCTACCCATGCACCGTATCGCGGCGTGGCGCCGGCGATACAAGATCTGGCGGCAGGCCAGATCGACTTCGCGTTTGGACCCGCCACGGTCTTTCCCATGGTGCAGGCGGGCAAGCTGAAGGTACTGGCGGTGGCGAGCCGGCAACGCGCCGCCGTTGTGCCCGACATACGAACCTTCTCCGAGGCCGGTATCGATGGGGTTTTCGCGGACAGCCTGTTCGGCGTGTATGCCGCCGCTGGCACCCGCGATGATGTGGTCGATCGCATGAACGCCGAAATTAACAAAGTGCTTGCGCGGCCGGAGATCCAGGCGCGCTTTCTGGATGCGGGCGCCGAGGCGCTACCGCTGAGCGTGGCCGACTATGCCGCGCGCGTGCGCGACGAAAAGAAATTGTTCGCCCCGTTGGTGAATGCGTTGGGGCTGAAGGAACCGTAGACAGAACAACAATAAAGGCTGCGCCAGCGACCCGCATGCCCTCGGCTTCGGCTGCCGCGTTGTCGCGGCAGTGGCCCTTGCGGCTCATGCTGGCGCCACAGGCTGCGGCGAGTCAACGGGGCGCGGATCGTCGCCCCGCGACGACAGGCTTGGGCCGGAGATCGTCATCAGCCTGACCGGCGCATGGGCGTGCTGGCGATGCCACAGTCCTTTGGGTACGATACAGACGCATCCCTGCCGCAGCATTTCCGTTTGTGCTCCCGCGTCAGTCAAGATCGTGATCTCGACCTCGCCTTCGACGGCATAAAGAAGCTCATCGGTATCGGGATGGTTTTCCCAGGGCGCCAGTCCGACAAAGCCGCCGATGAACAGGCCGCCGCTGCCGAAGGCCGCCTGCATCGGAAAGGCATCGGCGTCGTCCTCCTGCTCCACGCCACGGCTGAGGTCGGCCAGCGGCAGGCCGGCGAGGATTTCATTGACGTTGAAGATACGCAAGGGTTTCTGATCCATGCCGCATTCCTGAAATGATCGGGAAGGACATTCTGGACGGCAAGGCCGGTCGCGTCTTGAAGAAAAGTTACCTGGCCGCGTGACGCACGGCCCGGGAAGGAGCGTCCCATGGCTGGAATTCGCCTGTACCGATGGTCATCGACCCGCCCGGGCATCCCGGGCGTCTGCCGGTCATAGCCATGCGGGATTGGATCGAGACGTCGGCGGGCCCGCTGCCGCCAAGCATGCAAGGCGTCACCTTGCGGCGCAGGGCGCCGCAGGCCATGCTGCGGCACGACGTGGTCGATATTTCCGGCTATCAGGAAAACGTGATCGAGCGCATCCGGCAACTGCAGCCCGCGCGCCTGGAAATCCCCTGGATCATCAGTTTCGGTGAGCCGTTCGCGATCAGGATCGGCGAGGCCTCGCGCCCCGCCATCATGGGCGGCAGCTTCGTCGCCGGCCTGGTCGCCGGCCCCGCACTGATCGAATCGGGGGGCGGGGGCGCATGCATCAGCGTCAGCTTCACGCCGTCCGGCGCGCGCCGGTTCTTCGATCTGCCGATGTCCGAGATCGCGGGCGGCATGGTCAGGGCCGAGGACCTGCTCGGGAACGCGGTCGCGGCGTTGCGCGAGCGGTTGGGCGCCGAACGGGATTGGGAGCGGCGCCTTGACATCGTTGAGGCTTTTCTCGCGAGCCGCCTGTTGGCCATGGCCAGGACAGGCACGCCCGCCACCTGGGCCTACGAGAGACTGTGGCAGTCGCACGGCATGGAACGAATCGAGGCCATCGCGAGCCAGCTGGGCTGGAGCCGCAAGCACCTGGCGGCCCGGTTCCGTGACGAGATCGGCCTGTCGCCGAAGACGGTCGCGCAGATGATGCGCTTCAACCACGCGCTGGCGCATGCGCGTCGCCAGACCTGCGGCTGGGCCGAGCTTGCGGGCCTGTGCGGGTATGCCGACCAGGCGCATCTGGTCCGGGATTTCAACCGCTTCTCGGGGGGGAGCCCGACGGCATGGGGAAACCGGCTCGCGCTCTAGGCGCCGCTTCAAGGGCCATGGCTTGGCCTGGCAATGAAGAAAGCCCGCTCGCGCGGGCTTTCTTCCTCCAAGGTTAAACGGCGCTTACTTCACCGCCGACACATCCAGCCTGGCCAGCGTCTTGGACTGGATCTCGTCCACCGTCACGCCCGGCGCCACTTCCAGCAGCTTCAGGCCGCCCTCGGTGACTTCCATCACGCCCAGGTCGGTGATGATCAGGTTGACCACGCCCACGCCGGTCAGCGGCAGGTTGCAGGCCGGCAGCAGCTTGATGTCCTCGGTGCCGTCCTTCTTCTTGGCCACGTGCTCCATCAGGACCACCACGCGGCCCACGCCGGCCACCAGGTCCATCGCGCCGCCCATGCCCTTGACCATCTTGCCCGGAATCATCCAGTTGGCCAGGTCGCCCTGCTCGGACACCTGCATCGCGCCCAGGATCGCCAGGTTGATCTTGCCGCCGCGGATCATCGCGAAGGAATCGGCCGACGAGAAGATCGACGAGCCCGGCAGCGTCGTGACCGTCTGCTTGCCGGCGTTGATCAGGTCGGCGTCGACCTCGGCCTCGGTCGGGAAGGGACCAATGCCCAGCAGGCCGTTCTCCGATTGCAGCCACACTTCCATGCCGGCCGGCACGTGGTTGGCCACCAGGGTGGGCAGGCCGATGCCCAGGTTCACATAAAAGCCGTCTTGCAGCTCGCGCGCGGCGCGCGCCGCCATTTCATCGCGGGTCCATGCCATGTCGTCGTCTCCTCAGGCCGGGCGGGTGGTGCGTTGTTCGATGCGCTTTTCCGGCGTGGCGTTCAGCACGATCCGTTGCACGTAGATGCCGGGCAGGTGGACCTGATCGGGGTCCAGGCTGCCGGTCTCGACGATCTGCTCGACTTCCACCACGGTGATCTTGCCGGCCATCGCCACGTTCGGGTTGAAGTTGCGCGCGGTCTTGCGGAACACCAGGTTGCCGCTGCGGTCGGCGATGTGCGCCTTGACCAGCGACACGTCCGGCGTCAGCGAACGCTCCATCACGTACTGCTGGCCGTCGAACTCGCGGATCTCCTTGCCGTCGGCCACGATGGTGCCCACGCCCGTGCGGGTGAAGAACGCCGGGATGCCGGCGCCGCCGGCGCGCAGCTTCTCGGCCAGCGTGCCCTGCGGCGTGAATTCCAGCTCCAGCTCGCCCGACAGGTACTGGCGCTCGAATTCCTTGTTCTCGCCCACGTAGGACGCGATCATCTTGCGCACCTGCCGCGTGTTCAGCAGCTGGCCCAGGCCGAAACCGTCCACGCCGGCGTTGTTGCTCACGCAGGTCAGGTCCTTCACGCCCGAATCGCGCAGCGCCGCGATCAGCGCTTCCGGAATGCCGCAAAGGCCGAAGCCGCCCACGGCGATCATCTGGCCGTCCTTGACGATGCCTGCCAGCGCCTCCCGGGCGCTTGCATAAACCTTGTCCATACCCTTATCTCCTCGTTCTCGGTATCGAGACTAATGATGGTCAAACGCTTTACTGCGCGGTCCAGCCGCCGTCGATCTTCAGCTCGGCGCCGCGCATATTGTCCGCCGCGCCGGAGCACAGGAATTGCGCCAGCTCGCCGATCTGCTGCGGGGTGACGAACTGGCCCGACGGTTGTTTCTCGCCCAGCAGGCGGCGCTTGGCGTCTTCGGCGCTCAGGCCCTCGCGCGCGGCCAGCGCGTCGATCTGCTGCTGGACCAGCGGCGTCAGCACCCAGCCGGGGCAGATGGCGTTGACGGTGATGTTGCTGTCCGCCGTTTCCAGCGCGCCGACCTTGGTCAGGCCGATGACGCCGTGCTTGGCCGCCACATAGGCCGACTTGCCGGCCGAGCCGACCACGCCGTGCACCGACGCGATGTTGATGATGCGACCCCAGCCGCGTTCGCGCATGGCCGGCAGCGCGGCGCGCATGGCGTGGAAGACCGCGCTCAGGTTGATGGCGATGATGGCGTCCCAGCGGTCCACGGGAAAGGCCTCGATCGGCGAGACGTGCTGGATGCCGGCGTTGTTGACCAGGATGTCCACGGCGCCGAAGTGCTTGATGGCGGCGCCGACCATGTCTTCGATCTCGGCCGGACGGCTCATGTCCGCGCCGTGGTGCAGGGCGCGCACGCCCGCCGCTTCGATCTGCCGGACGGCCGCCTGGGCGTCGCCGAAGCCGTTGAGCACGATGTTGGCGCCGGCGTTGGCCAGCGTCTGGGCGATGCCCAGGCCGATGCCGCTGGTCGAGCCCGTGACCAGGGCGGTCTTGCCCGTCAGGGGCTTGGTGGTGATGTCGGTCATGATGGGGATGCTCCGCTCAGGCCTAGACCAGGCCGGTCAGGTAGAAGACGCCGATGACCACGAACACGGCCAGCGTCTTGATCAGGGTCACGGCGAAGATGTCGCGATAGGACTCGCGGTGCGACAGGCCGGTGACGGCCAGCAGCGTGATGACCGCGCCGTTGTGCGGCAGCGTGTCCATGCCGCCGCTGGCCATGGCGACCACGCGGTGCAGGACTTCCAGCGGAATCTGCATGTGCTGGGCCGCCTGGATGAAGGTGTCGGACATGGCGGCCAGCGCGATGCTCATGCCGCCGGAGGCCGAGCCGGTGATGCCGGCCAGCGTCGAGACCGAGACGGCGGCATTGACCAGCGGGTTGGGAATGCTCTTGAGCGCGTCGCTGACGACGATGAAGCCGGGCAGGGCGGCGATGACGCCGCCGAAGCCGTATTCGGACGCGGTGTTCAGCGTGGCCAGCAGCGCGCCGGATACGGCGGTCTTGGTGCCGGCGGCGAAGCGCTCATAGACGCGACGGAAGGCCGTGAGCAACACCAGCAGGATGCCCAGCAGCAGCGCGCCCTGCACGGCCCAGATCGCCACGACGCCCTTGGTGGCGACGCTCAGCGCGGCCTGCGCGCCGGGGATCACCTGCGGGTCGACCGTGTACTGGGCGCCGTACCATTGCGGGATCAGCCGGGTCAGCGCGAAGTTGGCCACGCCGACCAGGATCAGCGGCGAGATCGCCAGGATCGGGTTGGGCAGGTCGGTGGTGTCGACGCGCTCGGGCTCGTTCAGCAGCGAGGTGCCGTAGCCCTCGCCACGGGCCGCGGCGGTCTTGCGGCGCCATTCCAGGTAGGTCAGGCCCACGACGATGATGAAGATCGCGCCGATCACGCCCAGCGCCGGCGCGGCCCAGGCGGTGGTCTTGAAGAACGTGGTGGGGATGATGTTCTGGATCTGCGGCGTGCCGGGCAGCGCGTCCATGGTGAAGCTGAATGCGCCCAGGGCGATCGCGCCGGGCATCAACCGCTTCGGGATGTTGCTCTGCCGGTACAGTTCGGCGGCGAAGGGATAGACCGCGAACACGACCACGAACAGCGAGACGCCGCCGTAGGTCAGCAGGGCGCACACGGCGACGATCACCGCGTTGGCGCGCGAGCGGCCGATGTACTTGATCGCGGCGGCCACGATCGATTCCGAGAAGCCGGACAGTTCGATGACCTTGCCGAAGACGGCGCCCAGCAGGAACACGGGAAAGTACAGCTTGACGAAGCCGACCAGCTTTTCCATGTAGATGCCGGAGAAGATCGGCGCGACCGCGCTGGGATCGATCAGCAGGACGGCGCCCAGGGCGGCGACCGGCGCGAAGAGAATGACGCTGTAGCCGCGATAGGCGACCAGCATCAGGAACGCCAGGGCGGCGATCACGATGAGGAACGACATACTGTCTCCTATGGTTCCGTGTAGCTCGTTGTTGTGTGTAGCGTCCGCGCGGGGCGGATTACATCGTGTAGCAAAAGCCGTGCCAGCTTGGGAAAAAGCGAGGTTTCTTGCGGTAAATCCAGGACCTGGCGCGTGGCAGGCCCGGTTCCGCGTGCGCCGCTGGGTACAATCCGTCCCAATATCGGGACGTGGACGCAAGCTCCATGCCCGAAAATGTGCCTGTTCGCTGTTCACCAGAGAGCGACACGGGCGCGCAAGGCTGTATCAATAATGAGACTGATCGTCTCGATATAGAGAAACCGGGAGACAGCGGTGCCTGACAGCGCGATGCGTGCCGAAATGGAATCCAGCGTGGAGCCCCGCGCCGGCAATGAGTTGCTGACCGACTACGAATCCGTGCGGGCGCTTACCATGCGGTCGCTGTTCGACATGCTGGACCGGTCGAGCGAAGGCACGGTGGTGGTCGACCGTGACGCGCGCATCGTCTGGATGAACCAGCACTACGCGGCGCGCTTCGGTTTCTCCGACCCGCAGGACGCCATCGGCAGGGACTGCGAGGAAGTCATCCCCAACAGCCTGCTGCGCGAGGTCGTCACGTCCGGCGAGCCCATCCTGCTCGACATCATGGAGACGGAGCGCGACCCGCTGGTGGTCACGCGCCTGCCGATCAGCGACCTGCGGGGCAATGTGATCGGGGCGGTGGGCTTCGCGTTGTTCGACGAGCTCAAGGCGCTGACGCCGCTCTTCAGCCATTATTCGCGCCTGCAGGCCGAACTGATCGCCACGCGCCAGTCGCTGGCGCAGGCGCAGGCGCGCCGCGCCAAGTACAACTTTTCCAGCTTCGTCGGCAACAGTCCGGCCAGCCTGGAGGTCAAGCGCCTGGCGCGCCGCGCGGCGCCGCTGGACGCGCCGGTGCTGCTGCTCGGCGAGACCGGCACGGGCAAGGAGTTGCTGGCGCATGCGATCCACGGCGCCTCCGGCCGCGCCGACAAGCCGCTGGTCACCGTTAACGTCGCCGCCATTCCGGACACCCTGCTGGAGGTCGAGTTCTTCGGCGCGGCGGCCGGCGCCTACACCGGCGCCGACCGCAAGGGCCGCGTCGGCAAGTTCGAGCTGGCGCATGGCGGCACGCTGTTCCTGGACGAAATCGGCGACCTGCAATTGCCGCTGCAGGGCAAGCTGCTGCGCGCGTTGCAGGAAAAGGAATTCGAGCCGCTGGGCTCGAACCGGGTGGTGCACGCCGATGTGCGCATCATCGCGGCTACCTCGATGGATCTGCCGGCCATGGTGGCGCAGGGCCGGTTCCGCGCCGACCTGTACTACCGGCTCAATGTGCTGACGATTCCGGTGCCAGCGCTGCGCGAGCGGCTGTCCGACATCGAAACGCTGAGCTACAGCGTGTTGGACAAGCTGTGCGCCCAGCACCATACCGGCCACCTGGAGCTGGACGAGGCCGCCTTGCGCCTGCTCAAGGCGCATGGCTGGCCGGGCAACGTGCGGGAATTGCACAACACGCTGGAGCGTACCGTGATGTTCTCGGACGGGCCGCGCATCGACGCCCGCGCGCTCGCGCGATTCCTGGGCGAGGGGCGAGCGTCGACGGCGGCTTCAACGCCGGCGGGAGCCGTCGCAACGGCAAGCGCCGTGTCCGCGACGGCGCCGGCCGGTGGTTCCATGAGCTATGACGAGGCCATGAGGACGTTCGAGCGGCAGCTCCTGCTGGACGCGCTCGATGCCGCGCAAGGGCAGGTGAGCGCCGCCGCTCGGGCGCTGGGCATTGGCCGGGCGACCCTGTACCGGAAGCTGGCCGCGCTGCAGATTCCCACGCAGCCGGCGGCTTGAGGGCGGGCCCCGCCGCGTTCGTGAAGATCGTGGCCGGCGGCGGGACAAGTCTTCACAATGCATTACCCGGCAGCGCAAGGCCGTGGCGCACGCCATGCTGTGATACGCGGGCAAGTACGCCCGTGCCTGCGCCCGCGTGACGGGAAGCGGATCCGCCCCGGACCGCGATGCGCGCCTGCACGATTGTGACTCCACACCATTTTCGTGAAATCACCGCTGCATGACATCCCTCTCTTTCCCGCCCTTCCTCATCCCCGCCGCGCGGTGTTGCGCGGCGCTGCTGGCGATCGCGCTGGCCGGCTGTACCACCTACGATTACGTTCCGCCCGCCAGCGAGGCCGGCCGGCAGTGCCTGGCCACCTGCGAGGTCGCCCGGCAGACCTGCCGCGCCGGCGTCAGCCAGACCGGCGCGCAGCAGGCGGCCACGACGGAGCTGGCGCGCAGCAATCAGCTCGCCACCTGCCTGGCGGGCGCGACCTCGGCCGATGACCGCAAGGCATGCCAGCGCGGCGCGAACAATGGCGTGCTGCTCAATACGCAGCAACATTCCCAGCCCATCGGCGAGCTGCAATGCAGCTCGACCTATGACCAGTGCTTCACCAACTGCGGCGGACAGATCATCGAGCGCCGGGGGTGACGCGCGCGCAGGCCAGGACCCGGCCGGTCTCGCAGGCTCGGGCCGGGGCTGGCTCGTTCACGTTGTGCACATGAAAAAAAGGCCGGCATGATCGCCGGCCCTTGTCCTGATTCGCCTGTCACGCCTCGGCGGCGGCTTCCTCGGCCTGGGCCGCGGGTTGCAGCTGGTTGATCAGCGCCGGCCAGGTATTGATCGACAGCAGGTGGCAATACACCAGCGGCAGCCAGCCATTGGCGCGCCAGCGCAGGAATTCCTCGTCCGGCAGCTTGTTGAATTTGGCTTCGTCGATCACCTTGAAGCCGGACATGGCCAGGCGCTGGCCGTCGGGCAGGGTGATGTCGGCGCGGTTCTCGACCAGCAGGTCGGCCTCGGCCAGGGCGCGCGCGAACTCCATCGTGTAGGCATGCTGGTTCTGGTAGTCGCGGCAGAATTCCAGCGCGCTGCGCGCCAGGTCGGTGGGCTCGCCGGCTTCGTCGAAGAACGGGTTGTCGCGGCCCTCGACCACCGAGGCGGCCTTCTCGTCCACGCACAGCGTGAACTGGCTGCGGTCCTCGTTCTCCATGAAGATGAAGGGATAGCGGCGCACGTAGGCCGGGATGTAGGCGCCGGCGCGCCATTGGCCCTGCGCGTCCACGAACAGGTTTTCCTGGCCGCGCACGCCCAGCACCGCGACAGGAGTGGGCTGGTCGCCATCGGTGAAGACGATGGGGAAATGGCGGCAGGCGGTCGGCAGCTCGGTGGCCACCAGCGGCACGGCGTTGGTCTTGGCGGCGTAGCCGAAGCCGGTATTGCCGGCCAGCGACAGGTTGGCGTGCGCGCCGGGGGCCAGGGGCCGGGGTTGTTCGTAGAACAGGGGGAGCGAAGTCTGCGTAGTCATGGTCTCGGAGGAATCAGAGAGTGTGGGGGGGCTGGCGTCGCCACGGCCTGCTTCATCGGAAGATTTCGCATCTCCGATTGCTAGTTGCTGCGAGTTATTGCCGAGGCGCTGAAGTACCGGATGGTTGCCGGCCGGCACGGTCAGCACCGCGTTATCGCCGGATGGATGGCGTCCGTTGGAAATGGACGCCTCCGCCAACACCCGCGGATCCCTGCACGCGCCGAGCGCGTCGTGACCGACGCTGCTGTGCCGGACCCTACCACGGAACCGCGCGTTGGCGGTAGGCATGGCACAAATCATTTCAAGGCGGTCGCGGACATCAGGCCCTGGCGCCCTCGCGGAACCGCCGGGGCGGCTCGCCGCTGTAGCGCTTGAACGCGATCGAGAACGCCGCTTCGGACTGGTAGCCCACCTGCCAGGCAATCCTGCCCACCGCCATCGAGGTGTCGGTCAGCAGCCGCGAGGCTTCCTGCATGCGTATGCGGGTCATGTAGTGGAAGATGCCCGCGCCCAGCTCGCGCTGCGCCGCGGCGATCAGGCGCGAGCGCGAGGTGCCGGCGGCGCTGGCCAGCATGTCCAGCGTCCATGGCCGGGAGATGTCGCGATGGAATTCGCGCAAGGCCAGCGCCACGCGTGAATCCTCGGGCAGCGAGATCCACGCCGGCAGGCGCGGCGTGTGCGCGGCGATGTAATGCCGGATCAGCTGGATCACGATCAGCTCGGCCTGGCGCAGCGCCACGGACCGGAAGCCCGGACGTCGCAGCGTCAGCTCGTCGCGGATGGCCTCGGTCGCGCGGCACAGCCAGGCGGGCAGCTCGTCGAAGTCCAGCTGCAGCACGTCGGGCAGCGCGTCGAACAGCGCGGCGCCCGCGCCCTTGGCCGGCGCCATGCCGACGTAGAACGTGGACGTGACGCCCGCATCGGGCGACTCGCCGAAGGCGAGCGTGCGGAAGCGGTCGGCATTGGCCGGGTTGCGCAGATCGACCGGCTGGTTGGGGGCGGTGCGCAGCGCGTCCTGGACGATATGTTCCTGGGCGCGCAGGATCAGGCACACGCTTTTGTCGCGCAATGTGTTCTGCTGGCCCGAACGGGTCATGTACAGGTTGCAGCCGGCGCCGGTGAACACGTACAGCGAGACCGGCCAGACGCCGCCGGGCATGTGCACGGCCCACGGGCTGCTTGACTGCGCCTGGCCCGCCTCGATCTCGGCGAAGCGGCAAGTGTCCAGCGCGGCGCTTATCGGGTCCATCCGGGTCTTCCATCCATCCCGCCTGGCGGGGTCATCCGGCACCGATATCCACTCGCGGCGCCCTGCGGGAAGGAAAACACCGCCGGCCGCCGCGCGCAATCCGTGTATCCCCCAGCCGCCCCGGCGGCATCCGCCCGGTGGTGCTTTCGCGCAAGGAAACGAGTCCTTCGCATGGGGGCGCGAAACCATACTCCCGCCAGACCGACGTGCGGACGTTTCGAGCACAGGAGACACCAGGCTGGGACTCAAGGCGCACGGCGGATCGTTCACCCATTTCAAGAAGAATGCGATGCGCCCTACCGACATCCCCGACCTCAAGTCCGCGGCTTTTCTTGCCGACCGATACCCGACCTACCGTCGCCTGCAAAGCGACTTTCCCCATTTCGAGATCGACATCAATGGCGAGGACTGCATCGTCCTGACGCGCTACAGCGATGTGGACGAGGTGCTGCGCAATCCGCTGGCGACCGTGCAGCAGGCGCCCGGCGTGTTTCCCGAGCGTATCGGCAATGGCGCGGGCGCGCGCTTTTACCGCGAGTCGCTGCCGAACATCGACGCGCCGGATCACACGCGCATTCGCCGCATCGTGACCCCGGCGTTCAATCCCAGGACCGTTGCCAACATGCGCGGCTGGGTGGAAAAGGTCATCGTCGAGCACCTGGACCGGCTGGAAGGGCAGGACGAGATCGACTTCGTGTCCGCCTTCGCCGACCCGGTGCCGGCGGAAATCGCCTGTCGGCTGCTGCACGTGCCGCTGTCCGACGCCCGCGAGCTGTTCGCGCGGCAGCACGGCCTGAACGCGGTATTGAGCGTATCGGACATCACGCCGGAACGGCTGGCCGAGGCGGATGCCTCGGCGGCCTTCTATTACGAGTACATGGATGATGTGCTGGACACGCTCAGGGGCAAGCTGCCCGAGGACGATTTCGTCGGCGCGCTGATGGCCGCCGAAGGCGGCGACAACGGCCTGACCCGCTCCGAGCTGGTCACCACGCTGATCGGCTTTTTGGTCGCCAGCTATCACACTACCAAGGTGGCGATGACCAACGCGGTGCTGGCCCTGCTGAGCCATGACGGCGAGCGGGCGCGCCTGATGGCGCAGCCCGACCTGGCCCGCAACGCCTGGGAGGAGTCGCTGCGCTATGACTCGCCCGTGCATTTCATCCATCGCTATGCGTCCGAGACCCTTACGGTCGGCGGCCGTGACATCGCGCGGGGCAAGCGGCTGCTGCTGGGACTGCATGCGGCGAGCCGGGACGAGGCCCGCTTCCCGCAGGCCGACCGTTACCAGATCGACCGGCCCGACAACCGCCATCTGGCCTTCGCGGGCGGCGGCCATTTCTGCCTGGGCTCGCAGTTGTCCCGGCTGGAAGGCGATGTGCTGCTGCGCACGATCTTCCAGCGCTTTCCCGGCATGCGCCTGACGGAGACGCGCTTCGAGCGCGTGCCGGACCTGACCTTCCCGATGCTGTTGCGCATGACGGTCGCGCTGCGCGCGCCGCAAGGTTGAGTGGCCATGAGTCAACTCACTGTCCAAATCCTGAGCGGCATGTGCTGCGGCTTCGGCAACTGCGCGGCCCTGTGCCCCCAAGTCTTCGCGCTTGACTACGACAGCAACCGGACCCGGATCGTGCCCGGCGCGCCGCTGGAGGACTACGCGGCCGAGATCGCGCAGGCCGCCAGCGAGTGTCCGACACAGGCCATCCACGTAGTCGCTTTCGAAGACCAGGCGCGGGCATCGCATGGCTGAGCGCGTTCCTGGCCGCGCGACGGCGGATTGGCGGCCGATGCGGCTGGCGCGGCGCGATCGGATCGCCGACGACATCTACGCGGTGACGCTGACCTGCGAGCAGGACGCGCCGCTGCCCGAGATCGCGCCGGGCGATCACATCGAAGTGCAGGTGCCGGGCGGCGTGCGCGCCTATTCGCTATGCAATCCGCCCGACGCGCGGGAGGGGTATCAGCTGGCCATCCACCGCTCGTCCGCGCATGGCGGCGCGCATTATCTGTGCGAGACGCTTGCCGTCGGGTCGCCCCTGCGGGTGCGCGGCCCGCGCAATCTGTTCGCCCTGTCGCCCGAGCATCGGCGCGTGGTGCTGATCGCGGGCGGCATCGGCATCACGCCCATCATCGCCATGGCGGAGCACCTGGCGCGGCGCGACCTGGATTTCCAGATGCACTACTGCGCGCGCAGCCGCGCCGCCGCCGCGTTCCTGGACCGGCTCGACGCCGGCGCCTGCCGGCATCGTGTGCGCTACCACTTCGACGACGATCCGGCAGCCGGCCGGCTGGACCTGGGCAGGCTGTTCGCCGGCCTGGACGCGGACCAGCACGTCTATCTGTGCGGTCCGAACGCGATGCTGGCCGATGCCGTGACGCTGGCCGAGCGGCATGCGCTGGCCGGCCGTCTGCACTACGAACGTTTCGGCGCGAGCCGTCCGCCGGCGGCGCCTTTCGTGGCGGCGGGCGCATTCGAAGTGCTGGCGGCGCGCAGCGGCCGGCGCGTCGAGGTGCCGCCGGATTGCTCGATCGCCGCCGCGCTCGTCCGCGCCGGCGTGGATGTGCCGCTGTCCTGCGAGCAGGGCGTCTGTGGCATGTGCATGACGCGGGTCATCGACGGCATTCCCGATCATCGCGACGACGTGCTGTCGGAGGCGGAACGCGCATCCAACGGCGTCATCCTGCCCTGCGTCTCGCGGGCGAAATCGGCCTTGCTCACGCTGGATCTATGAGGCGGCGGCCGTGGCTTTGAACATCAGGGCGTTCGCGCGCCGGCCTGCCGCCGGGCGCACGCCATCACATGCTGGGGAGATAGGATGAAACTTGCCATGTTTCGAGAGGGCGGCCGGGACCGCCTGGGCGTGGTCGAGGCGGACACGGTGATCGACGTCACCGCGGGCCTGCCGGCCTTGTCGGCCGATCTGGCGGACTGGCTGCCGGGGCAGGGGACCTCGTGGCGCATGCTGGCGCTGTTGGCGCGAGAAGCCACGGCGCGCCTGCCGCTGTCCGCCGTGCGGCTGCTGCCGCCGCTGCGGCGGCCGTCGGCGTTCCTGGCCATCGGCGGCAACTATGCCTCGCATCTGCGGGAGATCGCCCATCTGAACGTCAGCGCCGGCGAACACCAGATCTGGTTCAACAAGCAGGCATCCTGCATCACCGGACCGTTCGATGAGCTGGTCATTCCCCCGGGCATGTCGACGCTGGATTACGAGGTGGAACTGGCGGTGGTCATCGGCCGGCGCTGCCGCAACGTGCGGGCGCGCGACGCCATCGATTACATCGCCGGATACACCATCTGCAATGACGCCAGCATCCGCGAGCGCCATCACCGCAGCCCGACCATCACGCTGGCGAAATCATTCGATTCTCTGGGGCCCTTGGGGCCGTGGCTGGTCACGGCCGACGAGATCGCCGATCCGCACGCGCTGCGAGTCCGCACCTGGGTCAACGGCGAGCTGCGGCAGGACGGCAATACGGCGGAGATGCGCTTCAACATCTTCGAGCAGATCGAGGAGCTGAGCAGCGCCATGACGTTGGAGCCCGGCGATGTGCTGGCCACCGGCACGCCGGCCGGCATCGGCGCCGCGCGCCAGCCGCCGCTGTTCCTGGCGCCGGGCGACGTCGTGCGCATGCGGATCGAAGGCATTGGCGATATCGAGAACCGCGTGGTGGCGGCGCAGTCCGCCGGCGCCTGAGCTGTCTCGGCGCATTGCGCGCCGCCACTACGCGGGGCGGCGCTTGTTCATCTCAACCTGGACCTTCAATCATGCTGTGCATCACCTTCGACAATTTCGGCGGCGCGGCCGGCGACCTGCTGCCCTGGCCCTGTCCCGCTGGCATTCCCGCCGCCGAGTGGGCCGCCTACAACCGGATCGGCCTGGAGCTGGGGCATCCACGCATCCTGAAGCTGCTGGATGAGTTGCGGATCCGCTGCACTTACTTCGCGGAAGGCTATGCGGCGGTGCTGCATCCGGACGAGCTGCTGGCCTGGCATGCGGCCGGGCACGAGATCGCCGTGCACGGCTGGAAACACGAAATGTGGACGGGCATCGCCTCGCGCGACGAAGAAGAGCGCCTGATCCAGCTGGCCGTGTCGAGCATCCGCGGGTTGACGGGGCAGACGCCGGCGGGATTCCGGCCGCCGGGGCTGGGTATCAATCCCTGGACCGACGAGGTGCTGGCGGCGCACGGCATCCGCTACGTGTCGCGGGCGCTGTCCGGCGCGACCGATGAGGCGATCGCGTCCGGCGTCACGGCAACATCGCCGGCGCGGGTGGTGGTGCTGCCCACCGATCCCGCGCTGATCGACGGCGCTGTCATCCATCCGCGCTTCGGCGGGATCTTCGGCACGCTGGACGCGGCCGCCGGCTATGACCGCTTGTATCGGGCAGCCGTCGCGCACGAAACCACGCGTCCCGAAGAGCCCTGGGTGTTGGTCGTGCATCCGTTCACGTCCGGGAACCGGGCCTGGTTCGGTTTCGAGGATTTCATGCGGCGTCTTGTCGCCGACTTCGGGGCGTCGCGCTTTGCGCTGGCGAGAGATGCCGCGACGCAGTCGATAGGCGCCCGGGCGCCCACGGACTGATTTCGGACGGCTTCGTCCGTTCGTCGGCGAGGGCGGCAGGCATCGCGGTCCTCGCCATTCAAGCAGTTGCCACACACAAAACACACATACAAGGGAGACAAACCATGAGGCATTTCATTTTCATCGGCATGCTGCTCTGGGCCTGCGCGCGCGGCGCGCTGGCGGCGCAGGGCGTGACCTATGGCGGTCCGGTCGGCGGCACGGACATACAGAGCGCCTACCTGCCGCCGCATCCGGGCCTGTACGGTTCGGTCATCGCCGTCGGCGCGCTGGGGGAAAAGTTCTACGACAACGACGGGCGCAGCCCCACGACCTCGGTCAGGCTGCCGGGCGGAATCGCGGAATTCGGCCTGCTCTACGTCTATCCGGGGCAGCTGTTTGGCGGCACGCTGGGCAGTTCCGTGGCCACCGGCTACGGCTGGGGCAGCATCAAGGTCAACGGCAAGCACCAGAGCTTCAAGGGCATGAACGACATCTACACCGACGTCCTCATGTGGAGCAGGCATCTGGGCGAGGTCGAGGGCGGCCGGCCGCGCGGCCTGACGATGAAGCTGGGTTATTCGATGGTGCTGCCCACCGGGAAGTACAACACCAGCGATCTGTACACCACGGGACGCAATACGCTCTACTACATTCCGAACGGCGCCTTCACCTATCTGACCGGACCGAACTTCCTGGGCGACGGCACCGAATTCAGCATGAGCTATTTCCTGGACATCGCCCGCAAGAACTCGGCGACCGGCTACAGGAACGGCATGGTGCTGGACGTGGACATGGCGGTCAGCGAGGTCGTCGGCCGCTGGCAGCTGGGCGTGGCGGGCTATTACGCGCGCCAGATCGCCGATGACCGGCTGAACGGGCAGCGTGTACCTGGCAATCGCTTCGCCAGCGCGGCGGTCGGGCCGGTGGTCGCGTACAACATTCCCGACTGCAAATGCAGCGTCAAGTTCAAGGCGCAGTTCTCCGTGTTCACGCGCAACTCGCTGGCGCCCAACGCCGCCTATCTGTTCTTCAACAAGGCGTTCAACTAGCGATCCGCCCGGATCACGTCATGCCCCGCGCCTCGTCGCAGACGAGGCGCGGGGCATTTGCATTGAGCCGGTCGTGACCGGGACGGGATTTGACATCTGCGCGCGCATCGCTATACTTAATCGTAAATCGCAATAAACACTAAACATCATGTCCGACTTCTCCCGCATCGAACTTTCCTACGCCGGCGGCGATGGCCAGGCCGTCGCGCATCCGGTCCGCTTCCTCGGCTTTCCCGGCGGCGAGCGCCATGTCTGGATCGGCGAGGGCGCGGGCGGAGCCGGGCGCGCCTACACCATCGACGCCCGCATCTATTCCTCGGATGCGGTCATGGACCTGCTGCTGCTGAACGACGCGCTGCGCCGCGTGGCGGGCGAGGGCGCGGCCGTGACGCTGCGGCTGCCCTATCTGCCCTATGCGCGCCAGGACCGTGTCACGGTCGCGGGCGAGCCGCTGTCGGTCAAGGTGTTCTGCACTTTGATCAACGCCATGAAGTTCGACCGCGTGGTGGTGGCCGATCCGCACAGCACGGTCGCGCCGGCGCTGCTGGACCGCGTCGAGATCGAATCGGCCGAGGGCTTCCTGGGCCAGGTGCTGGCCCTGCCTGAATTCGCGGGCGGCGTGGCGCTGGTGGCGCCGGATGCCGGCGCGCACAAGCGCGTGCTGGCCCTGGGCGAACGCTTCGGCGCGCCGGTGGTGTGCTGCGCCAAGCTGCGCAATACCGCCACCGGCAAGCTTAGCGGCGCGCGCGTGCTGGACGAGGTGCCGGACCTGCCGCTGCTGGTGGTGGACGACATCTGCGACGGCGGCGGCACCTTCGTCGCGCTGGCCGCGCTGCTGCGCCGGCACAGCGACCGGCCGCTGGGCCTGTACGTGACGCACGGCCTGTGCACCAAGGGCGTGGCGCCGCTGCGGGACTACGCAAGGCTGTACACGGCCTATCCGCGCGACCCCGCGCTCTGGACGCCGCGCGGCGACATCTTCCAGGCCATCGACGCGGCGCCGCAGGCGGCCATCGCGGCGTGAATCCGAATCCACACTGAACAACCCCACCCAGTCGAGCAGAACCATGTCCACCCTGAATCCCCTGACCCAGATCGACTTCTACAAGAGCGGCCACATCTTCCAGTACCCGGCCGGCACCGAGAGCGTCTACTCGAACTTCACGGCGCGTTCCGACCGGCTGGCGCCGGTGCTGCGCTCGGGCCTGGCGCCGTTCGAAGGCAAGGTGGTGTTCGTGGGCCTGCAGGGCTTCGTCAAGGAGTTCCTGATCCAGGCCTTCGACGCCGGCTTCTTCCGCCTGCCCAAGGCGCAGGCCGTGCGCCAGTACCGGCGCCGCATGGACAACGCCCTGGGCCCGGGCGCCGTGCCGGTCGACCACATCGCGGCCCTGCACGACCTGGGCTACCTGCCCGTGCGCATCAAGGCGCTGCCCGAAGGGTCGCGCGTCAACATCAAGGTGCCGCTGTTCACGGTGCGAGAAACCCGCAAGGAATTCGCCTGGCTGACCAACTACCTGGAAACCGTGCTGTCCAATTTCAACTGGAAGCCGATCACGGTGGCCACCATCGCCCATGAATATCGACGCCTGCTGGAAGCCTATGCCGACCTGACCGGCGCCGATGCCGCCTTCATCGACTGGCAGGCGCACGATTTCTCGGCGCGCGGCCTGTCCGGCCCCGAGGATTCCATGCGCGCCGGCTTCGCCCACCTGTGTTCGTTCACGGGCACCGACACCGTGGCGGCCATCGACTACGCCGAGCAGTACTACGGCGCCGATTCCGACCGCGAACTGGTGGGCGGCAGCGTGCCGGCGACCGAGCACAGCGTGATGAGCATGGGCGGCAAGCTGGACGAGATCGGCACCTTCCGCCGGCTGATCACCGAGGTCTATCCCTCGGGCATCGTGTCCATCGTGTCCGACACCTGGGACTTCTGGCAGGTCATCACCGAGTACGCCGCCACGCTGAAGGACGAGATCCTGGCACGCGCGCCCAATGCGCTGGGCCAGGCCAAGGTGGTGTTCCGCCCGGATTCCGGCGATCCGGTCAAGATCCTGACGGGCTATCTGCCGGACGAGCTGGCGGGCGATGCCGACGCGGACGGCATGTACACCGTCAAGGACACGGGCGGCAAGATCACCGAGGCCGAGCGCAAGGGCGCCGTGGAATGCCTGTGGGACCTCTTCGGCGGCGACCTGACCGCCAAGGGCTTTCGCGTGCTGCACCCGCGCGTGGGCCTGATCTACGGCGATTCGATCACGCTGAGCCGCGCCGAGCGGATCCTGGAACGCCTGCGGATCAAGGGCTACGCCTCGACCAATTGCGTGTTCGGCGTCGGCTCCTACAGCTATCAGTACCTGACCCGCGACAGCTTCGGCATGGCCATGAAGGCCACCTGGGGCATGGTCAATGGCGAGGCGCGCGAGCTGTCCAAGGATCCCAAGACCGACAGCGGCACCAAGAAGTCGGCGGTGGGCCTGCTGCGCGTCGAGCGCGAGGGCGACGACTACGTGCTGCATGATCGCCAGACGCCCGAGCAGGAGGCCGGCGGCCTGCTGCAAGACGTGTTCGTCGACGGCAAGCTGGTGCGCGAGCACACGCTGGCCGAGATCCGCGCCCGCCTGCGCAACGGCGGCTGAGCGGCGCCGCGCGCCCTGGCGCCGCCCGCTGGCGGGCCGGCGCGCGACCTTGTCGCTTGTTGAAAACAAGCCTGTCATACTTGCGCGACGAGACATCCGCGCAAACAGAGGCGGCGGAATCGGCGCATGCGGTTCCGTCCCTCGACCTCTCCAGAGTTCCGGGATGACCAAGACCGCCACCGCCCATGAACGCCCCATCCTGACCGTGGACGTGGCGCTGCTTGCCCTGATCGATCAGCGCCTGCACGTGGCCCTGGCGCCGCGCGCGGCGGCCCCGTTCAAGGGCCAGTTGGCCTTGCCGGGCGGCTATGTGCGCGTCGACGCAGACGCCGATACGGACCAGACCGCCCGCCGCGTGCTGCGCGAGAAGCTGGGCTTCGAGCCGGCCCATCTGGAGCAGGCCTGCACCGAGTCCGGCCCCGCGCGCGATCCGCGCGGCTGGTCCGCGTCGGTGGTGTACCTGGCGCTGCATGCCGCCGACGCGCTGCAACCGCTGGCGGACGACGGCCGCATCACGCTGCACGATATCGAGGCGCTGCCGGCGCTGGCGTTCGACCACAACCGCCTGATCGCGCTGGCCGCGCAGCGCCTGCGCGCGAAGTCGGCCTATACGTCCATCGTCGCGCATCTGCTGCACGACGAATTCACCATTCCCCAGGTCCAGGCGGCCTTCGAGGCCGTGACCGGGCATCGCATGAATGCCGCCAACTTCCGCCGCAAGATCCTGGAAACGGGCGCGCTCAGGGAAACCCGCATCGTGCCGGCGGCCTACCGGCCGGCGCAGGCCTATCGGTTGGCCGAGCCCCTGACGGACTTCGGCCAGAATCTGGCGCGCTGAACGGGCGTCGCCGTAGCGCGGGATCGGACGGCGCTACGCCAGCGCCAGGGCCCGCGCCGCGCCCGCCGCCGGCGCGGCCGCGCGCTCAGGCCAGGGTCTTGCCGGCCGGCGCCCGCACCTCGTCGCAACGTTCGCACAGGCCGGCATCGTCCGACAGCGATGGCATGTGCCGGCGGCAGCACGGGCAGGCGGGCCTTGCGCTGGGCTGGAAGCGCGGTTCCGCGTCGCGCGCGAGGCACGTCGCGGGTGCCAGACGAGAAACAATCGCAACAATATCTTTCGCGTCAGCGCGCGGGTCTCGGGCCGCCAGCCGCCCGGCGCGAAGCCGTCCTGGCCCTTGCCAGCGCTGGCGATGCCTCGCATCCACGGCAGGCCGCGCGCAGCAGCGCGGCGCCAGGCAGGCGCGACGGGCCATGTTTCAGCGCGCAGCGCACGCTTTGTGATCCGGACCCCGGCCATTAGGATGCGCGCTCGACGATTCCATCACGCATTGCCACCAAGGACCGATCCATGACCCTGCCGCGACCGCGCCACGCCTTGACCGCCCTGACGCTCACGCTGACCCTGACGGGCTGCGTCAGCCCGTCATTCATGACGAGCAAGGAAGGCACCATGGACGACCCACGCTACGCGCAGCTGCTCGACCTGATCGGCGAGGCGCTGAAGGACGACATGGCCGTGGTGCTGGTGGCCGACATCATGCCGCACGCGTCGCTGAAGGACGCGCTGACCATGACGCAATGGACCCCGACCGTGATCTGGATGCACGAGAAGGAGCCCAGGGTGACCTTCAGCCGCAAGTTCCAGACCAACTCGTTGAAGCGCGATCCCAAGGAAACCTATCTGTTCGGCGCGTTCGAGGTGCACATCCTGCCGCCCGGGAAGTACTTGCTGACCGGCGGCGACGACTACAAGCTCAACGCCCTGCTGGATCAGGTCGGCGCGCGCAGCGGGCCGGTCGGATCGGGCCGGGGCGCCAACGGCACCGCCTATCTGTCGCCCGAGCTGTATCGCCAGTTCTACCGGGAAGCCGCGTGGCGCGACGCCACCACGCATACCCAGACCAAGACGCGCCAGGTCTGCACCGCCGTGCACGCGGCCTCGGGCGCCTGCGTGAGCTGGGGCGAGCAGCAATACAACGAGACCTCGGCGGGCATGCCGGCGGGCTACTACGAACAGACCGATTCGCGCGACATTCCCGCGATCAAGGTGCAGGCGCGCATCCCGCCGGCGCAGGCATTGGCCAGCTTCACGCTGAAGGGTGGCCAACTGGTGCTGAGCCAGCGCATGCACCTGAAGACGCCGAGCTACAAGTTCCGCCAGCCGGCCTGCCGCGCGGTCGATCCCAAGATGATCGAATGCCCGCTGGAAGACCTGACCGTCTACACCCGCCCGGCGCCGATGGAGTTCGCGCAGCAGCTGATCGCGCGGCGCGTGAACGTCAGCGACAAGCACCGCGAGATGCTGTCCGGAATGCAGCCCATGCAGATCACGCCGCTGGGCAGGCAGGGCATGGAAGATCCGATCTGGGGCGTGCCGCTGTCGCTGGGCAAGGGGAAGTAAGGGACGCTGGCGGGATACGTAATTGAGTCTCAAAAAATAGGATATAGATCCCGAATAGTGGGTTGATGGCCGGCTTCCGGTGATATTCTGGCCTCGCTTGATCAGGGCGCGGCGGCGCGCCCGCATCGGCGATGACGGGGGCACCAGCCATGACGACGCTTGCGCAACAGCCGGCTTTCAACCAGTTCCTCGGCGCGGTCGATGCCGCGCTCCGCGCGCGGCTCGACCCGCCGGCATTGCTAGACCGGGTAGAAGACGGGGCGCGGCGGCTCGTGTCCCGCGATGACTGGCTGCCCGAGACGGCCGCCCGGCCGCATCCCGTCCACTACCGGCAATACCTGCTCTATTGCGATCCGCGCGAACGCTACTCGGTGGTGAGCTTCGTCTGGGGGATCGGCCAGCGCACGCCGATTCACGATCACATGACCTGGGGCGTCATCGCCATGTTGCGCGGCGCCGAGCGCGCGGAGCGCTATGAACGCGCGGCGCCCATGCGGCTGCTGGGCGAGTCCGTGCTGCTGCCGGGCGATGTCGACCGCGTGTCGCCGCGACTGGGCGATATCCATCGCGTGAGCAATGCCTGCGATGACCGGGTCTCGATCAGCATCCACATCTACGGCGGCAATATCGGCCGCATCCCGCGCCACGTCTACGACGTTGATACCGGCGCGCGGCGCGCCTTCGTTTCGGGATACGCCAACGCCGACGCGGCGGCGGCCGGGTTCGCGCGCCTGGACTGAGGCGCGCGGCGGGCAAGCCCCGTGCGCCATCGCCGGCGTCGCCGCGCGCCCGCGCACGGTTCGCACCCTGTTCAAAGTGTCAGTTTCGCTGCCCGGGAAAGGCGCTGAGAATGGCTGGAAGAAATAGGGAATCAAGATCCTGACGCACGGGACGCATGCAAAGGGGAAGAGGATGAAGATCACCGCTGTCGAAACGCTGGCCTGCGATGCCGGCTGGCGCAATTACCACTTCGTGAAGGTCAGCACGGATGCAGGCGTGACCGGCTGGAGCGAATACGACGAGGGCTTTGGATCACCCGGCGTGTCGGCGGTGATCGCGCAGTTGGCGGGCGCCATCGTCGGGCAGTCCTATGTCGGGCCGCAGCGCTTCCACGCGGATGTCTACGCCCGCACCCGGCCAGCAGCGGGCGGGGTCGTGGGCGAAGGCATCGGCGCGTTGGAAAACGCGCTGCTCGACGCCCATGCCAAGCGCCTGGGCGTGCCGTGCTACGAGGTGCTGGGCGGCAAGGTGCGCGATGCGTTGCGCGTGTACTGGTCGCACTGTCCGGCATGGCGCATCAACCATCCGCAGCACTATGGCCCCGCCATCACGGACCTGGCCGGCGTCGAGGCGGCAGCGGCCCAGGTGCGCGAGCGCGGCTTCTCTGCATTGAAAACAAACCTGTTCATCCACGACGAAGGCCCGTCCTTCGCCTGGCGGCCCGGGTTTTCCTCACCGTTCTCGCCCGAGCTGAACGTGGACCGCCGCGTGATCCGCAATCTGCGCGCCACGCTGGAAGCGCTGCGGCGCGGCGCCGGTGATGACATCGACATCCTCGTCGACCTGAACTTCCACGCCAAGACCGAGGGCTATCTGAAGATCCTGCGCGCGATCCAGGATTTCGATCTGTTCTGGGTCGAGCTGGACAGCTACAGCCCGGACGCGCTGGCGTTCATTCGCGGGCAGAGTCGCTTTCCCATCAGTTCCTGCGAGACGCTGTTCGGCGGACGCGAGCTGCTGCCCTTCCTGCGGCGGCAGGCCGTGGACGTCGCCATCATCGACACCGTCTGGAACGGGGCCTGGCAAGCGATGAAGATGGCCGACCTGTGCGATATCCACGAAGTCAACGTCGCGCCCCACAACTTCTATGGGCACTTGTGCACGTTCATGAACGCGCACTTCGCGGCGGCGGTGCCGAACTTCCGCATCATGGAAACCGATATCGATCGCCTGGCCTGGGACGACGCGTTGTTCACGCACGCGCCGCAGTACCGCGATGGACACCTGATCGTGCCCGACCGGCCGGGGTGGGGCACCGAACCCGATGAGGCCGCATTGCGCGCGCATCCGCCGAAGCCGCATGGGCTGATCTACGCGCGCAAGCACTGACCCGGCTTGCCGGATTCCTGTTTCCGCTTTTTTCCCGGGGCGCGGCCATGCGGTGTCCATGCTCCGCGCTCATCCTCCCTCTACCAGGAGCAAGCACCATGATGAACAACTGGACGGATCAACTGGCCAACTTGCGGACAGGCGCCAAAGCGCTGGCGCAGGCCAACCCCGCCGTGGTCCAGGCCTACGCCGGGCTCAACCGGGCGCTGGGCGAGGGCCAGGCCCTGGACGCCAAGACCCGGGAGCTTATTGCCCTGGCCGTCGCGGTGACGACCCGCTGCGACGGTTGCATTTCCTCGCATGCCGCGGCCGCGAGGCAGGCCGGCGCCAGTCAGCAGGAGGTCGCCGAGGCGCTGGGCACGGCCATCGCGTTGAACGCGGGCGCGGCCTATGTGTATTCGGCCCGCGCGCTGGAGGCCTACAACCAGTTCGAGCAGGCGTAGACCGGCATCGGCAATGGCGGCGCGGCGGGGTCGCGCGCCCAGGCACAACAAGGGGAAAGACATGAAACCGGCAATCCTATTGCTGAAACTGATCGGGCTCGCTTGCGCGGCCAGCCTCTCGACGCTGGCGCAGGCCGCGTGGCCGGAGGACAAGCCCATCCGGCTGGTGGTGCCCTTCACCGCCGGCGGCACCGCCGACGCATTGGGCCGCAGCCTGGCCCAGCAGCTCGCCAAGGAGCTGGGGCAGACCATCATCGTCGAGAACAAGCCCGGCGCCGGCAGCATGCTGGGCACCCGCGAGGTCGCCGGCGCCAAGCCGGATGGCTACACGCTGCTGCTCGGCACGACCGCCAACGTCTTCAACAAGTATTTCTACAAGAAGCCCCTGTACGACCTGCAACGCGACCTGACTCCAATCAGCCAGCTGGTGGAAATCCCCAACTTTCTCGCGGTCAATCCCAAGCTGCCCATCGATACGCTGGCTGAACTGATTCGCTACGCGCGCGCGCATCCGGACCAGCTCAGCTGCGCCCATTCCGGCATCGGTGCTTCGCCCTTCGTGGCCTGCGAGCTTTTCAAGAAGATGGCCCAGGTGCGGATCGTCAGCGTGCCGTATCAGGGCGGTACGCAGGCGATCTCGGACGTCATCGGCGGCACGGCGTCGCTGGTGTTCCAAAGCGAGGCGCTGTCCTATATCCGTGCGGGACAGCTGCGTCCCATCGGCGTGACGACGGCCAGCCGCTCGCCGTTCCTGAAGGACACGCCGGCGATCGCCGAGCAGCTGCCGGGCTATGAAGTGTCCGCCTGGTACGGATTGCTTGGGCCAGCGGCGCTGCCGTCCGAGATCTCGGCGCGGCTGGCGCAGGCGGTGATGCAGATCCTGCGCAGCCCGGAGATGCAGGAGCGGTTGGCCCTGGTCGGTGGCGTGGCGGTCGGCAGCGAGCCTGCCGCGTTCAAGAAGAAGCTGGACGCCGACCTCGCGTTCTACGACCAGGCCATCCCGGCGCTGGGCGTCAACGCCGACTGAGCGCGGGGCGGCGTGCCTTCGCGCCGGGCGCGCCGCCCTGTCTGCGCTCCAATACGGTTTGCAGCAGCTCCACCAGCTCGCCCACGATGCCCTCGCGTTCCCTGGCGTAGATCGATACCACGATCGGCGCCTCGGCGGGGAAGCGCGCATAGGGCCGGACGCGATAGCCGGTCACGGCGTTGCGGGGCAGCAGCGACAGCCCGATGCCCGCCTCGACCGCGATCAGCACGTTGTGCAGGCTGCTGCCGGAAAACGCGTTGTACCAGCGCAGCCGCTCGCGCTCCAGGCGCTCGAACATGGCGTCGCGATACAGCCCGCCGGGCGGAAACGTCACCAGCGGCACGGGGGAGGGCCAGGCGCGCGGCGCGTTCAGGCTTTCGAACCAGGCCATGGGTTCCGGGAACGAGGACCGGCAGTCGGGGCCGGCGGCGGCTTCCTTGACGATGACGATATCGAATTCCCCGTCCCGGTAGCGCTGGGTGAGATCGCGGCTCAGGCCGTCCGTCACGTCCAGATGGATTTCCCGATGGCGTCGTGAAAAATCGCGGAAGGTCGCGGCCATCGCCGCGTTGACCAGGTCCTCGGGCACGCCGATGCGCAGCGGCGCGGTGCCGGCCGGATCGCCCAGCGCCGCCTGCGCCTCCTGCTGCAGGGCGAGGATCCTGCGGGCATAGCCCAGCAGCCGTTCGCCGGCGGCCGTGGCCACGATCGGCCGCGCGGTCCGGTCGACCAGGGCGGAGCCGACCTGTTCCTCCAGCCGCGCGAGCTGCTGGCTGATGGTGGACTGGGTCATGCTCAGGCGGTCGGCGGCGGCGGTGAAGCTCTGCGCGTCGATGATGCCGACGAAGGAACGCAACAGTCGCGGATCTAGCATGGCGGCGTGATGACCTTCCACATGCCATGGCATGCAAAAAATGGATATGGTCTATCTGAATATTTAATTTTTAAATATTACTCCCGCTCGCTATAGTCAGCACGGACCACAGCACGGACGACGGCGCGGACGCCGCTTGCCCGTCGCCGCGCGAACCCGGAGCAGAAACATGAGCGATACCTTGCATTTCCTGAACATGGCCATCGAGCTGGCCCGCGCCAACATCGCCGCCGGCGGGCGTCCCTTCGGCGCGGTGCTGGTGCGCGACGGCCAGGTGTTGGCCACCGGCGTCAATGAAATCCTGACCTCGCACGACCCCACCGCGCATGCCGAGCTGATGGCCGTGCGCGCCGCCAGCCGCAAGCTTGGCTCGCCTGACCTGAGCGGCTGCGCGGTCTATGCCAGCGGCCATCCCTGTCCCATGTGCATGGCGGCGATGCGGCTGGCGGGCATCCGCGAGGTGGCCTACGCCTATTCGAACGACGACGGCGCGCCCTACGGGCTGTCCACGGCGGCGGTCTACGCCGATCTGGCCAAGCCCTTCGAAGAGCAGTCCATGCGGATCCGGCACGTGCCGGTGCCGGAGCAGGGCGGGCCCGGGCTGTATGCGCAATGGCAGCAGGCCATCCACCGGCAGGCATGAAGCGATGACTCGTGCAGGAACCCGGGCCGGGAACCCCGCGCCCGCCGGCCTGTTGCTGGCCGCCATCGCCCTGGTGGCGCTGAACCTGCGGCCCTTCATCGCCGGCATCGGCCCGCTGGCCGCCGATATTGGCGCGCACACCGGCCTGGATCTCAAGCGCATGTCGCTGCTGACGCTGGTGCCCATGCTGCTGATGGGGCTGGTGGCCTTCGCGGGGCCGGCCGTGCAGGCGCGCCTTGGCGGCCGGCGCGCGGTGCTGCTGGCGCTGGCGCTGCTGGCGGCCGGCTCATCGCTGCGGCTGTGGGCCTCGGCCGGCTGGCAGCTGATCGGCACCGCCGCCATGCTGGGCCTGGGCGCTGCGGTGGTGCAGGCCGTGTTGCCCGGCATCATCAAGCGGCAGTTCCCGCGCCATGTCGGCGTGGTCATGGGGCTGTACTCGTCGATGCTGATGGCGGGCGGCGCGCTGGGCGCGCAGCTGTCGCCGCTGGCGGCCGCCGCCAGCGGCGACTGGCGCATCGGCCTGGCCTGGATGGCCGTGCCCGCGCTGCTCGCGCTGGCGCTGGCGGCGCGCAGCCTGCCGCCCGACGAGGCCGTCCGCTCCGGCCGCATGGCGGCCGCGACCTATCTGGCGCGGCCGCGCGTCTGGCTGCTGATGGCCTGCTTCGGCCTGGTCAACGGCGGCTATTCGTCGGTGGTGGCGTGGCTGGCGCCGTTCTATCAGGAGCGGGGCTGGAGCGCGGCGGCCAGCGGCAGCCTGCTCGCGGCCCTGACGGTATGCCAGGCGGCCGCGGCGTTGCTGCTGCCGGTGCTGGCCCGCAAGCACGAGGACCGCCGGCCCTGGCTGTGGCTGACCCTGGTCCTGCAGGCGGCGGGTTTCGCCGCCCTGGCGTGGCGGCCGGACGCGGCGCCCATCGCCTGGGCCATGCTGCTGGGGGCGGGACTGGGCGGCTGCTTCGCCCTGTCGCTGATCGTGGCGCTGGACCATCTGCCGGATCCCCTGCGCGCCGGCGTGCTGTCTTCCTATGTGCAGGGCGGCGGTTTCCTGATCGCGGCGGCGCCGCCCTGGATCGTGGCGGCGTTGCGCGAGGCCACCGGGGGCTTTCGCGACGGCTGGCTGCTGCATCTGGCCTGCGTCGCCGTCGTCGCCGCGCTGTATCTGCGGGCCGCGCCGTCCAGTTATGCGAGGGCGATGGCCGCGCCGCGCGCCGACGCGGCGCGGGCGGGCTCCGGCGGTTCCTGAGGTCATCGGCCGGCGGCGCGGGCCTCGCGCCGTGACGCGTCATGTACCGGTCACATGCCCGGACTATGCTGCGGCAGCACTGGCGCCTCCCGTCCTCGCGGTGAGCATCGACGGCTATGTTCGACTATTCCTGCCATGGCTCACTTTCGAGGCGCGCGCGGCGCGCGGTTCCTGACTCGTTGCCTCCTGCTCGTCGCGGCATTGGCGGCGCGCGGCCAGGCGGCGCCGGGCGGGGACGCGCAGGGCCTGCGCTTCTTCGACATCCCGGCGCTGCCGCTGGCCGAGGCGCTGCAGCGCTTCACCGCCAGCACCGGACATTCCGGGTTGTACGACAGCGGGCTGGTCGCGGGCAGGCGCTCGCGCGGCGTGGCGGGGCATTACACGGCGGAATCGGCGCTGCGGCTGATGCTGGGCGATTCGGGCTTGCAGGCGCGCTACGGCTCGCCGGACACCTTCACGCTCGCCGCCGTGGCGACAGCCGCGCCGGGGCTGGCCGAGACGCTGGCGGCGCGGCAGCGCTACTACGGCAAGCTGCAGGCCGCCATGCGCGCGCTGCTTTGCGGCGACCCGGATGTGCGCCCGGGCAGCTACCGCGCGGCGGTCAGCCTGTGGTTCGGCGACAGCGGCCAGGTGCGGCGCGTGCGCCTGCTGGATTCCACGGGTTCGCCCGAGCGCGATCAGCTGCTGACGCAGCGGCTGGGACGATTGAAACTGGACGAGGCCGCGCCGCCGGGCGTGGGCCAGCCCATCACCTTTGTGATCCGGCCTGGGCAGGCCGCGGCCACCGGAGATTGTCTTGCATAACGGCAAGAGCGCGGACGCGTTCCGCCAGGACCGCCATCCCGGTCCGCCATGCCAGGGACCGGCCCCATGAAGGACGGCGGCCTGGCTTCGTTGCGCAAGTCGCTGGTCACCCACTATGACCGGCTCAAGCGCCGCCTTTCCGCCCGCCTGGGCAATGACGAGCTGGCGGGCGACGCGTTGCAGGACGCGTACCTGAAGCTGGACGGCGTCGCCGCGCCCGAGGCGGTGCGGCAGCCCGAGGCCTACATCTACCGCATGGCTTTCCACATCGCCGCCGACTACGCGCGCTCGGGCGATGAAAGGCTGACGCGCGCCGAGGCCGACGAGATCCTGGGGCTGACGCCCGACGCCGCGCCCGGTCCGGCCCAGATCGCGGAGGACCGGCAGGCGCTGCAGACCCTGATGCGGGCGCTGGAGCGCATGCCGGAGCGCCAGCGCGAGATCCTGCTGGCGGCGCGCCTGGACGGCGTCACGCAAAAGGAGCTGGCGGCGCGGCATGGCATTTCGGTACGCATGGTGGAGCGCGAGCTGCAGCACGCGCAGGCCTATTGCCGCGCGCGCCTGCCGTATTCAAGGTCGGATCGATGATTTTCAGCCGCTACTTCAAATCGGGCGCCAAGGCGCTGGACAGCGAGGCCGAGGCCTGGGTGCGGCGCATCCAGTCCGGGCAGGCCACGCGGCGCGACGCGCTGGCGTTGCGGGAATGGTGCGCGCACAGCGACGCGCACGCGGCGGCGTTCGAGCGGGCGCGGCGCGCCTGGGTGGACATCGGACAGGCCGGCAGGGCGTTCCGCGCCGCGCATCCGCGCGCGGCGGCGGCCGCGCTGGCGCGGCCCGGCCGCCGGGTGCTGCTGCGCGCGGGCCTGGCCGGGGCCGGCGCGGCAGCGGCCGCCGCCGCGCTGCCGCCGTTGGGCTGGTGGGCCAGCCTGGAAGGACTGGGCGCGGACTACAGCACGGCGGTGGGCGAGCAGCGCACCGTCGACTGGGACGGCGGGCAGGCCGTGGTCGAACTGGACGCGCGCACCCGCATGAACGTGGCCGACGGTCCGCGCCGCCTGGAACTGCTGGAAGGGCAGGCCGCGATCACCTGCGCCGAGCAGGGCCAGGGCCTGACCGTCGCGGCCGGCGCCGGCGAGATCCTGCTGGACGCCGCCAGCGTGGGGCTGCGCCGCAGCGGCGACGAGGTCACGGTTACCTGCCTGCGGGGCCGCGTGGATATCCGCCATCCCTCGCGCGAACTGGCGCTGGAAGCCGGCCAGCAGGCGCGCTACGGCGCCGTAGCGGTGACGGCGCCGGCGCGCGCCGACCTGGAGCAGGCCATGGGCTGGCGCGAGGGCATGCTGGTGTTCCGCGACATGCCGCTGGCCGAGGCGGTGGCCGAGATCAACCGCTACCGGCCCGGCCGCATCATGGTGCTGGACGATGCGCTGGCGGCGCGGCGGGTCAGCGGGCGCTTCCAGATCGCCCGGCTGGATCTGGCGATCGACCGGATCCGCGAGGCCTTCGGCGCGCATGTGCGCCAGCTGCCCAAGGGCATCGTGTTATTGAGCTGACACAAAAGATTCACGAAAAAACCAGTTCGGGTTCCGGGCGGGCAAACACGACAGGAGATATCGCAGGCGAGCGGCCCGAGTCACACCGGGCGCGCGTCATCCGGTCCCCAACCTGAGTCCGTTTCCATGCCCGGCCACATCCGCACTCCCTCCCGCATCCGCAACCGCTCCGCCGCCAGCCTCAAGGGCCGGCTGGCGCCGCGCCGCACGCCGCTGGCGACCGCGCTGGCCTCGCTCGCGCTCGTCGGCGCGGGCGCCGCCCATGCCCAGCCCGCCGCGTTCAGCAGCGGCTGGTTCGCGGCCAAGGGCGCGGCGCAGGCCAACACGGCGGTCACGGGCCGCCTGCCCAACGGGCAACCGGCGCTGGGGCTGCCGGACGGCGCGCGCCAGTCGCAGGCCGCGCGCGAGCAGCTGCAACGCTCGGTGGGCAACCTGGGGCGCACCGCCGCGTCGATCGCCGCGCAGCAGGCGGCCCAGCGCGCGGCCCGCGACGCCGCGCCGGCCACGGGCGGCGCGGCGCCGGACGGCCTGGCGGAGGGCGGTCTCAAGGTGGACGCCAATCCCCTGACCGCCGGCTGGCGCAACGCCAGGGCGCCGGTGCAGACCGCCGCCAACGGCCGCGTCAACGTCGCCATCGAGCAGACCGGCGAGAAGGCCATCCTGAACTGGGAGACCTTCAACGTCGGCCGCAACACCACGGTGCAATTCCGCCAGGATCCGAACTGGGCGGTGCTGAACCGCGTCAACGATCCGAAGGCGCGCCCCTCGCAGATCCAAGGCCAGATCAAGGCCGACGGCACGGTGATGATCGTCAACCGCAACGGCGTGGTGTTCGACGGCGGCGCGCAGGTGAACGTGCGCAACCTGGTGGCCGCGGCCACGCGCCTCAGCGACGAGCAGTTCCAGAACAACGGCCTGTACAGCGCGGACGGCAAGACGCCCGGTTTCACCGATGCGCTGGGCAAGATCGAGCTGCGTCCGGGCGCGGTCATCGAGACCAGCCGTCCTTCGACCGTGACCCAGTCCGGCGGCTACGTCCTGCTGCTGGGCCGCGAGGTCGACAATGCCGGCACCATCACCACGCCCAAGGGCCAGGCGGCGCTGGCGGCCGGCGACAATTTCGTGATCAAGCGCGGCCAGGGCACCGAGGGCAACGTCGCCTCGACCACGCGCGGCAATGAAGTGACGGCCTCGGGTGTAGGCACGGTGCGCAATAGCGGCCTGATCCTGTCGCCGCTGGGCGACATCACGCTGGCCGCGCGCCAGGTCGAGCAGGCCGGCGTGCTGGCCTCGACCACTTCGGTGGACGCGCGCGGCACCATCCATCTGAACGGCGTCGGCGCCGACGGCGCGGTGACGCTGCGTTCCGGCTCGACCACCGCCATCCTGGTGGACCTGGACGGCGCCACCGCGCTGGACGGGCAGCGCGACGCCCTGATGCCCGCCAGCCTGGCCACCGGCCAGACGCTGGGGCAGACCGACCCGTACCGCCGCGACCTGTCGCTGGTGCAGGTGGAGAGCGGCGGCACGGTCGACTTCCAGGGCGATTCGCTGACGCTGGCGACCGGCGGGCAGGTCGGGGTCAAGGCCGGCAAGCGCACGCTGGTGCGCGACGGCGCGCAGATCGACGTGAGCGGCGCCATCGGCGTGGCCGTGTCGATGGAATCGAACAATCTCAAGATCAACGTCCAGGGCAACGAGCAGCGCGACGCGCCGATGAACCGCGACAGCGGCAAGCTCAACAACGGCGATATCTGGCTGGACCGGCGCGAGCTGATCCGCGTCGCCAGCGGCAGCGGCGGTTATGACGGCGACCGCTGGTACAGCGGCGGCGGCCTGCTGGAAGTCGGCGGCTACCTGGGCACCATGGGCGTGCCGGTCAGCCACTGGCTGGCGCAGGGCGGCCAGGTGCGCTTCGAGGGCGCCGAGGTGGTGACGCAGAAGGGCTCCAGCATCAACCTGTCGGGCGGCACGCTGGACGTGCGCGCCGGCACCTTGCAGCAGACCTGGCTGCGCGGCGCGGACGGTCGCCTGTACGTGGCCGACAAGGCTCCGGGCGACGTGCTCTACACCGGCGTCTACCAAGGCTACGAACAGCGTTCCGCGCGCTGGGGCGAAAAGGCCACGCGCCGCTTCTACAACCCGCTGCTGGCGCCGCGCACCCGCTACGAGGACGGCTACACGGTCGGCCGCGACGCCGGCACGCTGCTCATCTCGACCCGCAGCGCCGTGCTGGAAGGCGATCTGGTCGGCGACACCTACCAGGGCACGCGCCAGGACCGCGCGCCGCAGTCCGGGCTGGACGGCTACAGCCAGTCGCAGCGCGCCGCCGCGCGCCGCGCCGGCCTGGTGGTCGGCAACGATGTGCGCTACTACGACACGGCCTCGCGCCAGATCTATTCCCAGCTGGGCGCCACCGGCGACACGGTGGCCGAAGTGGTGCTGGGCGCGGGGCGCGAGCGGGTGGCCGACGGCCTGGACCTGGGCGCCGCCTTGCCGCAGGAAAACAAGGGCAAGCTGTTCCTGGACGCGAACCAGCTCAACGGCTTCTCGCTGGGCCGGCTGCGCGTCGCGGCCGGACGTTCCATCACCGTCGATGCGGCCTTGCGCGGCGCCGATGGCGGCGAAATCACGCTGTATGCGCCGGATGTGGACATCAAGGCCAATCTGACCAGCCGTGGCGGCCTGATCCAGGCCGGCAACGTGCTGTATCAACCGTCGTTCCTGGCCGTGCGGCTCGAGGACTCGGCGCTGGCCCCGGCCGCCAACCAGCAGGCGCGGCTGCACGTCGCGGGCGGCGTGATGCTGGACGCGCGCGGCGTCTGGGCCAATCTGCTGCGGGACGCCGACGGCCTGGCCGGCCTGCCGGTGCGCGACGGCGGCCGCATCGCGCTGCGCGGCACCGGTGACGTGGCCGTGGACGCGGGCAGCGTGCTGGACGTGACCGCCGGCGCCTCGCTGTTGTCCGATGGCAAGCTGCAAGGCGGCAAGGGCGGCAACGTGACGCTGGCCTCGCATGTGCTGGGCCAGATTCCTTCCAACGGCGGCCTGCTGTCCTTCGCGGGCGAGGTGCGCGGCTACGGCGTCACGGGCGGCGGCACGCTGTCCGTGGCCAGCGGCGGCAAGATCGTGCTGGGCGGCCCCGTGGATGCACAGGACGCCACCACGCTGCGGCTGGACCCGTCGTTGTTCAGCACCGGCTTCGGCAAATACGAGATCAACGGCTACAAGGGCCTGACCGTCGCGGACGGCGCACGGATCGACGTGCTCATGCCGGTGCTGCGGCTGGAAGGCGGCGCCGCGCAGGCGCCCGGATCGGGCGCCCCTCCCGCCGACGTCCTGACGCGCTGGACGCCGGCGCTGTACACCGAGGACGCGCTGCGCGGCACGCTGACGCAACGCGCCGGCGCCGACCTGGCGCTGTACTCGGACCGGGCCGCGCAAGGCGGCCCCATCGTGGTGGGCGAGGGCGCGCGCGTCAGCGTCGATCCCGGCCGCTCGATCCAGATCCGTGGCGCGGACCAGATCACCGTGCTGGGCCGGCTCGATGCCTGGGGCGGCCGCATTTCCATCCAGGAGCCGCGCCAGGGCGAGCAGCCCTATGTGCCCAAGGCCAATCCCCGTTCGGTCTGGATCGGCGAGCAGGCGGTGCTGGACACCGCCGGCCGCAGCCATGTGGCGACCGACGCCAGGGGTCGGCGCTATGGCACGGTGCAGGCCGGCGGCGCCATCGAGATCGGCGGCACGCTGAACTGGGAGGCCGATGTCGATACGCGCACCCGTCCCATCGACCGCCACGTCATCCTGCGTCCCGGCTCGCTGCTGGACGCGTCCGGCACGCAGGCCGTGCTGGACCTGCCGGGACGCGGCGCGACGCTGGTCGGCTCGGACGGCGGCAGCATCGTGCTGGCCTCGGCCAACAGCCTGCACCTGGACGGCGCGCTGCGCGCGGCGGCCGGTTCGGCGCAGGCGGCCGGCGGCACGTTGGGCATTGCGTTCGGCGGTGCCTTCTACCAGCGCAACCTGTCGCCGGAACAGGCGGTGCTGCAGGAGCGCCGGCTGGTGCTGACGCAGCGCCAGGGCGAGAGCCGGCTGGCCGCCGGCCTGCGGCCGGGCCAGGCCAGCGCCGAGCTGGTCTACGGCACGGGCCGCCTGGGCGTGGACCGCGTCGAGGCGGGCGGCTTCGACAACCTGGCGCTCGATGCCAGCGTGTTCGCCGACGGCAACGTGACGCTGGCCATGCGCCAGAGCCTGCGCCTGTCGGGGGTGCTGACGCTGCGCGCGGACGCGCCGGCGGCCAGCGTGGTGGACCTGCGCGCGCCCTACCTGCTGTTCAATCAGTCGCGCTATGTGGGGCTGCAGGGCGCCGATTTCTTCGTGCAACTCGGACCCGAGCCGCTGAAGTACTTCCACAACGGCAACCGGCTGAACGTGTCGGCGAATCTGGTGGATGTGCGCGGCCTGCGCGACCTGATCGGCTTTGACGACGTGCGCTTCGACGTCCAGGGCGACCTGCGCATGGGCAGCCCGGGCTTTGTCGACCGCAGCATCCGCACCAAGCTGGCGGCGCCCGACCGCATGACGCTGAGCGCCGCGCAGATCTACCCGACCACCCGGGGCGGCGGCATCATCGCCGCGGGCGAGTACGTGGCAAAGGGGCCGCAGGGAGACATTTACAGCTACAACCCCAAGGCGGTCCTGACGATCCGGCGCGCCTCCGGCGATCTGCCCGCGGTGCCGTATGCCGCGTTCGGCGGGCTGACGTTCATGGCGCCGCTGATCGAACAGGGCGGCGTGCTGCGCGCGCCGCTGGGCAGCATCGTCTTCGAAAGCAACCCGCAGGCGCCGGGCACGGTACGGTTCCTGCCGGGCAGCCTGACCTCCGTCAGCGGCGCGGGGCTGCTCATGCCCTATGGCGGCACCGTGGATGGGGTGAAGTACCTCTACGCCGGCAACGAGGTGAAGCCGGACGCCACCGGTTCCTCCGGCTACGACGGCCGCAAGATCGAGATCCAGGGCAAGGCGGTCGAGGTGGCCGAGGGCGCCGTGCTGGATGTGTCCGGCGGCGGCGAACTGAGCGGCGGCGCCTTCGTGCGCGGACGCGGCGGCTCGGTGGACGTGCTGCGCTACGCCATGGCCGACGCCAATCCGGGATTCGGCTTCAGTCGTTCGGGCAACGCCGTCTATGCCATCGTGCCGGGCTTTGCCGGCAACCAGGCGCCGATCGCGGCCGACGCGGGCGCGGGCAGTCCGGCGGTGGGCCGGCAGGTGACCATCGGCGCCGGCGTGCCGGGCCTGCCGGCCGGCACCTATACGCTGTTGCCCTCGACCTATGCGCTGTTGCCGGGCGCGTTCCGCGTCGAGCTGGGCGCGCAGGGCGCCTATGACGCGTCCGCCGTGGCGCGCACGCGCGGCGGTTCCTGGGTCGGCAGCGGCTGGCTGGGCACGGCCGGCACCGCGCAGCGGGCGGCGCTGCCGACCAGCCTGCTGTTCACGCCGGGCGACGTGCTGCGGCGCCATGCGCAATACAACGAGACCTCCTACAACGCCTTCCTCCTGGCGGACGCGGCGCGCAAGGGCACCCAGCGCGGCCTGATGACCGTCGACGCCCGCGCGCTGCAGCTGACCCTGGACGAGGGCGCGGGCATGGGCCGGCAGCCGGCGCTGTCGTTCAAGGGCCTGGCGCGCTTCGGCGTGCCGAAGGACAGCGGCGGATACGCAGGCAGCCTGGTCGTCAACGGGCCGGCCCAGGGGCTTGAGATCCTGGCGGCGGGACAGGCGCCCATCCTCGGGCCCAAGGCCGCGGCGATCCAGGCCTCTGATCTGAACGCGCTGTCCGCCGGCGCGATGTTCCTGGGCGGCACGCCGGGCCGGGGCGTGTACGACTCGGGCCAGATGGACGTGTACGCCAAGAACACGCAACTGCTGGTGCGCAGCGGCGCCGTGCTGTCGGCACCCGAGATTTTCCTGTACGCGGCCTCCGGCGGGCGCGGCATCGTGGTCGAGCAGGGCGCGACGCTGTCCACGCTCGGGCGCGGCGCGGCGGCGCTGGACGCGCGCACGGGCACGTACTACGCGCTGACCTCGGGCGCCTTGCTGGCCGTATCGAACGGGCTGGTGAACCTGATGGCGCCCAAGGGCGGCGCCGGCACCGCCATCGACGTGGGCGGCTGCGTCGCGGCCTGCGGCGGCGCGTCCCTGCTGCTGTCCGAAGGGTCCATCGGCGCGGCCACCAGCGGCGGCTTCACCTGGCGCGACACGGTGCAGTACGGCACGCGCAACCTGGCGCTGAGCGTATCGGCCGTCAACCTGGGCAGCGCCCAGGCCTTGCAGCAGGCCGGCGCGGCGGGCCACCTGCCGCCGGGCCTGGAGATGAACCAGGACGTGCTGGCCACGCTGCTGCGTGGCAATACGGCGCTGGGCGCGCCGGCGCTCGAGAGCCTGATCCTGAACGCGAACGAATCGATCAACGTGTACGGCGCGGTGGCGCTGGACGCGCGCGGCGCGGGCGGACGCTCGCTGCAGCGGCTGGTGCTGGGCGCGCCGGCCATCTACGGCTACGGCGCGGCGGGCGACACGGCCACCATCGCCGCCGGCGAATTCATCTGGGCGGGCGCGATCGCCGCGGACCGCAACGGCATCAATGTCGGCGCCACCAAGCCGCAGGCGCCCGGCGGCGCCATGCTGGACCAGCTCGGGCACGGCAAGCTGAACGTCGTGGCCGACACGATCCGGCTGGAGTCCTCGCCGTATCAGCTGCCGAACGATCTGGTGACGGCCGAGCGCCTGCTGCTGGGCTTTTCCTCCGTGACCCTGGACGCCGCCAAGATGATCGCGGGTCGGGCCCGGGGCGGGCTGTCGGTCTATCACGAACAGGACGGCTACAACGCACAGGACGGCTGGCGCTATCGCGGCGGCGACCTGCTGATCCGCACGCCGCTCCTGACCGGCGAGGCCGGTTCGGTGATGACGGTCAAGGCCGGCGGCGCGCTGTCCGTCGCCGGCACCGGCGCGGCCGCGGCCGCGCGCGACGCGCTGGGCGCTACCATCAACCTGGCCGGCCGCAGCGTTTCGCTCGACACGACGGTGGCGCTGCCTTCGGGCAAGCTGTCGATCAAGGCCGACGACAACATCGCGCTGGGCGCGGGTTCGCGCATCGACCTGGCCGGCCGCGAGGTGCGTCTGTTCGACCAGCTGCGCTACAGCTGGGGCGGCGACCTGGAATTGCAGAGCATGGCTGGCGATATCACGCAGGCCAAGGGCGCGCTCATCGACGTGTCGGCGCGCAACAACCGCGCCGGCCGCGTGCAGGCCATCGCGCTGGGCGTCTCGGCGGGCCGCATCGACCTGGGCGGCACCTTGCGCGCCACGGCCTCCGGCCGCTATGACGCGGGCGGCACGCTGGTGCCGTATGAAGGTGGCGAAGCCGTGCTGCGCGCGCAGGCGCTGGCCGACTTCGGCGAGCTGAACGCCCGCCTGACCGAAGGCGGATTCTTCGGCGCGCGCCGCTTCCAGATCAAGCGCGGCGACCTGACGGTCGGCGACGAGCTGCGGGCCCGCAACGTCGAGCTGGTGGTCGACGGCGGCAGCCTCACCGTCAACGGTCGCATCGACGCCAGCGGTCCGCAGGTCGGCAGCATCCGCCTGGCGGCCATGGGCGACCTGGTCATCAACGGCGCGCTCGACGCGCATTCGACCACGCTGCGCGTGGACAGCTACGGCAAGATCATCGACAGCGCCAACCGCGCCATCGTCGACCTGACCTCGCGCACCGGCACGCTGTCGCTGGGCGCCGGCGCCCAGGTGGACCTGCGCGCCGGCGTCGGCGCGCAGAACAACGACGGCGTGGCTCGCGGCACGCTGGACCTGAACGCGCGCCGCCTGGGCGGCGGCGCCGAGCGCGGCGCGATCGCCGGCTCGGGCAACGGCGCCAGCGACGTGGCCGTGTCGGTCGCGGGCACTCCGCTGATCCAGGGCGCCAAGACGGTGGCGGTGAACGCCTTCCGCCGCTACGACGACGCGCCGCTGGCCGCCGCGCCGGACGTCACCGGCAAGCGCCCGCAGGAAATCACGCAAGGCTATCTGGACGGCATCGACGGCGAGAACCAGGCCTACATGAACGCCGCGCTGGCCAACCCGGCGGTGGCCGCGCGCCTGGCCGGCCTGGGCGCGTACAAGCTGCGTCCTGGCGTGGAAGTCGTCAGCGCCACGCCGGACGGCGACCTGACCGTGTCCGGCGACATCGACCTGTCCAACTACCGCTACGGCCCGGGCGCCGACCGCCTCACGCCCGCGCGGCGCGGCTATGGCGAACCCGGCGTGCTGGTGCTGCGCGCCGGCGGCAACCTGAATATCTACGGCAGCATCAACGACGGCTTCGGGCCGCCGCCGGAGTCGCCGGACGACGCCGGCTGGCAGCTGGTCCAGGGCCGTCTCGGCTCGCAGGGCATCACGGCTTTTGGCGGCGACCTGGTGGTGCCGATCGGCGGTGTCAAGCTGGAGGCCGGCACGATGTTCCCCACCGGCAGCAAGCTGAACTACGACCTGCCGGTCGCGCCCGTCACGCTGCCCGCCGGCACCGTGCTGCCCGTGGCGATGACGCTGGACGCGGCCCTGTCGCTGCCGGCCGGGCTGGTGCTGACCGGCGACGTCACGGCCGCCGACGGCCACGTGCTGCGCGCCGGCACCGTGCTGGCCGGCGAGCTCAAGCTCGCGCCGGGCGCGCAACTGGGCGCCGGTTTCGTCCTGCGCGGCGAGGCCGCCGTGCGCGCCTTCACCTGGCCCAAGGGCGTGCCGCTGCCGGCCGACTTGAAGGCCAGTGCGCAGATCACGCTGGCGCAGGGCTCGCTGATCCCGTCGCAGACCAAGCTGGTGCTGCTGGGCGGCAAGCCGGTGGACCTGCGGTCCAAGGGGCCGGACGGCAAGCAGGGCCGCAACTGGGCGCTGGCGCCCATGCTGGGCGCGGGCGCCAGCGCCTGGACGCTGACCGCGGTGGCCGGCGCCGACCTGGGCTCGGCCGACGTGCGCACGCGCAACGTCCTGAGCAAGGGCGATCTGGTGATGTCCGACACGCACTATGGCCTGGCGGGCCGGGGAACCGAGACCTCCAAGACCATCTTTGTCGGCGTGATGGTGCTGACGCCGCTGGGGGCCGAGGAACTGATCGGAGATCCCTCGCTGGCTGGCAAGCCGATCAAGCCGATCGCCGACGAATGGCAGCTGGACTGGGAAACGATGTGTTCCTGGGGCGCCTATTGCGAACCGGAACCGCGCAGGGTGACGGCCGCCGGATCGCAGCAGTGGGCGGGCAACGCCAGCTGGGTCGGCAAGACGGTGCAGGAAATGGCCGCCGCGCTCAACAAGACCGAGGAGGCCATCTGCGCCAACGCCGCCCACTGCGAGGGCGGCGGCACCTCGGAAACCATCATCACCCGCACCTACAAGTACGTCTTCGGCTCGCCCTTGTTCAGCGTGCTGCGCACCGGCGCCGGCGACCTGTCGCTGCTGGCCGGGCGCGACGTGGGCATGGCTTCGCTGTACGGCGTGTACACCGCCGGCACGCCCACCTCGCTGGGCGCGGCCGACGCGCGCTTCAACCTGGCGCGCGGCTATGACGGCAAGACCGGCGTGCTGGGCCTGATGCAGCTGGACGGCAAGTACGACGCCGCCCTGGCGTCTTACCGGGCCTGGTATCCCGACCACGGCGGCAACCTGCTGGTCGATGCCGCGCGCGACGTATACGGCGATGCCATGGGAGCCGCGGCCAACAGCGGCGTCGAGGTCGACTGGACCAGCAGCCTGGCGCGCTATTCCAGCACGATGACCGGCGCCTGGCTGTGGCGCCAGGGCAGCATCGGCACGCCGGGCGTGGCCGATATCGCGCCCAGCTGGTGGATCAATTTCGGCGCCTACACGGTCGATTCCCCCTACGGCGCCGGCTACAAGGAACCGAGGGTGGTGGGTTTCACCGGCTTCGGCACGCTGGGCGGCGGCAACGTCAGCATCGCCGCCGGCCGCGACGCGGGCGTGCGCGACGCGCGCGGCGACGCGGCGCTCTATGTCAACGGCATGGCGGCGCGCTCGCAAGGGCTGACCGCGGTGGTCGCCAGCACCGGCCGCCTGCTGGATGGCAACCTGGTGCTGACCGGCGGCGGCGATCTGGATCTGCGCGTCGGTGGCAGCCTCAATCCCACGCTGAGCGCCACCCAGCTGCAGGCGATCGGGCCGTCGCATACGGGCGGGTCCGACAACCTGGATCTGAACGGCGTGCTTGGCAACCTGCGCGGCCGGATCAGCCTGTCGGCCGGACAGATGGGCGGCATGGACCTGCGCTACGGCGACGGCTCGGGATTGCGCGCTCCGGATCCGTATGCCGTGGCCGGGGGCCGGGTCATGGGCGGGCCGCGCCTGGTGCTGGGCGACGCCGTGGCCTGGATCGACACGCGCGCCGACCTGGTGCTGGGCGGCGTCAGCGACCCCGGCCGCGTCACGCAGGTCAATTCCAGTCCCTACCAGATGATCGGCGCGGCGGATCCGGTCGTCGGCGGCGGCAACGGCTGGTTCACGCTGTGGACGCCGTCCACCGCGATCAATCTGTTCTCGGCCGGCGGCAACCTCACCCCGATGACCGTCAGCAACAGCCGGTTCCTGGGAGAAGAACTGTCCTCCGATGTCACGCGGGTGTCGGCGGACGGCCGACGCTATTTCGTGTATCCGTCCATCGTGCGCGCCGTGGCGGCCGGCGGCAACATCGTGTTGGCCGACAATGCCGCGGGCTACGACAACCCGGTGCTGTTGCTGGCGCCGTCGGCGGGCGGCCAGCTCGAGATGCTGGCGGGCCGCTCCATCCTGGCCAATGGCGCCCATGCCGTGTCGATGTCGGCGGCCGATGCGCCGCTGCCCACGCCCTGGCGTCCGGCCTTCAGCGCCTTCGAGGTCTCGAACGGCAATCCCATCCTGACCAATACCAGCAAGGATGGCGTGCAGCCTGGGTCGCTGGGGTACAACAAGCCGCTGTTCGTCTTCGGGCCGGCTTCGCCCACGAACCGCGCGCTGCACGCGGGCGATGACACCGTCGCCAGGTTCTACGCGGTCACGGGCGACATCCTCGGCCTGAAGAGCGGCGCGGTGGTCGACATGAGCAATACCGGCCGCAGCACGGACACCTGGTACGAGGCCGCCGTGCCGGTATCGGTGCGGGCGGGCCGCGACATCATGCGCCTGGATGTCACCGCGCTGCACAACAATGCGCGCGACCTGTCGCTGATCGAGGCCGGCCGCGACATCATCTACGCCAATGCGCAGGTGGCGGGCCCCGGCACGCTGCTGATGCAGGCGGCGCGCCAGGTGCGCCAGGACGACGCGGCCAGCGTGCGCAGCCTGGGCGCCATCGTGCGCGGCGATAACCGGCTTGGCGCGGACATCGCTGTGCTGGCCGGCGTGGGCGCGGCGGGACCGGACTACGCGGGCCTGCTGGCGCGCTATCTGGATCCGACCCGCGCGCTGGCCGCCGGCGAAACGCTGGGCGCGAATCCGGATCGCGTGGTGCGGTCCTACGGCGGCGAAATGACGCTGGCGAACTGGCTGCGCCTGCACTTCGGCTATCAGGGCGACGAGCAGGGCGCGCAGGGCGAGCTGGCGCGGCAGCAGGCGAAGGTGGACGCCCAGGCCGCCGCCGACGCCTCGCGCAAGCGCCGTGATCTGTCGCAGGACTATCGCCAGGAAAGCGAGCTGCACCTGGTGAACTGGCTGCGCAAGCAGCATGGCTACGAGGGCGGCCAGGACGGCGCGGCCGCGGCCTTCGCGGCGCTGGCGCCGGCGGAGCGCGGCATCTACGCGCGCCAGCTGTTCTTCGCCGAGCTGAAGGAAGGCGGCCGCGAGTACAACGAGGAAGGCGGCCAGCGCTTCGGCAGCTACCTGCGCGGACGCCGCGCCATCGCGGCGCTGTTCCCCGAGAGCGATGCCGCCGGAGGTCCGATCCGCTACGAGGGCAGCTTCACGATGTACGGCGGCGCGGGACTGCGCAGCAGTTTCGGCGGCAACATCCAGCTGCTGACGCCGGGCGGCCAGCAGGTGCTGGGCGTGGAAGGCGTGGCCCCGCCGGCCAGCGCTGGCGTGGTGACGCAGGGCCAGGGCAACATCCAGCTCTATGCGCAGGGCAGCGTGCTGCTGGGCCAGAGCCGCATCATGACCACCTTCGGCGGCCACATCCAGGCCTGGTCCGCGAACGGCGACATCAACGCCGGGCGCGGCGCCAAGACCACGGTGCTGTACACGCCGCCGCGCCGCGTCTACGACGCCTTCGGCAACGTGACGCTGTCGCCCACCGTGCCGTCCACCGGCGCCGGCATCGGCACGCTGGCGCCGATTCCCGAGGTGCCGGCGGGCGACGTGGACCTGATCGCGCCGCTGGGCACCATCGACGCCGGCGAGGCCGGCATCCGGGTGTCGGGCAACGTCAACATCGCGGCGCTGCACGTGGTGAACGCGGCCAACATCCAGGTGCAGGGCGAGAGCAAGGGCATCCCGGTGACCGCCTCGGTCAACACCGGCGCCCTGTCCAGCGCCAGCGCGGCGGCCTCCACGGCCACGGCGGCGGCGCAGGACGTGATGCAGCGCGACCGCGCCGCCTCGCGCCAGAATCTGCCGTCGATCATCTCGGTGCAGATCCTGGGCTATGGCGACGAGCAGCTGCCGGCCGGCCGCGCGCCGGCCAGCCCCAGCGTCGACGCCGGCAAGCAGGCGCCGATCTATCGGGCCGACAGCGTGTTCCAAATGGTCGGCGACGGCCCGCTGACGCCGGTGCAGCAGGCCGCGCTGACGCCGGCCGAGCGGCGCAACTGGCAGCCGTGACCATGGCCGCCATCACCGAGGCCCGCCCGGCGGAAATCCGGGCGGGCGCCGCCGGCGCGGGCGAGCCGACGGCGCTGCAGCGTTTCATCGCCAGCCACTATGACGACCTGCGTTGCCGGCTGGTGGCCTACCTGGGCAGCGAGGACCTGGCCGGCGACAGCCTGCACGATGTCTGGCTGCGCCTGGCCACCAGCCAGGCGGCCGAGGTGCGCAATCCGGGCGCCTACGTGTTCCGCATGGCCTGCAACCTGGCCGTGGACGGCCTGCGCCAGGGCTGGCGCGAAGTCGGCCAGGACGGCGATGACGCCGGCCTGCTGGCCGACGACGCGCCGGGTCCGGCGCAGGTGGCCGAGGCGCGCTCGGAGCTGCTGTCCTGCATGCGCGCCCTGCAGGCCCTGCCCAGCCGCCGCCAGGCCATCCTGCTGGCCCGCAGCGTGGAAGACCTGTCGCCGCGCGAAGTGGCGCTGCGCTACGGCATCACCGTGGACAGCGTCATGGGCGAGGTGCGGCGCGCGCGCCAGACGCTGGGGGCGCCGCAGGCGCTGCGGGCGGGCGCGGGGTCCCGCCAGCCTCGTTGCCTGTCGGCGTAGGACATCCGCCGCTCAGCCGTCCTGTTCGTGGTTCGTGATGAAGTCCGGGGGCAGGGCAGGCCCCCAGACGTACAGCGCGTCCTCGGGCGGATGGTCGGTCGCGGGCCATGGCGCGCCGGGCGCGACGAAATCGATGTCGTAGGAATACTCGGCGTAGCTGCCCCAGGGGTCGCGCACGTAGCGGAAGTAGTTGGAGCCCAGCACGTGGCGGCCGACGCCCCAGCCCTCGCCATGGCCCGCCGCGCTCATCTGTTCCATGCCCAGGCCCACGTCATCCAGCGAGGCCACGCACCAGCTGGTGTGGTGCAGGCCCAGGCCGCCGGACTTGGCCAGCGCGATCAGGTGATGGTCGCTGCCATGCGGGCTGTGCAGAAAGGCGATCACGTCGCCGGACGTGTCCGACACGCGCAGGCCGAGCACGTCCACATAGAAGCGCGTGGCCCGCGCCACATCGGCGCTGAACAGCAGGATGTGCGACAGGTACAGCGGCTGAACGCGCGGCGCGCGGCTGCGGGCGGGGGCGCGGCCGGCATTGGCGCAGGGCTGTGGCGGGGTCTGCGGCGCCGGCGCCGACGGCGAGGACTTGGGCGCGGCGCGCAGCTGTAGCGGCAGGCCGTCGGGACCGGAGATCCAGATGCCGCCATCGTCCGCGCCGGCGGGCGCGGTGATGCGCGCGATGCCCTGCTGATCCAGGCGTTCGGCGAAGCGCGGCGCGTCCCCCGCGTGGATGCCCAGGCTGAGCCACAACAGCCGCTTGCGTCCCGCTGCCTGCCGGATGCGGCCCCAGCGCTGCGGATGGCCGAAGGCGTACAGCGCCAGTCCGCCGTCCTCGTCGCGCACGTCCAGGCCGAAGCTCGCATAGAACTGCCGCGCGGCTTCCAGGTCGGGAACGCTGAACACGAACTCGTCCACCGAATGCACGGCAAGCCGCGCCGTGGCTGCGGTCGATGCGTCTGGGGTCATGGCTGTCTCCATTGCGGGCCGGCATCATGGGCCGGCGCTCGCGGTTGTCACTGCTCGACGACGATCTGCTTCGCCTGGTCCTGGTACAAGGGCGGCGCGTCGGCGCGGGCGCCGGCGGACAGCGACAGGCGGGCGGCGATGCGGAGGCCGGGATTCTTCATGGCGGGTCTTCCTGGCCGGGAGGGGGCGGCAATGGGAACGGGGCCTCAGTCGAGCTGCAGGCGCGCGACCATGGGGCCGAACTGCGCGAATTGCCGGTCCAGCAACTCACCCATCGCGCCGGGACTGGACCCGCCGGGCTCTGCGCCCAGGTCCGCCAGGCGCTGGCGCACGTCGGGCTGGCGCAGCGCATGCGCGACGGCGGCGTTGATGCGCGCGACCACCTCGTCCGGCGTGCGGGAGGGTGCGAGCAGGCCGTTCCAGCCTTCCGTCTCGATGCCGGCATAGCCCAGCTCGCGGGCCGTGGGCGTGTCGGGCAGGGCGGGCGAGCGCTGCGGCGAGGTGACGGCCAGCGCGGTCAGCGAGCCGGCGCGGATGTCGCTCAAGGACGAGGACAGCTGGTCCCCGCCCATCTGGATCCGGCCCGCCAGCATTTCGCTCTTGAGCGGCGCCGCGCCCTTGAAGGGCACGTGGATCATGGTGGCCTGGGCCTGCTGCTGGAACCACTCGCCGAACACGTGGATATAGGAGCCGGGGCCGGTCGATCCATAGGCGTAGTGCGCGGACGGCTGCAGCTTGAGCAGGGCGGCGAACTCGCGCAGGTCGCGCGCCGGCACCGACGGCGTGGACGTGATCACCAGCGGCACGTTGGCCACCACGCTGACGCTGCGCAGGTCGGCCGAGGGATCGAAGTTCAGCCGCTTGGCGCGTTGTGCCACCAGCGCGGCCAGTGGGTAGGAGATATTCGCCATCAGCACGGTGTAGCCGTCCGGCGCGGATTTTGCGACCGCGTCCGCGCCCAGCAGGCCGCCCGCGCCGGGGCGGTTCTCGATCACGACGGACTGGCCGAGCTGTTGCGACATGGGCGCGGCGATCAGCCGCGCGATCAGGTCGGTGGTGCCGCCGGCGGCGAAGGGCACCACGATCTTCACGGGCCGGGCCGGCCAGTCGGCGGCCTGGGCCAGGCCCAGGCACGAGGCCAGGCCGGCGGCCAGCAGCAGTTGGGTCCAGCGGCGTCGGACGGCGTTGCGCGCAGCGGCGGCGGGATGGGTAGCGGGAGTTTGCATGGCGGACATTCCAGGATTCCAGAGGGAGATCGGAACTACGCGGTCCGGCGCCGCCGGACCGTCATGCGCGCGGGACGTTCAGCCGGCCTTCGGCTGGTCCAGGATGTGATTGCGCAGCAGGCCGATGCGCTCGATCTCGACTTCGACCGTGTCGCCGGCCTTCATGTAGAGCTTGGGCGTGCGGCCGAAGCCCACGCCGGCCGGCGTGCCGGAGAAGATGATGTCGCCGGCCTGCAGCGTGATGGCCTGGCTGACGGTGGAGATCACCGTGGCCACGTCGAACAGCATGTCTGTGGTGCTGGCCGACTGCACGGTGGCGCCGTTCAGCCGGGTCTCCAGGCGCAGCCCGCGCCCGCCCGGTGGCAGCTCGTCGGCCGTGACCACGTAGGGGCCCCAGGCGCCGGTGCCGTCGAAGTTCTTGCCGACCGTCCATTGCGGCGACTTGAACTGGTACTCGCGTACCGAGATCTCGTTGCCGGCCGCGTAGCCGAACACGTGTTCCAGCGCGCGGTCCTTGGGAATGTCGCGGCCGCCCTTGCCCAGCACCACGACCATCTCGCCCTCGAAGTCCAGCGAGTCGCTGAGGGCGGGGCGGTGGACGATGGCGTTGTGGGCGCCCAGGCTGGTCGCCACGCGCAGGAACAGCGTCGGGTAGTCGGGCTGTTCGTAGGGGCTTTCCTTGGTGTGGTCGGCGTAGTTCAGGCCCACGCACAGGATCTTGGGCGGCTCGATCGACGGCGACAGGAAGACGGCCTGGTTCGGATCGACGTGGATCGTGGCGGCGGCGGCCAGGCGCTGGAAATCGGCCAGCCCGAGACCCTGGCGCAGCAGCGCGCCCAGGTCGGTCCCGGGGGCGGCCAGCAGGGCCAGGCGGTCTTGTTGCAGGGCGGCGGCGCAGGGCGCGCCATCGATTTGGACGGTGGCCAGTTTCACGGGATCTCCAGGGTCTGCGTGGGTGCCAAAATAATATGTATTAGGTAAAAATATATATATTCTGGTTTTCCCTGCACAGATTGAATTTCATAGCTGGCACGGCTATCGTCACGCATGCTTTCCGCCCCGCCTTCCTTTCGCACCGCCGCGTCCGCGCTGGCGAACGACATCCGCGCCGACATCATCTCGGGGCATCTGCCGCCGGGCGGCCGGCTGCGCATCAAGGAATTGTGCGAGCGCTACGGCAGCGGGGCGATCCCCTTGCGCGAAGCCCTGTCGCGGCTGGCCACCAGCGGTTTCGTCGTCGCCGAGGACCAGCGCGGCTTTCGCGTGGCCGACGTATCGGCGGCCGAACTCACCGACATCACCGACACGCGTATTCACGTGGAGTGCGAGGCGCTGCGCCGCGCCATCGCGCAGGGCGGGTTGGACTGGGAAGAGCGCCTGGCCGGCGCGCATTACCGGCTGGGCCGGGTGGCGCTGCGGCTGCCGGACGACAGCGGCCTGAACCCGGAATGGGAACAGGCGCACGCGGCCTTTCATTCCGCGCTGATCAGCGGCAGCGGCTCGAATTCACTGATCGCCATCGCCGAGCTGCTGCGCGACCAGACGGCGCGCTACCGGCATCTGTCGGTGGCGGGCGCGTCCGGGTCCGCGCCGGCGCCCGGACGCGACGTGGCGCGGGAGCACCGCGAGCTGCTGGAGGCCACGCTGGCGCGCGACGCGGTCCGCGCCTCGGACCTGCTGGCCGAGCATCTGCGCCGCACCACCGAGCTGGTGCTGGCGCATGCGTCGCGGCAATGGGGCGCGCGCTAGGGTTTCAGGCGCGCCGTCGCCTGCCGGTCAGCGGTTGATGATCATCGTGTAGACCGGCGCTTTCCGCGAGCGGTCGACGAAGATGTACGCCGTGCCGTCCGAGCAGAAGTTCGCCACTTCCGCGCCGCCGCCGTCTTCCAGTTGCACCCAGTTGTCGATCTGCAGCAGCAGCCTTCCGGCGGGCACGCCCTGCGCGCCGTTGGCGGTCCAGTACGGCACGCCGCCGAACTTCGTGCGCCATTCCGAGGCCCAGTCATGCGGATGCGCGATCTCGTCCGGCAGGCCGTCGTGCAAGCCGTAGTCGTAGAACGCGGACTCCAGCTCGGCGGGCGCGCCATCGTCCGCGATGCGCCAGTCGGCCACGACGAGTTCCGGCAGGATTTCGGGCGCGCCATCCTCGGCATGCGCGGGCGGCGCGGTCGGACCGTCCGCCAGTTCCGCGCGCGGCACGGTGAAGACCGCGTTGGCGCCGCCGTCCTCTTCCCAGAAGCTGCAGATGCTGTCCCACTCGCACTTGAACGCGTACAGCACTTCGTCGGCCTGCAAGGGCAGCGCGGGCGAGGCCTCGTCCGCCGCTGGCCCGGGCGCCTGCAGCAGATGGCTCATGGGCCGGCCGCATTCCGCGCACAGCGGCCAGCGCGCGACGGGCAGGCCCCAGGGCAGGCCGCCCAGCTTGTGCGCGAGACCTTGCGCGGCAACGGCGCGATACCGGGGGTAGTGACTGAGCATGGGAACTCCTGGGAAAACAACGCGAGAAAAAGGGCGCGCGGCGCGAACGGGCCGCCGGCCGGCCATCATTATTCCAGACGCGCCATGACGCGCATGCGTTGGCAATGCGCGACGTTTCGCGCCCGACGTGTTGCCCGCGTTCATGAGCGCGCGCTAGAATTCGCGCTCTCTCCATCAAGCGTGTTTTCCCTGGAGCCACACGTGTCCCGCACTTTCGTCACTCGCTAATCGCCGACGACTGCCGCAAGCAGCTCGATCCGGCGCGGTCTGCGCCTGCATGGGCTGCGGCACTGCCTGCGTTCCCCCAGCCTGCCATGAGGCTGCGCGCGGAACCCGACACCCGCTTCCTTTTTCCCGCGACTCTGCTCCCTCCTGGTTCCAGGCGGGACAGCGACCTGACACGCGCCCGCATCGTTCGTCGGCCCTTTCCTGGTCCCAGGCCCTTCCGCGCCAATAACGCGGCGGGCGACGAATCATGCATCACGACGATATCCATCCCATCCTGAAGTACCCGCGCACGCCGCATCTCGAAGGCTCGCGGCTGCAGCCCGGCGACAGCGCCGCCGACCAGGCGCCGCTGGCCTCGCTGGCCGGCCGCCACGTCGTCATCGAGGAAAAGCTCGACGGCGCCAACGCCGGCCTGTCGTTCAGCGGCGCGGCCGACCTGCTGCTGCAATCGCGCGGCCACTACCTGACGGGTGGCGGCCGCGAACGGCAGTTCAACCTGTTCAAGCAATGGGCGGCCGCGCACGAGGCGCGGCTGCTGCACGCGCTCGAAGACCGCTACGTCATGTATGGCGAGTGGACGTACAGCAAGCATTCGGTGTTCTACGACTGCCTGCCGCACCATTTCCATGAGTTCGACGTCTATGACCGGCGCGAGGGCGTGTTCCTGTCGACGCCGCGTCGCCACGCGCTGCTGGGCGGTTCGCCCGTGCTGTCGGTGCCGGTGCTGTACGCCGGCCCGATGCCGGCGCGGCCCGCGCAACTGCGCGCCCTGCTGCGGTGGTCGCTGGGCAAGAGCGCGGCCTGGAAGGACAGCCTTCGGCAGGCCGTGGCGCGCGAGGGGCTGGACTGGGACCTGTGCTGGCGCCAGACCGACGGCGCGGACCTGTCGGAGGGGCTGTACCTCAAGATCGAGGACGATCGCCAGGTGCTGGCCCGCTACAAGTTCGTGCGCCGCGACTTCGTGCAGACCATTCTGGACAGCGGCTCGCATCATGCGAGCCGCCCCATCGTGCCGAACGGGCTGGCGCCGGGCGTGGATCTCTATGCCGAGCGTCCCTGCGTGACCTGGGAATCGCTGGGGCTGCGCACGATGTTCGGGCTGGACGCGCTGGAAGCCGCCGCCAGGCCGCGCAAGTGAGCGCGGCGGGCGGGCAAAATAAACGAATCGGGAGAACCGACATGAATTGGAATCAGATGCAGGCGCTCGTGCCTGCCCCCGGACAGGCGCCGGACTACGCGCGCTGCCTGGAAGCCTTCCCCGTGCTGGAGCAGGCCAAGGCCACGCCTCAGGAGCCACGCTATCACGGCGAGGGCGATGTGTGGACGCATACCTGCATGGTGGTCGACGCCTTGCTGCAATCGGCCGACTATCTGGCGGCGACGCCGGACGAGCGCGGCGTGCTGTTCTTCGCCGCGCTGCTGCACGACGTGGCCAAGCATCGCACCACCGTGGTGGATCCGGTGACGGGCCGCATCGGCCAGCCCGGCCATTCGCGCAAGGGCGCGGTCGACGCGCGCATCCTGTTGTGGGAGGCCGGCGCGCCCTTCGCCTTGCGCGAGGCCGTGTGCCGGCTGATCGCGGTGCATCAGGTGCCGTTCTACTGTCTGGAGGACGCGCGCCGTCCGGTGTCGCCGGCCTGGACGGTGCACGAGCTGTCGTGGCAGCTGGACATCCGCCTTCTTGCGGCGCTGGCCGAGGCCGACATGCGCGGCCGCATCTGCGCCGACCAGGCGCGCGTGCTGGACAGCATCGAGCTGTTCCGCGAGCTGGCGCGCGAGGAAGGCTGCTATGGCGCACCCAAGGCCTTCGTCGACGCGCACACGCGGCTGAGCTATTTCCGTGGCGCCGACGTGCATCCGGACTATCCGCTGTTCCAGACGCCCGGCTCGAAGGTGACGCTGATGTGCGGCCTGCCGGCATCGGGTAAGGACTCCTGGGTGCGCGAGCATCGCCAGGGCCTGCCCGTGGTGTCCTATGACGACGCGCGCGAGGCGCTGGGCCTGAAGCATGGCGAGAACGACGGCAAGGCGGCGCATCACGCGACGGACATGGCGAAGGCGCTGCTGCGCGAGGCCCGGCCCTTCGTGTGGAACGCCACGCACCTGAGCCGGCAGATGCGCTCCAAGGCGCTGGACCTGTGCTACGCCTACGGCGCCGAGGTCCGGATCGTGTACCTGGAACAGCCGCGCGAGGAGCTGCTGCGGCGCAATGGCAAGCGCGACACCACGCTGAGCAACAAGGCGCTGCTGGGCATGCTGCACCGCTGGGAGCTGCCGGTTCCCAGCGAGGCGCACGAGGTCCGCTACGAGGTCGAGGGCGCGGCCGCGTAGCGTCTTGCCGGCCGCCGGCCAGGCCGCGCGGTTCTACGACTAAAGTCCGATGCGCCCGTCCGGGCGCATCGCTAAGCTCTGGCCAACCCACCTTCTCGTGCCCAGAGCGCCCGGTCACGCGGCAAGCGTCGTTTCCATATCCGGCAAGGCGTCCTTCATCGCGCGCCAGGCACGCTTTTCAGAAGCCACGATATGAACCACATCTACAAGCTCGTCCGCCACCGTGTATCGGGGGCGTGGACGGTCGTGTCCGAAATCACGCGCGCCGGCGGTCCCGGCGGAGCCGTCTCGCGCGCCTGCGCGGCGGCCGCGCTGCTGATCGCGCCATGCGGCGCGGGTGCGCAGTCGATCACCGACACCGGCGACCCGGGTGAAATCAGCGCGCCGGCGAGCATGAGTCCGTCGACCTGGGACTACGGTTCGGCGCCATTGCAGGCCGGCATCAACCAGAACAAATCCGGGAAGCTGGAAGTCAAGGACGGCGCGATCCTCAAGAGCAATGGCGCGCGCGTCGGGATTGACGAGGGGGCCTTCGGCCAGGTGCTGCTTTCCGGCCAGAACACCGAATGGCGCATGGGCGCGGGCGCGCTGGCGCTGGGCGAGTCCGGGAGCGGGATGCTGGACGTTTCCGCAGGCGCTCGCGTGCTGAGCGAAGGCGGCTGGCTCGGGGTGCGTTCGGGCGGCTTCGGCACCTTCCTGTTGTCTGGCCAGGATACCGAGTGGCGGGCGGGCTCCGCCGCGGTGGTGCTGGGCGACCGCGGCGTCGGCGCCCTGGCGCTGGCGAAGGGGGCCAAGGCGACGACGGGCGCCGCGTTGCTTGGCAGACAACTGGGCGCGCTGGGCGTGGCGAGCATCGAGGATGCGGGTTCCGAATGGACGACGGGATCGCAGCTGATCGTCGTGGGCGCAAGCGGCACGGGCATGCTGACGATCGCCGGGGGAGGCAAACTGACTTCGGGTTCGATACGCGTGGCGGATGTGCTGCTGCTGCCAGGAGCGGCGTCGGACTCGACGGTGACGATCAGGTCGGGCGGCATGGTCGAGACAGGCCAGCTCGATGCCTGGGACAGCGCCCGCGCCTCGGTCGATATCGATGGCGGCATCCTGCGCCTGACGCGCAACCAGCCTGGCTTGTTCGCAGGATTTAGCGACGGCAAGGTCTTGCTGGGCGCCGGCGGCGCGACCCTCGACACGCAGACGCACGATGTGACCCTGGCCATCGGCCTGCAAGGGGTGGGCGGGCTGACCAAAACGGGTTCGGGCAAGCTGACGCTCGGCGGCGTGAACAGCTACGCCGGCAATACCAATGTCTTGAACGGCACGCTGGCCATCGGGCCAGGCGTCACGCTGGCGGGCGGCGCGGGCAGTCTGGCGCGGGACGCGGGCGCGCAGGCTGCGGTAACGGTCACCGGAGCGGGCGCGAAGTGGGACACGGGCTCCAACCCCATCGCCGTGGGCGTTGCCGGCAAGGGCGATTTGATGATCGCGCAGGGCGGCAGCGTCAAGACCAGCGGCGGCATCATAGGCGCGTCAGGGAACACAGGCGCGACGGGGAATATACCCAGCACGGTGACGGTGGCCGAATATGGGTCCGAATGGGATGCGAATGGCGCTTCGCTGGTGATAGGCGGCGCCAGTGCAGGGATCTTGACGATCAAGGTGGGGGGCAAGGTACGCAGCAGTTCCGCGTTGATCGCCAATGACCCGTCAGCGTCCGGCACGGTGATGGTGCAGGGCGCGGCCTGGGACCTGGGGGGCAACAGGTTGACCGTGGGCAGGTACGGCGCCGGTGCGCTCAACATCGCGCAGGGCGGTGTCGTGACCAGCGGCGCGGCCGTCCTTGGTGAGCAAACCGGTTCGTCGGGCTCGGTGACCGTGGCGGGAGCGAACGCCAGGTGGGGCCTGGGCAGCGGCAGCCTGATGGTGGGCTACGGAGGGTCAGGCACGCTGATCATCAAGGACGGCGGCAAGGTGATGAGCGATCTGGGGGCAATCGGAGGCGGCCCGACCGGCACAACGGGTTCGGTAACGGTCAGCGGGAAAGATGCCGAATGGGATGCGAGATCGGCCTCGGTAAACGTGGGCGTCACGGGCAGCGGGACGCTGCACGTCCTGAATGGCGGCAAGGTGAAGAGCAATGGCGGGACGGTCGGGCAAGCCTCGTCGGGCGCATCCGGCGAGGTGACGATCAGCGGGCAGGATGCCGAATGGAATACGGGAACGGGGCAGTTGCTCTTGGGCATGGGCGGCTCCGGCGCCTCGCTGAGCATCGATGACGGCGGGCGGCTGACCAGCAACGGCAGCATCATCGGCAAAGGGAACCACCCGGCGGGAAGCGCCACGGTCATCATGCGCGGCCGCCGGACCGTTTGGGACGCGCAGGCCGGCGGCAATCGCTTTGAGGTGGGCCTGTACCTGGGCGGCGAGCTGCGCGTCGAGCAAGGCGCGCGGCTGCTGACCAGGGAGGCGAATGTCGGGTACGGCGTCAGCACGCCGGGCGAGTCCGGCCGCGTGGCCATAAGCGGGGCGGATTCGGAGTGGGACGCGGGCGCGAACGCCATCGTGTTGGGCAGCTATGGCGGCAACGGCGAACTGGCGGTCCTGAACCAGAGCCGGGTCAAGGCTGGCGCGATCATGGTCGGCGGTGATCCCGCCAACCCGGGATCGGATGGCGCGGGCGTGTTGCGCATCGGCGCCGGCGCCGTGATCGAGACGGGACAGGTCGCCGCGCCTGCCGCAGGCGCCGGCTCCGTCATCGCCGATGGCGGCGTGCTGCGCCTGACCGGCGGCCAGCCCGCTCTGTTCTCCGGCTTCAAGACCGGCGATATCAGGCTGGGGGCGAACGGCCTGAGCATCGACACGCAGCGCTACGCCGCCGTCACCGTCGCCAGCCTGTCGGGGCAGGGCGGGCTGACCAAGACCGGCACGGGTACCTTGACGCTGGACGCGGCCAACAGCTATCAAGGCCTGACCACTGTCGACGCAGGCGCGTTGAGCGTTGGCGTCAACGGCAGCTTCGTCGCCAACGGCGCCTATTTCATCAATGGCGGCACGCTGGACCTGAACGGCAAGGCGCTGACGATGGGGCGGCTCGGCGGAACGGCGGGTGTCGTCGCCTTGAACGGCGCCACGCTCACCGTTGATCAGGCGGCTGCCACCCTATATGGCGGCAGCCTCACCGGTTCGGGCGGCTTGAGCAAACGCGGCGCGGGGACGCTGACGCTGACCGGGCCGACCAACCATGCCGGCGACACGGAAGTGTCCGGCGGCAGCCTGCGCTTCGGCGCCGGTGACAATGGCGGCAACGCCGCGCTGCCGGGCAACGCCACGGTCCACGCGGGCGAGCTGGCGGTGGACGGCGGCACGCGGCTCAAGATCGACGGGCGCCTGACGCTGGCCGACGGCGCCAGGCTCTCGCTCGCGGCCCAGGCGCAGGATCCGGCCTTGCGGGCCGGCGAGGTGAAGATCGGCAACAACGTCGCGCTCAACCTCTCCGGCATCGCCAGCCTGGATGGCACGCCCCGGACGCTGATCGCCTCGGGCGACCGGATAGACGGCGACTTCGGCGCCATCTCGGTGGGAGGCGTCGCCGGTCCCGCGGACTATCTGACGGTCAATACCAGCAAATCACCGGATGGCAAGGAGTACCGGGTCGCCTACGACCTGAGCTGGACGGCGGCCAACAACCTGGCGCATGGCAGCTTCACCGTGGACGGCCTGTTCACCGTCGGCGTCGGGCTGACCGACCAGAGCGTCACGGCGGGCAGCGCCTGGAACGGCAAGACGCTGACCAAGGCGGGCGCCGGCACGCTGGTGCTGACCGGCGACAACCGCTACACCGGCGGCACCCGCAACACGGCCGGCGTCTTGCAGATCGGCGACGGCGGCCTGACTGGCTCGATCCTGGGCGACGTGGTCAACGACGGCACGCTGGTCCTGAACCGCGCCGGCGCGCTTACGCTCGCGGGCAATATCTCCGGCGCCGGCGGCTTGCGGCAGATCGGCGCGGGCACCGTGACGCTGGCGGGCGACAACAGCTATGGCGGCGGCACCGAGCTGCGCGCCGGCGCCTTGCAGGTGTCGCGCGATGCCAATCTGGGCGCGGCATCAAGCGCATTGCTCTTCAATGGCGGCTCGCTGGCGACGACGGCGGACTTCGCCAGCAGCCGGTCGGCGACGCTGTCGCAGACCGCCGGGATGGACGTCGCGGCCGGCACGACGCTGGCGATGAGCGGCCGGCTGTCCGGGCCGGGCAGCCTGCTCAAGACCGGCGCCGGCACGCTGCGGCTGGCCGGCGCGGGCAACGCCTATGGCGGCACCCTGGTGCGCGCCGGCACGCTGATCGGCGATGTCGCTTCGATCTCGGGCGGCATCGGCAATGGGGGTACGGTGGTATTCGAACAGGCCGCCGATGCGCGCTTCGGCGGCGACATCGGCGCGCTGGACGGCGCGCGCGGCCTGATGGTCAAGCGCGGCGCGGGCACGCTCACGCTGGGCGGCATGTCTGCGCTGGACTGGTCCATCGAGGCCGGCGGCCTGGTCACGTCGGCCGAGCGGATGGCGGGCAACGCGGTCATCGCCAGCGGCGCCTCGCTGATCCTGGACCAGGCCGGCGACGCCGCCAACGCCAGCCGCTACTCGGGCGCGGGCGCGCTGATCAAGACCGGCGGCGGCACGCTCACGCTGAATGCCGACAGCGGCGCCTACACGGGCAGCGCCGTCATCAGCGGCGGCGGGCTGCGGCTGGCCGACGGCGCGAAGCTGGGCGGCAGCCTGCGCGCGCGGGCCGGCACGACCCTGAGCGGCGCCGGCCAGCTGGGTTCGGCCATCATCGACGCCGGCGCCACGCACGCGCCCGGCAATCCGACGGGCGCGCAGGCGATCGCGGGCGACTACGTGAATCGCGGCACCTTGCTGATCACCGCCACGCCGGCGGCGCAGAGCCGCCTGGACGTCGCAGGCCGGGTCGATATCGCCGGCGCGACGCTGGACCTGCGCCTGTCGCCCGACGACGCGGCGGCCTGGCAGCCGCGGGCCGGCCCCTATGTGCTGATCTCCAAGCAGGGCGCCGGCGCGGTCGAGGGCAGTTTCGCCAGCGTGCGCAATCCGCTGCTGTTCCTGGATGCCAGCGTCAACAGCGCGGGCGGCGACGGCAACGACGTCACGCTCAACCTGGCGCGCAACAGCAAGCAAGCCGGCAGTCCCGCCAGCACGGGTAATCAGGCGGCCGTGGCGGCGAGCATCGACGCCTTGCCACAAACCCACGAGGTCTGGCGCGCGTTCATGCTGAGCACCGACGCCGACGGCGCCCGCCAGGCGCTGACCCAGCTGTCCGGCGACATGCATGCCGGCGTGACCTCGGCGCTGGCCGCGCCCAGCCTGGCGCCGGCGTCGCAGAACGGGCTGGCCGCGCTGCGCGGCAATCTGTCCGCGCCGCTGGTCGCGGGCGCGCCCACGGCGGCGGCCGGTCTGAGCGATGCGCCGGCTTCTTCGGCGGCGCTGCCGCGCGCCGCGACTTCGCCCATGTGGGCGCAGCTGAGCGGCGACTGGCGGCGGCTGGCCAGCGACGGCAACGCGCCCCGGCTGAGCCAGAGCAGCACCAGCCTGACGATCGGCGGCGACGCCGCCGTGGGCGGCGGCTGGCGCCTGGGCGGCGCGTTCGGCTACACCGATGCGCGCCTGAGCGCGCAGGACCGCGCCGCCAGCGCCAAGATCGGCAGCTACACGGCCACGCTGTACGGCGGCAAGGGCTACGCGCTGGGCGCGGGCACGCTGAATGTCACGTTCGGCGGCGCCTACAGCTGGCACGACATCGATTCGCGCCGGCAGCTGCGCTACGGCAGCCTGGACCAGAAGCTGACCGCCGGCTATCACGCCAGCACCACGCAGCTCTTCGCCGAGACCGGCTATGCGATGAAGCTGGGCGATGCGGTGGTGGTCGAGCCTTTCGCGGGCCTGGCCTGGAGCGATCTGCGCGTGCGCGGCTTCAATGAATCGGGCGGCTCGGCGGCGCTGTCGGGCCAGGCGCAGAAGCAGCGCCTGACCACCAGCCTGGCGGGCGTGCGCGGCCAGTGGCAGCCCGAGGGCACGGCCATCGCATTGCGCGGCATGCTGGGCTGGCGTCATGCGTTTGGCGGCCTGCGGCCCTCGGCCACGCTGGCCTTCGACCAGGGGCCGGCGTTCAGCGTGGCGGGCGCGCCGATCGCGCGCGACGCGGCGCGGGTGGAGCTGGGGGCGGACCTGGTGGTGGTCCGCAACCTGACGGCGGGATTGAGCTACGCCGGCGAGTTCGGCGGCGGCAGCCGCCAGCACACGGGCTCGCTGGACCTGCGCTGGCGGTTCTGACGCACCGAAGCGCGTCGCCGGCGCCGGGCAAGGCGTCGATGGGTCGTCCCGGGCGGCCAGGGGGAATTTCGTGCGGGTGTCTCTGCGGGACAGCCGCTAGCCCAGGTGCTCCACGTTGCCGCAGACCGAGATGCTCTGGCCGCTGATCATCGCGCCTTCGTCCGAACACAGGAAGGCGACCTGGTTGGCCACGTCCTCGGGCTGCGTCATGCGGCGCAGCGACACGCTGGACACCAGCTGCGCGCGCATCGCGTCGTTGCTGACGCCGCCGGCGGCGGCGCGCGCGGCGATGACGCGCTCGACCCGCTCGCCGGCCACCACGCCGGGCAGCACGGAATTGACGCGGATGTTGGACGGGCCCAGCTCCATGGCCCAGGTCTGCGTCAGGCCGGCCAGCCCGAACTTGCTGGCGCTGTACGGCGTGCGCAGCGAGAAGCCGAGCCGGCCCGCCACCGACGAGATATTGATGATGGCGCCGCCGCCGGCCGCGCGCAGCAGCGGCACCGCGCCGCGCGCGCACAGGAAGGCGCCGGTCAGGTTGACTTCCAGCGTCTGGCGCCAGGCGTCCAGCGTGGTGTCCTCCAGCCGGCTGGTGGGGCCGGCCACGCCGGCGTTGTTGACCAGCGCGTCGAGCCTGCTCCATCTTTCGGCCAGGTCGCGGTACAGGTCCAGCACCTGCGCTTCGGACGACACGTCGGCCACGCTCACGCTCAGGTTCGGATGGCTGCCGGCCAGGGCGCGGCAGGCGTCGGCGTCCACGTCGCAGGCATGCACGCGGGCGCCGGACGCCAGGAACTTGCGCACGATCGCCAGGCCGATGCCGTTGGCGCCGGCGGTGACGAGGATGTGCTTGTCTTGCAGGGATAGGCTCATGGGAATCTCAGGTTGCGTGTGGCGGGGCGCGCTCAAGCGGCGAACTCGGGCCGGGGGCCGTCCGTGCGCGGCAGGCCCATGATCTGGCGCGCTTCCGCCGGCGTGGCCGGCTCCATGTCCAGCTCGCGGATGATGCGCACGATGCGCTCGGTCAGCTGCACATTGGTGGCCAGTTCGCCGTGGCGGTAGTACAGGTTGTCTTCCAGGCCGACGCGGGCGTGGCCGCCCAGCAGCAGCGCGCTGATGTTGGCCTCCAGCTGCGACGGGCCGATGCCGCTGACGCAGAACACGCTGTTCTTGGGCAGCAGGTCCACCATCATCTGCAGGTGGCGCGGCGAGAAGGGCATGGCGTTCTGGAAGTTGCGGTGCACGTTCATGACCAGGTTGATGAAGGGCGGGCCGTCGTCCAGCCCTTCGTCGATCAGCGTGGTGGCGTCCTGGATGATGTGGGTGGGGCTGAACACCTCCCACTCGGGCTTGATGCCACGCGCCTTCATGCCGGCGGCCAGCTCGCGCGCCTTGCTCAGCGGCGTGTTCATCAGGTATTCGCGGTCGCCGAAGGCCAGGTTCAGCGTGGTGGCGTCCAGCGTGCACATCTCGGCGCCGGCGTCCATGCCCTTGAGCCGTTCCTCCCAGGCGATCTCCCAGTTGCCGGGCGAGGTCTCGCGGATCATGTCGCCATGCACGCCGCCGCCGGTGGAATTGTTCAGCACAATGTCGCAGCGCTCGCGGATGCGCTGGTTCATGTCGCGGTAGATGGCCGCGTCGCAGGTGGCCTGGTCGTCGGGCCGGCGCGCATGCAGCGCGACCACGCTGGCGCCGGCGTTGTAGCAGCGGTAGACGTCTTCGGCGATTTCGGCCGGCTGGGTGGGCAGGTGGGGGTTCTGGCTCTTGAAGGCCATGCCCCCGGTGGGGGCGATGGTCACGATCACTTTGCGTTTTGCCATGGCGGGTCTCTTGAGTGTCGGGCGCGGCTTATTTCCACAGCGCGCAGCGACTTTCCGATTGCTTGGTGAAGGCTTCGTTGCCGTCGATGGTCTGCACCACGTTGAAGTAGTCCCAGGGTTCCTTGGACTGTTCCGGCGTCTTGACCTGCAGCAGGTACATGTCGTGCACCACGCGGCCGTCCGGGCGAACCACGCCGTCCTTCAGGTACAGGTCGTTGAGCTTGTTGGCGCGCAGATAGGCCAGCACCTTGTCGGCGTCGTCGGTGCCGGTGGCCTTGACGGCGCGCAGGTATTGCAGCGCGGCGGAATAGTCGGCGGCCTGCAGCGACGAGGGCATGCTCTTGTGCCGCTTGAAGAACTCGCGGCTCCAGGCGCGGGCGGCGTCCGAGCTGTTCCAGTACCAGCTGTCGGTCAGGTACATGCCCTGCGTGGCCGGCAGGCCCATGGCGTGGATGTCGTTGATGAACATGATCAGGCCGGCCAGCTTCATGGTCTTGGTCAGGCCGAATTCATTGGCCGCCTTGATCGCGTTGGTGGCGTCGGCGCCGGCGTTGGCCAGGGCCAGGATCTCGGCCTTGCTGCTTTGCGCCTGCAGAAGGAAAGAGGAGAAGTCGCTGGACGACAGCGGATGCTTGACCGAGCCCAGCACCTTGCCGCCGCCGGCCTGCACCACGCTGGTGGTGTCGGCCTGCAGCGCCGCGCCGAAGGCATAGTCGGCCGTCAGGAAGTACCAGGTCTTGCCGCCGGCCTTGACCACCGCGTCGCCGGTGCCGCGCGCCAGCGCCACGGTGTCGTAGGCGTAGTTCAGCGTATAGGGCGTGCACTGCTCGTTGGTCAGCGCCGGCGCGCCGGCGCCGACCACGATAATCGGTTTCTTCTTGTCGGCGGCCACGCGCGACATGGCCAGCGCGGCGCTGGAGTTGGTGCCGCCGATCAGCACGTCCAGGCCCTTCTGGTCGAACCACTCGCGCGCCTTGGCCGAGGCGATGTCGGCCTTGTTCTGGTGGTCGGCGGTGATCAGCTCGATCTTCCGGCCGTCGATCGAGCCGCCCATTTCCTCGATGGCCATGCGGATGGCCTCGACGCCGCCTGGGCCGTCGGGGCCCGAGTACACGCCCGACAGGTCGGTGATGAAACCGATCCGGATGACATCGTCCGAGAACTGCGCCTGGGCGGCGCCGGAACCGACGGACAAGGCGGCGCCGCACAGGGCGGCGGACAAGGCGCGCGACATTGACAACATTCCAGTCTCCTCTTATGTTTTTTGACCCGATGGGCTCTCTTATTCTGTGGCCGGGCCTGTCGCGCGGACAGTCACCATGGTGACAAAGAATCCTAGGGTTTACCTGGACGCGGCCACGCAGCCGGCAATGAGGACACCATGCGCACAGCGCCTGCGAGTACAGGGGAAGGACCGTCGAGCGCGCGCGGGCGGCAGGCGCAGGGCGCGGTGGACCGGATGCTGGACGTGGTGCCCTGGTACAACGGCCTGCCGGCGCCGGAGCGCGCCGAGATTCGCGCCGGCCTGCGGCTGGTGTCGCTGCGCAAGGGCGAGTACCTGTTCCGCATGGGCGCGCGCTCGCCCGGCTGGTACGGCGTGGTCGACGGGCTGGTGAAATGGTCCTCGCCCGGCATCGACGGCAAGACCCTGTCGCTGGCGGGTTTCAGCACCGGCAGCTGGTTCGGCGAGGCCACCATGCTGCGCGCCGCGCCTTTCGATTACGAAGTGGTCGCCCTGCGGCCGAGCCGCGTGGTGATCCTGCCGCGCGATATCTGCGAACGGCTGTGGAACCACAATATCGCGTTCACCCAGGCGCTCATGATGCACCTGGCGCAGCGGGTGGACTGGCTGATGGCCAGCTACAGCGGCAACGTGCTGCTGGACGTGGACACCATGGTGGCGCGGGCCGTCGCCGCGCAGCTGGCGGCGGAGTCGCATTCGGGCACCAATGGGCGGTTGAAGATATCGCAGGAGGAAATCGCCAGCCTGTGCGGCGTCTCGCGCCAGCGCTGCAACGCCGCGCTCACGCGGCTGGCGCGCGACGGCGTGCTGCAGACGCGCTATGGCGGGCTGACCATTCTGGACAGCGAGGCCCTGCATGAGCACGCCAAGCTCAAGGGCGACGCCGCGCCCGAGCGCGAGCCGGACGCCTGAGCGGTCGCCTCCGGCGTTCGCGGCGAGCTTATCGGCCTGTCGCCGGTTGCGCGTCGGGCCCCTGGCCGTCCGGCGCGGCGGCGCTCCAGGCGGGCGGCGCGGGCAGTAGCGGCGGCTGGTCATCGCGCCAGACGTGCCAGGCCGACGTCATCGTCATGCCGCCCACGCTGATCGTCATGTTTTCCAGGGCCTCGACGGTCGCGCCATCTCGGGTCGAGATCACGAAGCGCATGGCGCGCTGCTTTTCTGCGTCGCGGATGCGGGCCCATTGCGCGTCCGTCAGCGATTTCGCCCGTTCGCCCAGGGTAGCGACCATGGCGTCGATCGTGGCGCGCTGCGATTGGCGGAAGGCGTCCTGGTCATAGGCCAGGCGCGCGCTGAAGGTAGCGCGCCGGCTGGCCGGGTCGTAGGCGTCCAGCCGCCATGTCGTGGCGGTGGCGATGCGAACGCCCCGGATGTCTTCGCTGCCCGGCACGGTCCACTCCTGGCCGATGGCGAAGGCCGAGGCCTGCGAGGATTGCGCCAGCGCGAGCGTCGCGCTTTCGGGCGCCAGCACGCCGACGATGGCCAGCGGGTTGGCCTTGATCGTTGCCAGCGCGCGCCGGGCGGCGCTGTCCGGCGGCGCGACGGCTCCGCCCGGTCCGGTCGCGGCCAGGGTCCGTTCCAGCGTGGCGATGATCGCGTCGGCGCCGGGCACGGCCGTGGGCGTGCCGGTCGGATCGGTGTCGATCTCCAGCTGGCGCAGGCCATAGGCGGCCAAGGTGCCGCCGTACAGGGCATTGAGCGGATAGGCGCCGGCGCCGCCCGTGGCATCGGCGGGCAGGTCGGCGGACAGGTCCCAGCGCATCCGCAGCCCGGTCTCATCCCGTGTCAGCACGGTCGCCGACAGCAGGAAATCCCCGCGCATGACCACCGGCGCGGCGACCGGCGCGCCCGGCCAGGATGACATGTCCGTCTCGGTCGTCTTCTGGACGCGGTAGCGGTATTGCGCGCCGGCCCGGGCTTCATAGCCGGGAATGTCGACGCGTTCGGCCGCCAGGACCGGGACGGCGCAGAGCGCGGCCGCCATCAGGCATGTCAGCCGGCCTGGCGGGATCTTTTGGGGTGACAGGCGCGCCATGGCGTCACGCCGCGCGCCGCGTGTACGCGGCGCTCCTGGCCAGCGCGATGACCGCCAGCGCCAGCGGAATGAACGAGACCCACAGCACCGTGCGCCAGTCGTAGGCGGCCAGCAGGCCGCCCGACGCGAACGAGCCGACCGCCATGATGCCGAAGATGATGAAGTCGTTCAGCGATTGCACCTTGGTCCTTTCCTCGGGGCGATGGCATTCCAGCACCAGGGCCGAGGCGCCCACGAAGCCGAAGTTCCAGCCCAGGCCCAGCAGCACCAGCGTGACCCAGAAGTGCGCCACGTCCAGGCCCATCAGGCCGATCGCCGCCGAGATGCCGGTCAGCGCCAGGCCGGCGCTGACCATGCGGCCGGCGCCAAAGCGCATGATCAGCCGGCCGGTGAAAAAGCTCGGGGCGTACATGGCGATCACGTGCCATTGCAGGCCCAGGTTCGCGTCTTCCTGGGAGTGGCCGCAAAGATGCATCGCCAGCGGGGCGGCCGTCATCAGGAAGTTCATCAGCAGGTAGGAGACCGCCCCGCAGACCACCGCGGTGACGAAGCGAGGCTGGCGCGCGATGAACGCCAGCGGCCGGCCGCCGGCCGCATCGGCCGGGCCGGGCATGGGCAGCCGCACGCCCAGCAGCACGAGCGCCGACGCCGCCGCGACGGCCGCCTGCACGATGAAGGTGGCGGCGAACATATGGGCGGGCCACAGGTACATGGTGTGCGTGACCAGCTGCGGCCCGACCACGCCGGCCAGCACGCCGCCGCCCATGACGAAGGACAGGGCGCGGGCGCGCCGCTCGGGCGACACGCCGTCGGCGGCGGCGAAGCGGAACGACAGCACCACGGCCGCGTAGGCGCCGCCGAAGAAGGTTCCCAGGCAGAACAGCCAGAACGATCCCAGGACCACGGCGAGGGCGGCCAGCAGGCCGACCAGCACGCCGCAGCCGGTGCCGGCCAGGAAGGCGGCGCGGCGGCCGTGGCGCCGGGCGATGGCGCCCGCCGGCAGGATGCAGGCGGCCATGCCGACCACGAAGATGGACAGGGGCAGGGTGGCCAGGGCCTTGTCCGGCGCCAGCATGTTGCCCACGATGGAGCCGGTGGCGTAGACCACGACGGCATTGGCGCCGGCCAGCGCCTGGGCGATGGTCAGGCGGGCGATATTGCCGCGCTGCTCGCGCGGGGAAAGCTCGGCGGCGGGCGCCGTGGTTGCACTGATAGACAAGATGCCCCTCGTTGAGTCGGTCCGGCGCGCCGGGCGGCGCGTCGGAGGATCGCGGGCTGCCCTCGGGCGCCGCGCTTGTCCTGGGAATGTAGCCTGTTTGCGCCCGGCCGCCAGTGGCGGCCTAAGACCAAAGTCCGATGCGCGGCCCGCCGCCGCCTGTTACCTGTATGGCATGCGGATTTGTCCTCCCGTCGCGGGCGCGGAGGGGTTGCACGCATGTACGACGGGAGGCTGGCGCCGTGTCCGGATTATTGACCCGCTGGTTGGCAATTGCTAAATTTTTCCGCGCATCCCCAGCCCGGCAGCCGCCGTGGCCATCGCCGTTGCCTTTCCCCTATTTTCCCGAACGGGGTCGCGTCCGGGATCCTCACAGGCTCGCGCCGCCCTCGTTCATGGATCCAACTTCCGAAACCCTGGCCGCTGCGTTTCCCGACGGCTCGCGCGTCCGGGCGGTGCAGGTGGCCGTGCTGCGCCGCAGCTTCCCCTTCGCCCTGTCGGGCTCGGTCATCGCCGCCTGTTTCAGCGCCTATGCCCTGTACGGCGTCGTGCCCGACCGCGAGCTGGCGCCGTGGATCGCCGCCATGCTGCTGGTCGCCGCCCTGCGCTGGGCGGCGATGCTGGCCTACGACCGCAGCCAGGCGCAGCCGGACGCGGCCGAACGCTGGCTGCGTCGGATGTTCCTGGGCAATCTCGCCTCGGGCATGCTGTGGGGGCTGCCGGTCGCCTACTGGAGCTTCTTCCTGCCTGTCGAGTACCAGCTGTTCAGCATCGTGATCCTGATCGGGCTGGGCACGGGGGCGATCTATTCCAACTACATCGTCCTGCCGGTCGTCTACGCCTTCGAGATCCCGGCGCTGGCGCCGCCCTTCATCGCGCTGGCGGCGCAGCCTTCGCCGCTGCACATCGCCATGGTGGCGAGCGGAGTCGCCTATGTGGCCTCCACGCTGGCGTTCACGCACCGCATGCATCGCACCCACCTGGACGCCCTGCGGCTGGGCTACGAGAATCTGGCGCTGCTGGAGCAGGTGCGGCGCGAGAAGGAGGCGGCCGAGCGCAGCAACCTGGAAAAATCGCGCTTCCTGGCCGCCGCCAGCCATGACCTGCGCCAGCCCGTGCACGCGGTCAGCCTGTTCCTGGGCCTGCTGACCAACGAGAAACTCACCGCGCACGGCCGCTACCTGGTGGACAACATCGCCAGCGCGACGGCGGCAATGGGGCATCTGTTCGATGCCTTGCTCAATATCTCCAGGCTGGACGCCGGCGTGATCGAGCCCCGGCGCAAGTGGTTCCCGCTCAATCCGCTGCTGGAGCAGTTGCGGGCCGAGTATGCGCCGCAGGCGGTGCAGAAAGGCTTGTCGCTGCGGGTCAGGCCCAGCAAGGCGGTGGTGAATTCGGATCCGGTGCTGCTGGAGCGCATCCTGCGCAATCTCATCAGCAACGCCATCGCGCATACCCGGCGCGGCGGCGTGCTGGTCGGCTGCCGGCATCGGCGCGGCGGCGTGCGCATCCTGGTCTGCGATACCGGGCCGGGCATCCCGCCGTCCGAACAGGAGCGGGTGTTCTGGGAGTTCCACCAGCTGAACAACCCGGAGCGGGATCGCAGCAAGGGGCTGGGACTGGGGCTGGCCATCGTGCGGCGCACCGCCGCGCTGCTGGACCATCCGCTGGTCCTGGCATCGCAGGAGGGGCGCGGCACCCTGTTCTCGCTGGGTCTGGAGACGCGCTCCGCCGAGGAGGCGCTGGCCGCGACGCCGCCGGCGCCCGAGCCCGCGCCGCCAGCGCCCGCCGCCGGCGACGCGATCCCGGACCACGGGCGCGGGCGGATGGTGCTGGTGGTCGACGACGATGCGCAGAACCTGGCCGGCCTGACCTTGCTGCTGGAAAGCTGGGGCTACCGCGTCGTGGGCGCCGCCAGCGGCGACGCCTTGTTTGCCAAGGTGGTGCACGAGCCCGAGCGGCCCGCCCTGATCATCAGCGACTACCGTCTGCGCGAACACGAAACCGGCATACATGTGATCGAGCGGCTGCGCGAGGAATACAGCGATCCGCCGATTCCCGCGCTGCTGGTCAGCGGCGACACCGATCCGGGCCGCCTGATCGAGGCGGCCGACAGAAACATCCCCCTGCTGCACAAGCCGGTGGAGGTCGAGGACTTGCGCGCGCATGTGACCGCGTTGCTGCATCGGCCACGGCAGACAGATTCCGAGGATTCCTTTCCATGACCGCAGTACTCCTGATCGACGACCACGCCATGTTCCGCGAAGCCTTGCTGCTGAGCCTCTCGCAGGCGCTGCCCGGCGTCACGGTCCATCCGGCGTCCAACGGCGCGGAGGCGCTCGCGGTCCTGCAGGCGCAGCCGCAGATCGGCAGCGTGATCATGGACTACTACCTGCCCGACCTGGGCGGCAGCGCGCTGCTCAAGCGCCTGAAGCAGTTGCGCCCGGGCATCCGCGTCCTGGTGCTGAGCGCTTCCGAGGATCCCGACGACCGCGAACGGGTCATGGCGGCGGGGGCGCAGGGCTTTCTGCACAAATCGGCCGACTGCCGCGCGCTGCTGGACGCGCTGGAGCAGATCGGCCAGCCGCCACGCGCCGACCTGGCGCCGGCGGCGGCGCCGCGCAAGCCGCCCGCGCCGATGCCGGCGCCGGTGGACGACATGGCCCTGCTCAGCGCCTTGACGCCGCGCCAGGGCGAGGTGTTGCGGCTGATGTGCGACGGCCTGCGCAACCGCGAGATCTCCGAACGTCTCAGCATGACCGAGAAGACCGTGAAGACCCACGTCACCGCCATCCTGGCGACGCTGGGCGTGGTCAACCGGACCCAGGCCACGCTGGTCGCGCGGCGCGGCGGATTGCTGGGCAAGCCCCGCTGAATCAGCCGCCGCGCGCGGCGGCGAGCGGCAATCGACTCCGTGGATCCGCCCTAGAATGGAACGCGCCACAACGCCATTCGCCGGAGTCCGACCATGCGCATCGTGAATGTCCTGGAAGCTGCCGTGCCTTTGTCCCGTTACGCCGATCCCGCGATCGCGTCCGGCGACCTGGACACCAGCGTGGTTGCCGTCATCACGGATGTGATTCGGGGCGGACGCCCGGTGGTCGGCCTGGGCTACGGATCCGTGGGCCGCTATGCGCAAGGCGGCCTGATCCGGGCGCGTTTCGCGCCGCGCCTGCTGCAAGCGCCCGACGGCGCCTGCGCCGACGCATCGACAGGCAACCTGGACCCCGCGCTGGCGTGGCGCGCGATGATGGCCGGCGAGAAACCGGGCGGCCACGGCGAGCGCTGCGTCGCCGTCGGGGCGTTGGACATGGCCATCTGGGATGCCGCCGCCAAGATCGCGGACGAGCCGTTATGCCGCCATATCGCCCGCCGGCGGGCGGGCGCCGCGCCGCCGGCCCGCGTGCCGGTGTACGCGGGCGGCGGCTATCTCTATCCGCGCGACGACGAGGCCCGCCTGGCGGACGAGGCGCGGGCCTGCGTCGCGCTGGGGTTCAACCGGATCAAGATCAAGATCGGCGGCGCGGATCTGGATGCCGATCGCCGCCGCATCGAGACGGTATTGGCGCGGCTGCCCACGGACGCAGGCCTGGCGGTGGATGCGATGAACGCTTACGGACCCGGCAGCGCGCAGGCGGCGGCGCGCGCGCTGTCCGGCTATGGCCTGTGGTGGTTCGAGGACATCTGCGACCCGCTGGATTTCGAGACGCTGGCGGACGTGGCGGCCAGCTATCCGTCGCCGATCGCCGCCGGCGAGGCCCTGTTCTCGCCGCAGGAGGCGCGCCTGCTGGCGCGGCATGGCGGCCTGCGTCCGGATCGCGATGTACTGGTCTTCGATCCCGCGCATTGCTACGGCCTGACGGCCTATGTTCGAATCGTCGAGGAATTCCTGGCGCGCGGCTGGCCCGCGCGGGCGTTCTGGCCGCATGGCGGGCACCTGTTCGGCCTGCATGTGGCGGCGGGACTGGGGCTGGGCGGCGCCGAGCTGAATCCGTTCGCCTTCCAGCCCTTCTCCGGCATGGCCGAAGGCGGACGCATCGTGGATGGCATGGCCGACCTGCCGCAGGCGCCGGGTATCGGCTTCGAGGCGCACGTCGGCGTCGCGGCGCTGCTGCGCCGCGTGTTTCCCGAGTTGCGCCTGGGGCTGTGAGCGCGCCGCTTATGCCGGGACAGGCCGGTTCTGCTCGCGCCATCGCTCGCTCTCGGGCGTGCCGGGCACGGGCGGGCGCTGGTCCTGGATGGTCCACAGGCTGAACGGCGTCTCGTCGATGTGGATTTCCCAGCGCAGTCCGCGCTCGGCGATATAGGGCGCCAGCAGCCTGCCCACGGCGCCCAGGAAGCGCCGTTTTATCTCGTCCTCGTGTATCTGCCGGGCGATATGGTCGACCGAGATGCGCACGAAATCGTCGGCGCGTTGCCCGCCGATGAAAAAGGACGCCTTGGGCACGGGCTGGAACACCAGGCCGACATAGAACTTCGGCAGGTCGGTGTAGAGGGCGGTGACGCGTTCGGCGATAGCCTGCTTGTCGTCGTCGGAGAAGGCGTTTTCGGGGTGGTAGATTTTCCAGAGCGGCATGGGGATGCTCCTGCGGGTGTGGTTGGGGGATGGGAACGTCAGGCCGAGGCCACGCCGTAGCGCGCGGCCGGCTCGCCGCTGTGTGTCAGCGCCTTGACCAGCGCGCCGCGCGCCGCTTCCAGGCCGCTCCAGCCGGCCGGATCGGAGAGGGTGGGAAAGCAGACCCGCTCGCCCTGGTCGAGCGCGCACAGCGCCGTGGCGACCAGCGTGTCGGCCTCCATGAACAGGTGGTCGGGAAAGGGCGCGGGCTTGCCGCCGAAGAACTCGGAGCGGACCATGCCGGGCATCACCGCCTGCACGGTGACGCCGGCCGGCTCCAGCTCGGCCTGCAGCGCGCGGCTGAAATTCAGCACATAGGCCTTGGAGGCGCTGTAGCCGGACGCGCCGGGCACCGGCATCAGGGCCAGTATCGAACCGATATTGACGATGACGCCGCGCTGGCGCCGCGCGAAGGCGCGGGCGGCCGCCAGGGACAGCCGGGTCAGCGCCAGCACGTTCACCTTGACCATCCGGTCGACGGCATCCGTGTCGGCCGTCGCGCCCGGTCCCAGCGCGCCCAGGCCGGCGCAGTTCACCAGCATGGCGATGTCTTCCCTGGTCGACAGCGCCTCTTCCAGCCGGAGCAGGTCTTGCGGGTTGGCGAGATCGGCGGGCCAGGCCTCGACCTTGCATCCATGGGCCGCGCGCAGCTGCTGCGCCAGCGCGTCGAGGCGGTCCTGGCGGCGCGCGCTCAGGATCAGGTCATGGCCGCGCGCCGCCAGTTGGCGGGCGTAGGCGGCGCCGATGCCGGACGAGGCGCCGGTCACCAGCGCGGTGCCTGCTTCGATGTTCATGGGGATCTCCTTTGAATCGTGGTGGCGAGGTTTTAAGTACAATTATTGACTTCAATTATTGAAGTTGTAAAGTGACGACCTGCCGCCAGGCACTTGAGCGATTCCAGCGCGGTTGCGATACTGGCGGCGATTGCCATACGACATGAAGGGAACACGATGCGCGCCAAGAGTTTTGAAGGCATGGCCTGCTCCATCGCCATGGTGCTGGACGCCGTGGGCGACCGCTGGGCCATGCTGGTCCTGCGGGATCTGGTGCTGGGCCTGCGGCGCTACGACGATCTGCGCCGGTCCACCGGCATCACCAACGCGACGCTGGCCGACCGTTTGAAGCTGCTGGAGCAGAACGGCCTGATCGAGCGCTCGCTGTACCAGAGCGCGCCGGAACGCTACGAATACCTGCCCACGGCCAAGGGCCTGGACGTGGCGCTGGTGCTGCAGGCGCTGGTCCAGGTCGGCGACAAATGGCGGGCGCAGGAGTCCGAGGAGCCGCCGCTGTGCATCGTCAGCGCGCAGACCGGCGGGCGCGTGCGGCTGGGATTGGTGGACGAGGGCAGCGGCGCGCCGGTGCCCTACCAGGATCTGAGGGTGGAGGCCGGCCCCGGCGCGGATGACCTGATGCGCTGGCGCCTGGCCAGGCGGAAGGAATAGACGGCGCGCCGGCCTGATCAGTCCGCGCCGGCGGGGACGCGGCCGCGCATGGCGGGCGCGGCCATGGCGCGCCAGGCGAACGCCAGCGACGCCAGGAACAGCGCCGCGCCGACGCCCATGTCCGCGGCCGCGCCGTAGTGATTGACCAGCCGGCCGCCCAGGGCGGAACCGATCGCGATCGAACTCTGCACGCAGGTCACGAACAGGGCCGCGCCGCCTTCCAGCTCGTCGCCCGCCAGCCGCATGATCCACAGCTGCAGGCATAGCGGCAGGGCGCCGAACGCCGCGCCCCAGACCAGCAGGCAGAACAGCGCCACGGCGGAGGACGAACCGGCCACGCAGAGCAGCGCGAGCGCCGAGGTCGCGGCGGCCAGCACCACGGCCAGCGTGCCGCGCAGCGTACGGTCGGCGCCCATGCCGCCCAGCAGGCTGCCGATGACGCCGGCGCCGCCATACACCAGCAGGGCCAGGGTAATGAAATAGCCGCTCGCGGCCGTCACGTCGGACAGATAGGGTTCGACGTAGGTGTAGGTCGCGAACTGCGTGCCCTTGGCCAGCACGGTGATGAGCAGCGCCTGCATGATCGCCGGCCGCGCCGCCAGGCGGAACAGCTGGCGGGCGCTGATGCGCATCGCCTGCGTCACGGTGGGCAGGCTGACATACTGGACCGCATAGGCCAGCGCCGAGACGACGCTGGCGGCCGCGAACGCATTGCGCCAGCCCAGTTCCTGGCCGATCAGCGTGCCCAGCGGCACGCCGAGCACGATGCCGACCGAGATGCCGGCGTAGACCACCGATGTGGCTCGGGCTTCCGATCCGGCCGGCGCCAATCGGTTGGCCGTGCTGGCGCCCAGGCTCCAGAAGCCGCCCACCGCGATGCCGAGCAGCACGCGCGCGGCCAGCATGGCCGGCAGGCCCGTGGCCGTCATGGACAGCAGGTTCGACAGGGTCAGCAGCAGGCTGAGCGCGAGCAGCACCTGCCGGCGGTCGCGCTGCCCCGCCAGGATGGTCAGGGCGGGTGCCGATATTGCCGCCAGCAGGCCGGACGCCGCCACCAGCAGGCCCGCCGTGCCGACGGAGATGCCCAGGTCGGCGGCCATCGCGTTGAGCAGGCCCACGGGCAGGAACTCCGCGCTGACCAGGCTGAAGCTGCTGACGGCGATGGAAAACACCGCCGGCCAGGGTTTCCTGGCGCGGGCGGCGGGCTGGGCGTTGTCGTTCATGGAGGTTCCGTATCGGGTGGGCGGCGCACAGGCACCGTTCGCCCACTCTATCGGCCCCGCCCATGCGGAAAAAGCGCCGCCCGTGGAAGGATCATCCACGTCCATGGATAGTGCGCGCGGCCGGCGGAGCGCGCAGCGAGCGCGCCTCTCAGCCGAACCGGCTGGCGAGCCAGTCGAGGAAGACGCGCAGCCGCGCGCTGGGATGCCGGTTGGGCGGATAGACCGCATGGAACGCGGCGGCGGGCCGCGTCCAGTCGGGCAGGATCTCCACCAGTTCGCCCGCGTCCAGGCTGCGCTGCACGAAGGGGCGCAGGTGCTGTCCGATGCCCAGGCCGGCCAGCAGCAGGCGCGTCAGCCCATCGCCGTTGTTGACGGAGAACGCGCAGTCGCCGGCTTCATGGCGTTCGCCGTCGCGTTCGAACAGCAGCGGCTGCAGCTTGCCGGTGGCCGCCGAGAAATGGCCGATCAGCGCATGTCCTTGCGCCAGGCCAGCGGGCGACCCGGGGATGCCCTTGCGGTTCAGGTAGGCGGGCGACGCGCAGGTCACATAGCCGAACTCGGCGATGCGCCGCGCCACCAGGCCCAGGTCGCGCAGCTCGCCCGCGCGGATGGCGCAGTCCACGCCTTCGCCCACGATGTTGACGGGCCGGTCGTCGATGCCGATGGCCAGTGTCACGTCGGGGTACTGCTGATGGAAGTCCGGCAGCGCCGGTATCAGCAGGCAATTGGCGAAGGAGGTCGGCGCGTCGATGCGCACATGGCCGCGCGGCTTGAGCTTGCGGCCTCGCACCGCGCCGTCGGCCGCGTCCAGCTCGACCACCAGGCGCGCGGCGGATTGGTAATACTCCTGGCCTTCCGCCGTGACGGAAAGCCGGCGCGTGGTCCGGTGCATCAGCTGCACGCCCAGATGCGCTTCCAGGTCGGCGATCAGCTTGCTGACCGTTGAGCGCGGCACGCCTAGCTGGTCCGCGGCATGGCCGAAGGTGCCGGTTTCCACCACGCGCAGGAAGGCGCGCATTGCCAGGAGCTGGTTCATCGCGATTGCCGCGTCGCCTGCCGTCAGCGTCTATTGCGCCGACCAGGACCCGGGCTGGTCCACCGGGCGGGGCAGATAGCCTTCCAGCGTGTCGGCGATCCAGCCGGGATCGATGTAGTTCCAGCTGGATTCGATCACCCAGGCCAGGCATTCCTCGGGGCCGCCATTGAGATACGGCGGCGGCGAGACCGGCTTGAACACCGTGGGCAGCTTGTCCTCTAGCGACAGGTCATTCAGCACGAAGCCCAGTTCCTGCACCACGCGCCATGCCAGCGGATCGGCGATGTCGATGGTGAGCTTGACCCACCAGTAGGCGTCGGGGGTGACTTCGGAGGACAGCACGCGCACGCCGGGCACGCGGTCCAGATACGCCGTCAGGCGCGGCAGGTTGGCATGCAGGGGGCGAGGGTCGATCGTGTCGATCGGAGGCGTGACGTTCTCGAGCTTGCGGACCAGGTGCGCGTGGAGCGTGCGCTTGGCGTCCTGGGCCTCGCGTTCCAGCGCCTTGTGCAGCTTGCCGGGCAGGGTCAGTTCCATCGGTGTCCATCCTGAAGTCATCCGGCGGTGATAGTACACGGGCTCGCCCGGCCGGCGCGGCAGGCCGGGCGCGGTCGCGTTCAGGCGTCCGGCCGGTTGATCTGGTCCTCGGCGATGATCTCCGCGACCAGCGTGCGGCCCGGCCCTTGCAGGAAGTACTCGGGCTCGCCGGGCTCGCGCAGTTTCAGGTAGGCGTTCTCGCCGATCTGCATGGTGTGGCCGGCGTCCATCTCGGCGCCGCTCTGGAGCAGATAGGCCATGATGTTGTTGAAGATGTTCGAGTAGAACTCGCCCTGGTGATGCCCCTCGGCCAGCGCGGCGAAGTCGGGCAGGCCGAAGCGGTCGGCGCCGTAGGTCCGCATCCACACGCCTTCGGTGCCTTCCACCTCGTATTTCACGAAGCCGCAGTACAGCATGGTCAGCGGCAGCGAGCGCAGCAGCTCCAGGCTCTCGTCGCCGAGCGAGGCGCGCGTGAACACGCCGGCCGGCAGCGACGTGTGGGCATGCTCGTTCATGACGGCGACGCCGCCGGCCTCGGCCAGCGCGCCCGCCACCGCGGCCACGGCCACGTATTGCTCCAGCGGATCTGCATCGTGGCCGGTGTAGTACAGCAGCACATGGCTGGCGTGCGCGCGCACCTCGGCCTTGACCTCGGCGGGGTAGTGCGCCGGCGCCACGCAGACCTCGACCGTGGCCTCGGGCAGCGGCGCGTTGAAGCCGACCATGCGGACCACATGCTCGCCCCAGCCCGCCAGGCCCAGCCAATGGTCGCCGCCGGCGTCGAGTTCGGCGCGCGCGTCGGCCATGGACGGGTGATAGGCCTGCAGCGCGCGCGTGAGCGCATCGGCCTGGTTCGGTAGCGGGCCGGCGAAGGCGACCTGCAGGCTCATGCCGTCCTTCTGATCGGGATTGGAAACCAGCGCGGCGGGTTCGGCGTTGGGTTGGCCGGCGGCCGGTTCCTTGCGGCCGAAGAAACGCGAGATGATGCTCATGGGCGGAATGCGTCAAGTGAACGGAAAGCCGGGATGCTAGCAACCCGCCTCGCGGGACGGGTTGCGTATTCGTTTCAATTCATGACGCCTGACGTCCATATGCTGCGCCGGGGCGGTCGCCGGGCGTTCAGATCGGAAAGCTGAACTGCACCCACAGCTTGCCGCCCTGGGGCCGGTTGCGCACCGCGAATTCATGCTGGTACTTCACGGCGATGCCGGACGCCGGACCCCACATGTAGCGCAGCTGCGGACCAATGCCCGCCGCCTGGCCGCGAAAGCCGTCCGCGCCGACCTTGACGCCGTCCTTCCTGTCGTCTGTGAACTGCTTGAGCAATGTGCCCTGCACGCCCAGCTGCAGGCGCGGGCTGACGGCGTAGCCCACCAGGTAGTCCAGCACGGCGACCGAACCGGACTGGTAGCCGGTCGCGCGGTTGCGCGTGTTGGCTTCGATCAGCGTCGTGGCGGAGACTTCCCATCGCGGGCTTGGAAACCAGCTCATGCTCAGGTACGGCAGGAAGGCATACGTGTTCAGGCCGGTATTGGCGATCCGGCTGGACGAATAGGCGCCGGTGGGCACGGCGAACGAGGGCGAGAAGAAGGCGTGGAAGTCTTTTGCAGGACTGGCATAGCCCAGCATGAACGGCTCCAGTATCACGTCGCCCAGCGCGGTCCTGGCGCCGGTTCCGGCTGGCGTGGACAGGCGCGCGCGCTGGATCGGGACGATCGCGCTGCTGGAAATCGTGAAGGGCCCCAGGCCACGCTCCCAGGTGTGCACGATGCGCGGCGTCTCCGCCACCACGTCCAGGCGAAAGCCGGGAACGGCGCTGCCGCCGTGCGGACCGGCGAATCTGTCGGCGGAATAATAGATCGAGTAATTGAAGAACTGCGTGGCGCCCGGCGGCGGCAGCAGGCCGTTGAGCACCGTGTTGACGCCGACCGGATAGCTGATCTGTCCGTTCTCGGTGGCGTGGGCAAGGCTGGCGGCCGCGCAGGCGAGTAGGCCGGCGCCGAGCCGGCGCGTGATGGGGTATGTCATGGCGTCTCCAGGCCAGGTTGTTTTTTTGCGTTGTCGTGGTTGCCGATGCGCGGGCGCGGAGCCCGCGTTTTTCGGCAGACGCAATGGTGGCCGTGTGTCTGGAGCGGAAAAAGTCCGGTGGGGGAAGAACAGTTCTTCGCGTGGCGAAGGAGTTGCTGGCGCAGGGGGCTGGGCGGCGCTATCGCGCGATCTCGTTCCACTTGCGGGCAAAGCCCAGCCGTTCGAAGCGTTCCATCAGGAACTCCGTGAACACGCGGATCTTCGCCGGCTGATGGCGCCGGCTTTGGTAGGCGATGTTGATGGTGAGCGCGGGCAGGCGCCAGTCGGCCAGCACCGGCACCAGCTTGCCGGCGACGATGTCGGCGTGAATGATGTACAGCGGCTGGATCAGGATGCCCAGCCCGGCCAGCGCCGCCGCGCGGATCACCTGTCCTTCGTTGGCGTCGAGCACGCTCTTGATGGGCACCGACTGCGTCCGCGCGCCGCGCTGGAAATGCAGCACATAGGGATCGTTGGCCAGGTTGTAGACCAGCAGGTCGTGCTGGCACAGCGCGTCCGGCGTGGCGGGCGCGCCGCGCTTGGCCAGGTAGCCGGGCGAGGCGGCCAGCACGCGCCGCGTCTCGGCCAGCTTGCGCACGGTGATGCTGGAATCGCCTTCATGCTCGCGCGTGCGGATGGCCACGTCGATGCCGGCCTCGATGAAGTCGGGATAGCGGTTCGCGGCCACGATCTGCACGTCCAGGTTGGGATAGCGCTTGTGGAATTCCGGCAGCGCGGGCGCGATGTAGATCGAGGCGAAGGACACGGATGCTGTCACGCGCAGCGTGCCGCTGGGATTGAGCGTGGCGGCGTTGACGGCGGCGTCGGCTTCCGCCATCTCGCCCATGATGGCGACGCAGCGCCGGTGGTATTCGCGGCCCACGTCGGTCAGCCACAGGCGTCGCGTGGTGCGCTCGACCAGCCGCGCCGACAGGCGTTCTTCCAGCGCGTTCAGGCATCGGCTGGCCGCCGCGCTGGACATGCCCAGCCGTTCGGCGGCCTTGGACAGGCTGCCCAGTTCCGCGACCTGGATGAAGAACTCGATCTGGGCCCATCTGTCCATGCTGGTGATTTCTCCGCGTAGCGGAGAACAAAACTCCGCAAACCTGTCTTTTTTCCTTGGCGAGACGGAATTAATGTTATCGCAACCTATCGCAGAACTACATCCGGAGACTACCCCTATGCGCAATCTCAACGAAGACACGATCACGCAGGCCGTGATCGCGTCACTCGGCGGTTGCCGCGACGAGCGGTTGCGGACCGTCTTCACAAGTCTGGTCCAGCATCTGCATTCCTTCGCCCGCGAGGTCCGCCTGAGCGAAGCCGAATGGCAGGCCGCCATCGGCTTCCTGACGGGCGTGGGCCACATCACCGATGACCAGCGTCAGGAATTCATCCTGCTGTCGGACGTGCTCGGCCTGTCGACGCTGGTCACGGCGCAGAACCATGCCAAGCCGGCGGGCTGTACCGAGGCGACGGTGTTCGGCCCGTTCTATGTCGAGGGCAGTCCGGAGTACGCATGCGACGCGGACATCGCCAATGGCGCCCCAGGCGAGCCCTGCTTCGTGCGCGGCCGGGTGCTGGATGTGGACGGAAAGCCCGTGGCCCATGCCCTGATGGAAGTCTGGCAGGCCGATCAGGACGGCCACTATGACGTGCAGTCGCCGCCGGCGGCCGACGGCAGCATCACGCACCGCGCGCGCGGCAAGCTGCGCACGGACGCGCAAGGGCGCTATGCCTTCCGCTCGATATTGGCCGAACCCTATCCGATCCCCCACGATGGTCCGGTCGGCGCGTTGCTGTCCGCGCTGGGCCGGCATCCGTGGCGGCCCGCGCATCTGCATTTCATGATCCAGGCGCCGGGCTGCGAGACGCTGATCACGCATGTGTTCCGCGACGGCGATCCCTATCTGGAATCCGACGCGGTGTTCGGCGTGCGTTCTACGTTGGTCGCCGACTGGGTCCGGCATTCCGCGGGCCTGGCGCCGGACGGTTCGCGCCTGGACGCGCCGTACTACACGCTGGACTATGACTTCGTGCTGAACCCCAAAAGGCCGTCGGCATGATCCGGCACGTCGTGATGTGGAAAGTGGCGGGCCGCAGCGCCGACGAGCGGAGCGAGGCGCGCCGGCGCGTGCAGGCGGCCTTCGAGGGGCTGCGTGGCCGCATTCCGGGCATGACGCGGGTCGAGATCGGCGCCGACGTCAGCGGCGTGGACTATGCCTGCGACCTGGTGCTGGTGGCGGACTTCGAATCGGACGAGGCGCTGCGCGCCTATGCGGAGCACCCGGCGCATGCGCGGGTGCGCGAGGAACTGGCGGGCCTGCGGATCGCGCGCCACCAGGTGGACTACGTCACGCGGTGACGGGGGGAATCATGGAATTCATCTATCAGGCGCGCCCCGCGCGCGTGATCTTCGGCGCGGGCAGCCTGCGCCATCTGGAAGACGAAGTGCAGGCGTTGGGCGCGCAGCGTGCGCTGGTGCTGTGCACGCCGGAGCAGCGCGCCATGGCCGAATCGGTCGCCGAGCGGTTGGGCGCGCGTGCCGTCGGCGTCTACGACCGGGCGGCGATGCACGTGCCGATCGAAGTGGCGCGGGACGCGCGCGAGTTCGCCCGCTCGCGCGGCGCGGACTGCGCCGTCGCCGTGGGCGGCGGCTCCACGGTCGGGCTGGGCAAGGCGATCGCGCTGGAAAGCAGCCTGCCCATCCTGGCCATCCCGACCACCTATGCGGGCAGTGAAATGACGCCGATCTACGGCGTGACCGAGAACGGCCTCAAACGCACGGGCACCGATCCGCGCGTGCTGCCCCGGACGGTCTTGTATGACCCGCAGCTGTCGTTGAGCCTGCCGGTGGACCTGTCCGTGGCCAGCGGCATCAATGCCATGGCGCACGCGGCCGAGGGCTTGTACGCGGTGGATGCCAATCCGGTGATGAGCCTGATGGCCGAGGAAGGCATCGCCGCGCTGGCGCGCGGCTTGCCGGGCCTGCGGCGCGACGCCGCCGATCCGCGCGCGCGCGGCGACGCGCTGTACGGCGCCTGGCTGTGCGGCACGGTGCTGGGCAATGTGGGCATGGCGCTGCATCACAAGCTCTGCCACACGCTGGGCGGCAGCTTCAATCTGCCGCATGCGCAGACGCACGCCATCATCCTGCCGCATGCGCTGGCCTACAACACGGCCGCCGCGCCCGAGGCGATGCGCCGGATCGCGCGCGCGCTCGGCGCCGAGGACGCGGCGCGCGGCATGCACGCCTTTGCGCGCGCCGTGGGCGCGCCGCTGTCGCTGGCCGACATCGGCATGCGTGTGGCCGACCTGGACCGGGCCGCCGACCTCGCCGTCGCGAATCCGTATCGGAATCCACGTCCGGTCGAGCGCGGCGCGTTGCGCGCGCTGCTGCAGGATGCCTTCGACGGGGCGCCGCCGCGCGAATACTGAACACGATCCCGCGCGAATGGCGGGAGACAACAATACAGACAATCAAGGAGACGGAAATGACGTCAGAACAAGAGGCGCATGGCGCGGACGAGGCCGCGCGCTACGACGTGGCGGTGGTCGGATACGGGCCCACCGGCCTGGTCGCGGCTTCGATGCTGGGACGCGCGGGCTATCGCGTGATGGTCATCGAGCGCTGGCCCACGCCTTATGGCCTGCCCAGGCTCACGCATATCGATGGCGAGACCGCGCGCATCGTGCAGGCCAGCGGCGAGATCCAGCGGGCGCTGCGCAGCGCCAAGGCGGTCGACACCTATCACTATCGCGACGCGGCCGGCGATCTGCTGCTGGAACTGAACTGGAGCGGGCGGGCCTGCGGCTATCCCGCGCACATCTCGATCTACCAGCCCGACATCGAGGATGCCGTCGAGGCGCGCGCCAAGGGCTACCCGAACGTGACCGTGTTGCGCGGCTGGGAAGTCGACACGCTGAAGCAGGACGAGCAGGGCGTGACGCTGTCCGCTCATCCCCGGCGCGGCGGCCAGGAAGCGCAATGGACGGACGCGCCCCGCGAATTCCGCGTGCGCTACGTCATCGGCGCCGATGGCGCCAACAGCTTCGTGCGCCGCACGCTTGGCATCGAGCGCAGCGACTTCGGCTACAACGAGCGCTGGCTCAACCTGGATTCCGAGAATAAGCGCGACCTGGGCGCGGCCTGCGCCCTCACGACGATCTACTGTGATCCGGCGCGCGCCTACATGCACATGCCTATCGGCACGCGGCGCACCCGTTTCGAGCTGCGTGTGCTGCCCGGCGAGGAAACGGCCGATTGGGAACAGGAGGACGCCGGCTGGCGCTGGCTGCATGAACGCTATGGCCTGGGGCCGGACGACTTGAAGCTGCTGCGCCACGTGGTCTACACCTTCGAGACGCGCATCGCCGAGCGCTGGCGCGAGGGGCGCGTGTTCCTGGCGGGCGACGCTGCGCACACCATGATGCCGTACATGGGGCAGGGCGCCTGTTCCGGCATGCGCGACGGCATCAACCTGGCGTGGAAACTGGACCTGGTCTTGAGCGGGCGCGCCTCCGAGGACTTGCTGGACAGCTACGAGGCCGAGCGTCGCCCGCACGTGACCGCGATCACGCAGATGTCCCTGTTCCTGGGGCAGGTCGTCAACGAGGACGACCTCGACAAGGTCGCCCAGCGCGACGCGGCGTTCCGCGCCGGCCAGGTGCCGCCGATGCCGCCGTTTCCGAGGATCGAGCACGGCGTGCTGGGACGCGGGCGCGACGGCGGCCTGGCGGCGGCGACGGGAGCGCCCGCGCCGCAGGGGCGCGTGCGCCAGGGCGCGGCGGAAGGCTGCCTGGACGAAGTGATCGGCTACGGCTTCCAGCTCGTCGCCCGCGAGCATCCGGCCCGTCATCTGGATGAGAGCCAGCTGCGTTTCCTGGAGCAGCTCGGGTGCCGTTACGCGGTGTTGTCGGTCGATGGCGCCGGTCGCGACGCGGTGGTCGACCTGGACGGCGACCAGCAGGCGTTCCTGGATGCGCATGGCATCCAGGCCTATCTCAGCCGGCCGGACTTCGCGGTGTTCGGGTCGGTAGCGACGCTGGACGACCTGGGCGCGCTGGTCGATGACCTGCGCCGCCAGCTGCACTGGCGGGCGGACGGGCGGACGCAATCGGCGGCGGACGCGCGCGCGGCATGAAGGAAGGAGCCAGCATGAGCACCGAGATATCCGCCGCCGCGCAGGCCTTGCAACGGGCCATGCCCGTGACCCGGCTGCTCGATTGCGGCATGGACTACGCCGACGCCATCGCGCTGCACGCGCGCACGGCGCAGGGCGAGCCCTGGGACATGGCGGCCGAGGCCTTGGCCGAGGCCCAGTTCGCGCGCGCCGGCCAGGCCGAACGGGCCGGACATCCCGTCACCGCCCGCGATGCGCAGGAAAAGGCGATCGCCTGCCTGCTGTTCGCGCAGATGGCCTACAACGACGACACGCCGCGCAAGCGGCAGCTGTATGCGCGGCTGAGCGCGGCCACGCGGCGCCTGGCCGGGCTGTCGGAATTGCCGGTGGAACGGGTGGAGCTGCCGTTCAACGGCGCGCGTCTGATCGGCTGGCTGGTCCGCCCCGCCGCGCGCGCCGCGCGCGGCACGGTCATCGTATTCGGCGGGCAGAGCGGCTGGGGCATGGCCTATTGGCCGATCGCGCGCCAATTGGCGGCCAGGGGACTCGCCACCTTGCTGGCCGAGGGGCCGGGCCAGGGGGAAACACGGCTGGAGCAGCGTATCCACGTGGACGTGGATATGGCGGCGGCGTATCGCTGCTTTGTCGATCGCGTCGTGGGCGATCCGTCGCTGGGCCGCGCCGGCATCTGGGGCAATAGCGTGGGCGGCCTGTGGGCCGCGTCGACGGCGGCTGCCGATCCGCGCATTGCCGCCTGCTGCGTGAACGGCGCGCTGGCCGCGCCTTCGCTGCTGCCGTTCCGCACTTTCGTCGAACAGGCTGCCGCGATGCTGGGCAGCGCCGACCTGGATGCCGTGGCCGCCAACTTCGTCCGCATGCGCTTCGATGCGCGGCGCGACCGCATCGGCTGCCCGCTACTGGTGATACACGGCGGCGCGGACCCGCTGATCAAGCTGGCGGACCAGCAACCGTTCCTGGATGCCGCGCTGCCCGCGCTGGGCACGCTCAAGGTCTGGGAGGATGGCGAGCACACGATCTACAACCACGCGGCCGAAAGAACCGTGTTCGTGTGCGACTGGTTTGCCGACCGCCTGGATCAGGCGGGTTGAAAGCCGGCGGCCCGTGCTGCGTCAGGCAGACGGGCCGCCGTCATGGCGGCCAGCGCGCAGGCGCCGGCCGCCTTGCCGCCATCAGTAGCGGTAACGCACGTCCAGCGTGCCGGTGTGCTGGCGGTTGCCGCTGCCGAACTGGCCGCCGTAGGTCACGCCGACCGTGGTGCGCTTGCTCACGTCCATGTTCACGCCCAGCTCGACCAGGGCCGCGTCGCGGGCCACCGGCACGCCGTTGGCCGTGAACGAGCCGCCGCCCTGCACGAAGGACAGCGTGCTGGCCGGGTTGACGTCGCCATAGGCATGGCGCCAGCCCAGCGTGCCATGCACCTGACCGCGCGCGCCGGCGCTTTCGAAGACGCTGCGTGCATGCAGGCCGAGCGTGGTGGTGGCGACGTTGTTGCGGTTGCTGTCGCCGCGCAGGGCGGCGTCGCCGCCGGACTCGGTGAAGGCGCGGGTGCGCAGGCTGCTGTAGCCGGCGCCGACGAACGGCTCCAGCGTGACGCGCTCGGTGACCGGGATGGCGTAGCCCAGCTCGGTGAAGACCTGGGCGGTGTTGCCACGGTAGCTGGCTTCCAGCGTCTGCGGCAGGCCGGCGGCGTCGGTGTTGCGACGGGTCGACATGTCGTGCCATGTGTAGGCCGTGCCCAGGCTGAAGTTGAGCTTGGCCGAGCCGAGGTCGAAGGCCTTGCCGCCGTAGATCGTCAGGCTGTAGCTGTCGGCCTTGGCGCTGGCGCCGCGCTCGCCGGTGCTGCTGCGGCTGTTGGTGTAGCCCAGCGCGCCGCCCAGGCGCCAGCCACCGCCGATGGCATGGTCGCCGCCGATGGTGATGCCGCTGTCGGTTTGCGTGGTCTTGGCGGCGTTGCCGTCGCCGCGCATGGTGCCCCAGTTGCCGAAGACCTGCGCCCACAGAGGCTGCGCGGCGGCCTGCGGCAGCGCGGCGGCGTCGCCCAGGCCGAGCTGGGCGGTGGGCACGCCGGGCAGCATGCCGGCGTTCAGGTTGGCGCGCAGGCGCGTCATGGGCACCTGCACGAAGGTGTTGGCGGCGCCCTGCAGCATGGTGGCGGAGGTCGAGTGGGTCTCGCCGCTCAGGCCGTCGAAGGCGCCGGCCGGCGCGCCGTTGGGCAGGTTCATGACGCGGCGGTACAGCGGGCTGTCCTTGGGCAGGCTTTGCAGCGCGCGGGCGACGGCGCGCTGGTTGCTGGTGTTGCCGGCGTCGGCGAACTCGATCGGGCGGGTGCCGCCGTCGTCGGTGGGCACTTCCTTGGTCTTGATGACCAGGTCCACGCGGTGGTCGTCATAGGCCAGCGTGGGGTTGAGGAAGGCCAGGTTGCTGGAGACCTTGCCGAAGCGGCCCTGCACGCCGCCGTCGGCGGTCAGGATGGTGTAGGTGGTGGACGGGGCGTAGCTGCCGTTGGCGCCCACGTGCACCACGGAGCCGGCCAGCGTGGCCTTGCCGCCCACCTGGACGCTGCTGTGCTGGCCGTCGGGCGAGGCGGCGACGCGGTAGGACGCATACTGCCCGAAGCTCAGGTCGCCCCGCAGCTTCATCGTGCCCATGGGCCTGGCGGCATTGCCCGGCGCGAGCATCCCGCTGGTCAGCACCACGTTGTTGAGGGTGCCGGTGCCGGACAGGACGGTTCGGACGCTGGTCTCCACCGTGCCGCCGAGCTTGCCTTCCACCTGCAGGGCGCTATCGGGATAGACGGTGAGGGTGCCGGTATAGGCGCTGCTGTTGCCGAGCAAGGTCAGGGTGCTGTCGCCGAGAACCTTGGTGGCGCCCGAGCCGGACAGCGAGCCGGCGTAGGTCCAGTTGTCCGACCGCCTGAAGAGCAGCTCGCCATTGTTGACGATGTCGCCGGTCAGCGAGCCGGTGTTGCCGCGGTTGCCGATCTGCAGCGTGCCGCGGTCGATGCGGGTGACGCCGGTCAGGGTGTTGTTGCCGGTCAGGATCAGGGTGCCCAGGCCCTGTTTGCGCAGTTCGCCGGCGCCGGACAGCGTGCCGCCGTAGACCAGCGAGCCGGTGCGGTTGAAGGCCAGGGTGGCGCCGGCCTGGACGATGGCGTCGCCGGCGATGCTGCCGTACGAGCCGCCGTCGCCGAGTTGCAGCGTGCCGCTGGCGACCCGGGTGACGCCGGTGTAGTCATTGTTTGACAGAAGCGCCAGCGTGCCGGCGCCCAGCTTGGTCAGGCCGCCGCTGCCGGACAGCGTTTGCGACACGGAGAAGGTGTTGCCCGCGTCGGCGATGTCGAAACCGCCGCCGGCCGCGCCCCAGGTGATCATGCGGGGCGTGCCTTGCATGGCGGTGCCGGTGACGCGCAGCGTACCGCCCTGGAAGTCCAGGCCGCTGGAGGCGGCGCCCAGGTTCGCGTCGGAAGACACCGACAGCGTGCCGGCGCTCAGGCGCGTGTCCTGGGTGTAGGTGTTGGCGCCGTTGAGCACCAGGGTGCCGGTGCCGGTCTTGTTCAGGCCGTTGCCGGTGAGCACGTTGTCGATGGTCGTGGTCCAGCCGGCGGAGCTGGCGCCGCCGTCGCCCACGCGCACCTCGCTCAGCTGGCCGGCGGCGGGCGCGACCAGGGTCAGCGGGTCGCCGTTCAGGCGGTAGCCGTCGCTGGCGAACTGCATGCCCTGGGCCAGCACCGCGCCGGCGGTGTTGTCGATCGTGACGGTGCCGGCGGCGCCGCCGAAGATGGAGAAGGCGTCAACGGGATAGCGCGCGCCGGTCGCGCTGCCGTTGAAGTTGCTCCAATTCGGGTTGGTGGCCGACCAGGCGCCGGAGCCGCCGCCCATCTGGGTCGGGCTGGCCAGTCCGTCGGCGTTCCAGAATGCCAGCGGCATGCCCGCGGTGTTGATCAGGTTGATCTGCTTGGCTGCGGACAGCGTCTGGATGGTCTGGCCGGCCACGGTGGAGGTGATTCCGCCATTGGTTGTCGTCAGCGCGCCGGTGTAGTCGAATAGCCGGTACAGGCCGGGGCCGTAGCCGCCGCCGTTCAAGATGTCCAGGCGCGCGCCGTTCAGGGTCAGGTCGCCCAGGGCCGACACGCTGTGGCCGGCGCCGGGCGTGCCGAAGTCTGCGCCCGGCGCGCCGAGGCTGAACTGCGCGGTGCTGCCCTGCTCCAGTGTGAGGGCGCCGACGGTGAATACGCCTCCCGGCGCGCCCGGCGTCAGATACCCATTGGCGGCCACGGTCACATTGCCATCGACCTTGCCGAAGCCGCCGAGCTTGCCGCCACCGCCTACGTAGACGTCGCCGTTGATGCGCGCCGTGGAATAGGCCGACGCCCCGCCGACCATCAGCGTGCCGCCGTTGACTATCGTCTGGCCGTCGTAGGTGGCGGCGCCGTTCAGTTCAAGCAGGCCGGCGCCGGTCTTCATCAGCGCGGCGGAGCTGCCCGAGATCGTGCCGCCAAAGGAGCCGCTTTCGAGCGTCAGGACTATGCCGCCCAGCTTGACCTCGCCGCCGGTGCCGTTCAGGGCGCCCAGGGTCTGGTATTGGGCGGCGGAGGCATCGAAGACGCCGCCCGTATCGACCGTGACCCTGGCATTGGGGGCCAGGCTGCCGTTCGTGCCCAGCTTGAGCGTGCCGCCGTTGATGGTGACTCCGCCGGTGATGAGGTTGGCGCCGTCGAGCGTCTGTGTGCCGGTGCCCGTCTTGGTCAGCGTGCCGGTGCCGGAGATGACGCCGCCGTAGGTGCTTGAGGCGCTGCCGGCCAGGGTCAGCGCGCTGGCGCCCAGCGTGACGTTGCCCGTGCCGCTCAGCCCGCCGATGGTCTGGGCGCCGGCGGCGCTCAGGTCGAAGGCGGTGTTGGCCCCCAGCCATACCTTGGCGCTGCTGGACAGGCTGCCGCCGGCGCCGATGGCCAGCGTGCCGCCGTTGACGGCGAAGGTGCCGGTTGAGGTGTTCGCGCCGGTCAGCGTCAGCGTGCCCGCGTCGTTCTTGTTCACGGTGTCTGTACCGGACAGGACACCGCCATAGGTGCCGGCGCTGGACTGCATGAAGAATAGCCGGCCGTTGTTGTGAATGTTGCCTTGCAGGCTGCCGTTGTCGCCCAGCAAGGTGGCGTCGGTCTGGACGGTGGTGCCGCCGCTGTAGTCGTTGGCCCCTCCCAGCGTGACCTGGCCGGTGCCCGCGACGGTCAGGCCGCCCGTGCCGGACAGCTTGCCGGACAGGACGAGCTGGTTGGCGTCGCTCGTCGTCAGGCCACCCGTGCCCAGCACGATGTCGTTGGCCAGTGTCGAGCGGAAAACGGACGAGGCGATGCTGCCGCCTTGCGCGTTGATGACACCGGTGCCGAATACGCCGTTGTTGTCGACGGTGGCGACGCCGCCCTTGAGCGTGACGGCGCCGCTCGGCATGACCAGCGGGCCGTCCGTCAGGCGCCAGTTGCCGCTGTTGACGGTCAGGTTGTCGAAGTTGGTGTAGGTCGAACTCGAGACGTTGTTGGACAGGCCGTTGCCCGCCGGATCTTCCAGCACCAGCGTGCTGCCGGCGCCACCGCCGTCGACCTTGCCTGGCGCGATGAAGCGCAGGCCCGGGGCGGACCCGACGTACTGATCCAGCGGGTTGCCGATGCCCGTCACGCTGGAGCCAGACCGTGCCGTGAATACATTGACGCCGCCCGCGCCCATCGAGACGCTGCCCTGGATGCTGCCGGCGTTGATGAAGGTGTTGCCCGGGGCGCCCGGCATGATCGGCCCTTGCAGGGCGACCCGGCCGATGATCGTGCCGTCGTTGGTGATATTCACCTGGCCACCGCCGTAGGCGGCGATGACGGGTGCGTCCAGGACGGCCCGTGTGCTGCTGGCGATGATGCCGGCTGTGATCTTGCCGTCTTTCTGGTTCTCGATGGTGGTGGTGCCGAGTGAGCCATTCTGCACCGCGAGCGCGAGGCCCGTCAGATCAGTAAGCGTCGGGGCGTGGTCGCCGCTGGCGCCGCCGATGATGCCGTTCGCCCGGTTGATGATGGTCTGCATGCTGCCGCCGGCCGCCGTGAAGGCGACGCCGTTCGACGCAATCGACCGGGTCGTGCCGAGCGTGAAGGGATCGATCCTGCCGCTGTTGTCCAGCGTCACGCCTTGGCCCTGTATGCCCAGGGCGGTTCCGCTCATGGTCAGGCCGACGCCCAGGCTACCGGCGGAAGTCACGGTGATCGTGGCGTTTGACGTAAAGGTGCTGTAGTACGGTTGCAGCACGTTGGCCGGGACGTCGCAGATGATGGCGCTCAAGCTGCCGTTATTGCGGCAGTTGGCCGCCGTCGCCATCCCGCTCCAGCCGGACAGGCCCAGCGCCAGCGCCACGGCCAGCGCATGGCGCGGCCAGCGCATCGGGGCGCACAGCCCGGCGGATGCGCGGCCGCCGCGCGTCTGCGCGGCGAATTCGGAAACGGGCTGCCAGGCACGCACAGCGTTGTTCCATACCAGCCGGTATATGTGATTCAAGGCCCGCTCCTTATTTTTTAATAATGTCCGCCGCACCTCCGGAATGGGACGCCGGCCATTCGCCTGCTCGGTTGACGGCAGGTTGCAAGAATTATTAAAAAATTGTAATTAGCGGATTAAGGATGATTCTGACGAATTCTTTCGTCGAATCTTCAAGCCCGGGCGGGCGTGAGCGGATTGCCGTGCGATAGACGGATATAACAAGAAAATGCCAGGGAAATCGCCGGCAAAGGCCGCGAACGGCGGCGCCGCCAGATCCATCCCGCGCGAGCCGCGTGTTGTTGGCGGGAGACAGGCGATCGTCGACAGGTCCGCGCTTCGGCGCTCGCTTCAGGGCAATAGCGCGTTCCCATCCAGGCTGCATTCGCCCAGTTCCACCCGCTGCGGCGCGGTCTCCTTCACCAGCCGCACGAAGATCCGAGCGAACTCGCGCGCCTGTTCCGATGGCGCATAGGCGTTGGGCAGCAGGAACCCGTAGGGCAGGGTCAGCTTGGGCTCGAAATCCCGCAGCACGATGCCGGGCACGTTGGCGGCCAGCACCGGGTCGGCCAGCGCCACGCCCACGCCCAGTGCGGCCAGCTGGCAGGCCGATTGGCCGGACGAGGTTTCCATCACCATGTGCAGCGGCAGGCGCCGCTGCTCCATCAGGTCGTCGATGTGCTTGCGCAGCAGCGTGTAAGGGCGCAGCGCGATGAAGGGTTCGTCCTTGATGTCGTCCACCGTGACCACGGACTTGGCCGCCAGCCGGTGGCGCTCGGGCATGGCGATGACCAGCCGCACGTCGGCGAAACTGCGCGAGCGGATGCCGGGAAAATCGATGGGCAGCGCCGCCAGCCCCAGGTCGAACTGCTGGCCGGACATCCACAGGCCGACCTCCACGCGCGAACGAACTTCCAGCGATACCTTCACGCGCGGATGCAGGCGCGAGAACTCGGCGATGGCGGCGGGCGTGACGCTGTAGGCCAGATAGGGCTGCGTCAGGATGCGCAGCCAGGCGTCCTGCTGGTTGCGGATGCTGCTGGCGATACGCGACACCTCTTCGAAGCCCGCCAGGATATGGCGCGTGCCTTCATAGAAGCGCAGGCATTCCTGGGTGGGAACCAGGCCGCGCCCCTGGCGCAGGAACAGCGTGAAGCCGACCTCGGCTTCCAGCGCCGAGATCAGCCGGCTGATCTGGGGCTGGGTACGGTGGATGCGCCGTGAGGCTTCGGTCACGCTGCCGGTCTCCATCACGGCGCGCAGGGCTTGCAGGCGGTTCATTCGCATAGGGGAAAACCCGTGGTCAGGTGTGAGTCAGGCGCGAATCAGGCGTGAACGCAAAAAAGCGCAAAGCCTTGCCCTGATTGGGCAAGCAGGCAGCGCGACGATGATCCATTACAAATCCGCATGAATCAATACTCCGAACGAAATTGACGCATGAATTCACGCGATCTTAGGATCGGCTCAACTTTCGATGAAAGAGGCGCGGCGTGAATATCCAAGAGAAAGAGGTATCCGTGGGCAGCCCCGCGGCGTTGTTCCCCGATGAACGCAACGGCATCGAGCTGCTCGACTGGAGCAATATCGGCCTGGCGTTCCCCATCAAGCACAAGCGCGCGTACCTGAACAACGCGTCCATCGGCGCCCTGAGCCTGCCGGTGGTGGCCGCGGTGAACCGGTACATGGAAGACGTGCGCGACCATGGACGCAATTCCTATCCCGAGTGGTGCCGCTACGCCGACGAGACCATCAAGGCCCGCATCGGCCGCCTGATCGGCGCGCATCGCGACGAGATCGCCTTCGTCAAGAACACCACCGAGGGCCTGGTCAACGTCGCTAATGGTTTTCCCTGGCGCGACGGCGACAACCTGATCCTGCCCGACATCGAGTACCCGTCCAACGTGTACTGCTGGATGAAGCTGGCCGCGCGCGGCGTCACCATCCGCTGGGTCAAGAACCGCAATGGTCGCATCCTGGTGGACGACATCCGCAAGCTCATGGACGACCGCACGCGGCTGGTGTCGCTCAGCGCCGTGCAGTTCTCCAACGGTTTCCGCCACGATCTGGAGGCCACCTCCAACCTGTGCAACGAGCGCGGCGTATACCTGAACCTGGACGCGATCCAGTGGGCCGGCGCCTTGCAGCTGAACGTGGAAATGCTGGGCATCCACTTCCTGTCGGTCGGCGGCCACAAATGGATGCTGGCGCCGGTGGGCACCGGCTTCTTCTATTGCCGCAAGAGCGTGCTGGGTGTGCTGGATCCTCCCAACGTGGGCTATCACAGCGTCGACAGCACCGAGGACCATATGCATTACCTGCTCGAATACCGCCAGAACGCGGGCCGTTTCGAGGAGGCGCTGGCGAATTTCACCGGCATCTGGGGCCTGGACGCCGCCGTCCGCATCCAGCTGGCGCTGACGCCCAAGAGCATCGAATCGCACATTCTGGAGCTGACAGGCTATGCTGGCGCCGCGCTGCAACGCAAGGGCTGGCAGATCGTCAGCTCGCGGGCGCAGGGCGAGGCCTCGGGGAACCTGTCGTTCAAGCATGCTGGCTATGACGCGCAGGAAATCGCCGTCCGCCTGCGCAACGCCGGGGTGGACCTGGCGGTGCGCGGCGGCAATCTGCGCATCTCGCCCACGTACTACAACGACACCAGTGAAATCGACCGCCTGGTCGAAGCCCTGCCGTCCTGACGGCCGGGCCGCGCGCCGGCGGACCTATCAGAGCGAGAGGAATGTGATGACGATGTTGCATACGATGCGCCGCCTGGCGCTGGGCCTGGGCGTGAGCGCGTTGGTGGCGGTTTCCAGCGGCGTCCACGCCGCCGGCGCGCCGAAGAAGGGGGGCACGCTGCGCTACGGCACCGTGTCCGAGATCGTGTCGCTGGATCCGCACGTCTACGGCGGCAATGCCTGGAAGGTGCTGATCGAGGTGCTGTACAGCCCGCTGGTCGGCTACGACAAGACCGGCGCGGTGGTGCCGCGCCTGGCGCAGAGCTGGGAGCAGCCCGACGCCCGCAGCATCGTCTTCCATCTGCGCGCCGGCGCGAAGTTCCATGACGGCACGCCGGTCACGGCCGACGACGTGAAATTCTCGCTCGACCGCATCCTGGATCCCGCCGCCGGCGCCACGCTGCGCTCGAACCTGCTGGGCGCCACGGTGACGGTGGTCGACGCGGCCACCGTCAAGGTCGAGAAGCCCTCGCCGGACGCGACCCTGCTGGCCGTGCTGGCCATGCCCGAGGTGGCCATCGTGTCGCGCAAGTGGGTGGAAAGCGGCGCCAATCTGAAGCTCAGCGCCAACGGCACCGGCCCCTTCGTGCTCAAGAGCTACGAGCCTGCCGTGCGCGCCAGCCTGGTCCGCAATCCCGCCTATTTCGTCGACGCCCAGCCCTATCTGGACGGCGTGGACTTCCGCATGATCAAGAGCGACGACGCGCGCGTGAACGCGCTGCGCAGTCAGTCGCTGGACATGATCGACTTCGTGCCCTGGAAGGACATCGACGCGCTGCGCCGCAACGCCGGCATGAAGGTCGACATGGCCGGAGGCGCCTTCATGAGCGTCTGGTTCAACACGTCCAAGAAGCCCTTCGACGATGCGCGCGTGCGCCGCGCCGTGTCCTACGCCATCGACCGCGAGGCCGTGTCCAAGGCCGCCTTCTTCGGCCATGGCCAGCCCATCTACGGCGCGCCGACGGCCGCCGATTCGCCCTACTTCAACAAGGACCTGGACGGCACCTACAAGCGCGACCTGGCGCGCGCCCGCGCGCTGCTGGCCGAGGCCGGCCACGCCAACGGCGTGGACGCGAGCATGGTGGTGTTCCAGGGCCTGGGCATCTACACCACGATGGCGCAGGTGATACAGGCGAACCTCAAGGAAGCCGGCATCAACCTGAAGCTGGAGCCGGTGGAGTGGGCCACGCTGGTCGAGCGCAAGAATCGCGGCGACTATGAATCGATGATCTACGGCGTGTCGGTCAAGCTGCCGGATCCCGACGCCTACGCCTATTACCTGGGCGGTGATTCCAGCTACTGGGCCAAACCCATCGGCTACCGCGACGCCGAGCTGGAGAAGCTGCTGGCCGCCGGTCGCGCCCAGACCGACGTCAAGGCGCGCCAGCCGATTTACCACGAGGCCGAAAAACGCATCCTGGAAACCAGTCCCTGGCTGTTCGTGAACTGGCGCGAGCAGGCGCAGGCCTATCTGCGCAAGGTGCACGGCTACACGCAGCTGGGCGGCGCGCTGAGCGAAAGCAGCCCGGGCATTTCCCTGCCCACCATGTGGCTGGATTGAGCGGCCACGGATGCTGCCATTCCTGGCCCGGCGGCTGACCTCGGCCTTCATCACCCTGGCCCTGGCGACCGGGGTGGTGTTCATCGCCATCCATCTGCTGCCGGGCGATCCCGTCGCCATCATGCTGGGCGAGCAGGCTGGCAGCGATCCGCTGGCGGTCTTGAAAGTGCGCGCGCAGCTGGGACTGGACCAGCCGCTGGGCGCGCAGTTCGCGCGCTGGATCGGCGCGCTGGCGCATGGCGACCTGGGCGTCTCGCTGCGCACGGGCGAACCGGTGGCCGACGAGCTGGCCCGGCGCATTCCGCGCAGCCTGGAACTGATCGGCACCGGCCTGCTGGCCGCGGTGGCGCTGGGCGTGCCGCTGGGCGTGGTCGCCGCGCGGGCGCGCGGCCGGCTGGCCGGCATGGCGGCGGGCATGCTGGCGGTGGCGGGGTTCTCGGCGCCGGTGTTCGTGCTGGGTATCCTGCTGGTGCTGGTGTTCAGTCTGGGGCTGGGCTGGCTGCCGTCCTCCGGTTTCGTCGCGTTCGCCGACGATCCGCTGCAGCATTGCCTGTCGCTGATCCTGCCGGCCATGACCATCGGCTTGAACTTCATGGGCGTGGTCGCGCGCATGACGCGCGCCAGCCTGACCGACGTGATGGGCAAGGACTATGTGAAGCTGGCGCGCGCCAAGGGCCTGACGCGTGGCCGCGCCATCCTGCGGCACGCGCTGCCCAACGCGCTGGTGCCGGTGATCGCCATCGTCGGCATCCGCGCCGGCAATCTGTTGGGCGGCACTGTCATCATCGAGGCGCTGTTCGACTGGCCCGGCCTCAGCTCGCTGCTGGTCAGCGCGGCCTTCGCGCGCGACTACCCCGTCATCCAGGGCAGCCTGCTGGCCATCTTCGCCATCTTCATCCTGATCAGCCTGGCCATCGATCTGGCCCAGGGGCTGGTCGATCCCCGCATCCGCAGGCCGCCGGCATGAGTGCCCGTCCCGTTTCCGTCGACGCCGCTCCGCGCCGTTCGCCGCGCTGGCTGTCCGCCGCGCTGCCGGCCTGGCTGGCGGCGGCCTTCCTGCTGCTGGTGGCGCTGGCCGCCGCCTTCGGTCCCATGCTGGGCCTGCAGGATCCGTACCAGATCGACGCGGCCAATCTGTTGTCCTCGCCCACCTGGAAGCACTGGCTGGGCACCGACGAACTGGGCCGCGACCTGCTGTCGCGCGCCGTGCATGGCGCGCGCGTTTCGCTGACGGTGGCGGCCGCCGCCGTGGCGCTGGCCGGCGTGCTGGGCGTGGCCGTCGGCGTGGGCGTGGCCTTCCTGGGTCGCCGCGCCGAGGCCGCCGCCATCCGCGTGGTGGATGTGTTCGTGTCCCTGCCCGAGATCTTCGTCGCGCTGGTGGTGCTGGCCTTCATCGGCGGCAATCTGCCGACGCTGGTCGCCACCATCGGCATCCTGTACGCGCCGCAGTTCGCGCGCGTGGCCTGGGGCGTGGCGCGTGGCATCCGCGCGCGCGAGCATGTGCAGGCGGCGCGCTCGCTCGGGGCGGGGCCGGCCTGGATCATCTGGCACGAGGTGCTGCCCAACATGCGTTCCATCATCGCGGTGCAGGCCTCGTTCACGTTTTCCTTCGCCATGCTGCTGGAGGCCGGGCTGAGCTTCCTGGGGCTGGGCGTGCGTCCGCCGGTGCCATCCTGGGGCCAGATGGTCGGCTCGCTGAAGGACTATCTCTACACCAATCCCTGGCCCGTGCTGGTGCCGGCGCTGGCGCTGTTCTTCACGGTGCTGGCCGTCAACGTGCTGGGCGACTGGTTGCAGGACGCGCTCAATCCGGAGCTGCGGCGATGAGCCACCACGCCGACGCGCTGCTCACCGTGCGCAACCTGGCTGTCAGCTTCGATGGCCGCGACGGCCCCGTGCACGCGGTGCGGGGCGTGGATCTGAGCGTGCGGCGCGGCGAGGTCGTGTGCCTGGTCGGCGAGTCCGGTTCGGGCAAGTCGGTCACCGGCTTTTCGCTGATGGGGCTGATCGATCCTCCCGGCCGCGTCAGCGCCGATGAGCTGCGCTTCGACGGCCGCGACCTGTTGCGCGCGACGGAACGCGAGCGCGACGCGCTGCGGGGCAGGGACATCTCCATGGTGTTCCAGGAGCCGATGACGGCGTTCAACCCCGGGCGCACGGTGGGCGCGCAGATCGCCGAGGTCTTCCTGATTCACGAGCGCATCAGCCGCCGTCAGGCCTGGGACCGGGCGGTGGACCTGATGGAACGCGTCGGCATCCGCGAGCCGGCGCAGCGCGCCCGGGCCTATCCGCATGAGTTGTCCGGCGGCATGCGCCAGCGGGTGATGATCGCCATCGCCTGCGCGCTGACGCCCAGGCTCATCATCGCCGACGAACCCACCACCGCGCTGGATGTGACCGTGCAGGCGCAGGTGCTGGAACTGTTGTTCACCCTGCAGGCGCAGAGTGGTGCGGCGGTGCTGTTCATCACGCACGACCTGGGCGTGGTGGCCGAGATCGCCGACCGCGTGGTGGTGATGCAGGCGGGCCGGATCGTGGAGGAGGGCGCGGTCGGGCAGATCTACGCGCAGCCGCGCGATCCCTATACGCAGGCCCTGCTCGCGGCCGTGCCCGATGTGGACGCGCCGCGCGATCCGGCGCGGCGGCTGGGACGCGGGACAGGCGCGCAGGCTACCCGATGAGCGACGCCATCCTGCGCGCGGACGCGGTGTCCAAGGAATTCGTGCTGGCACGCAACCTGCTGGGCCGGCCGACGCGCGTGCTGCGGGCCGTGCGCGGCGTCAGCCTGTCGATCGAGCGCGGCGCCACGCTGGCGCTGGTCGGCGAATCGGGCTCGGGCAAGAGCACGCTGGGCCGCTGCATCGCCGGCCTGCTGCGGCCCACGTCCGGCAGCGTCGAGCTGGCCGGCCATGACGTGCAACGCCTGTCCGGCGCCGCGCTGCTGGCGTTCCGCCGCCAGGTGCAGACCATCTTCCAGGATCCCTATTCCAGCTTGAACCCGCGTCGCACGGTGGGCGACGCCATCATGGACGGCATGGTCATCCACAAGCTTTGCGGCGCCGAGGAACGCCAGGCGCGCATGCTGGCGCTGCTGTCGCGGGTCGGCTTGCAGCCGGATCACGCGCGGCGCTATCCGCACCAGTTTTCCGGCGGGCAGCGCCAGCGCATCGCCATCGCGCGCGCGCTGGCGTTGGAGCCGCGCTTCATCGTGGCCGACGAGGCCGTGTCGGCGCTGGACGTGTCGGTCAAGGCCCAGGTGCTGGACCTGCTGGCCGACCTGCAGGCCGAGCATGGCCTGACCTATCTGTTCATTTCGCATGACCTGGGCGTGGTGCGGCATTTCGCCGACCGGGTGGCCGTCATGGCTGCCGGCGAAATCGTCGAGGAAGGCGACTGCGACCAGATCTTCGAGAGTCCCGCGCAGGCTTACACGCGGCAGCTGATCGCCGCCGTGCCCCGGCCGGACCCGGCGCGCAGGAGTCTGCGGCGGGGGTGACGCGGCGCGCGCTGGCGCCGTCTTCCCGGCAGGCAGGGGGCTGGGGACCAGCTAAAAAGGGGTGTCAAAAAAAGGGGCGGGATCGGCGGCGCGGGCTTAAGTTCTGGTTCCGGCCTGCCGTTAGCAGGCGAGAGGCCTCCGGAGGCGGCAGCTGGCAACCCTGGCCCCCTGGCTTGCCGGAATTGTCGACATGACTACGATTTCCTCGGGCTCCCTGCCGATGGTCATCGCGCCCCAGACGCCGTCGCCGGCGCTGTCGCGCGTGAGAATGGCCAACCAGCCGGTCGATCCGCCGCAGCCGTCCACCACGGTGACGCTGGGTGGCAAGCAGGAGCCTCTGACCTATACCCGCGACAGCATCGCGGAGATGGCGCCGTCCGGCGCCATCTGGCAGCGCGAAGCCAACGACGCGATCTCCGCGACGATGGCGACCAATGGCCGCAATTCAGTCAGCAGCCGTTTCAATGGGCTGGCCGACGCCGTGCTGAGCCGCTTCCGCACGGAAGGCGGCAGCTACTCGCAATCCTTGATCCTGCCGTCCGCCGCGACCGAAGGCGTGTCGGCGTCCGCCCTGAGCAGCCAGCTGCGCGGCGCGCCGGGCACCGGTGTGTCGCTGCGCATCATGACCGCCAGCGGCACGCAGGTCGACGTGAAGCTGGGCGCCAGCGCCGACGGCATTGCCGTGGATATCGGCGTCAGCGAGGGCGAGCTGTCGGAAGACGAGCGCCTGGCCATCGCCGGCCTGGCCAAGTCCTTCCAGGATGCGGTCGACGGCCTGGGCTCGGTGCCGCCGCGCCTGGCTGTCGCCGGACTGGCCAAGTTCGATTCCAAGCTGCTGGCCTCGGTGTCGCTGGAAACCGCCATCGCCACCCGAGATTCGGGCATGGCCTCGATCAGCTTCCAGGCCGACGCCGCGCAGCGTTCCTTGACGATCAAGAACGCCACCGGCGTGGTCACGGTGAATGTGGACGCCAGCCAGCCCACGGTGGTCGGCAGCGCCCAGCAGCGCGACGCCGCGGTCGCCAGCTATCTGCAGAAGTTCGACGCCGCCCGCAGCCGTGGCGAAGGCGACCAGACCCTGATGTCCTTCTTCAAGGAAGCGTTCTCGGCCCTGCACCAGAGCTACGAGACGGCCGCGCCGTCGCCGCTGAGCCTTATCGGCAAGAGCAAGGACGCGGTGCCTCTGGCGCATCGCGGCGCGCTGTCGGGCATGGCGGACTTCTCGGCCTCGATCACGCAGGGCCCGGTGGCGAGCAATCCCTACCGGACGGGCGAGCAGGACAGTTTCTCCTTCCTGGCCACGCAACGCACCAGCATCAGCGGTGTGCAGGGCCTGGGCGTGAATGTGTCGCAGGAAAGCGAGACCAACCTGGTCGCCAGCTTCCACAAGCCGCTGCCGGGCGTGAAGGATCTGAACCTGACGCTGGATCCGGAGACGCAGAATTACCGGTATTTCCTGATCGAGGATGTGGAGAACAGCAAGACCGACCTGGCCTATGACCGCCTGGGCAACCTGAGCCAGGCCAGCCGCACGGAATCCAGTGTCCTGTCCACCCGCGTCAAGACCTACGCGAAGGGCAAGCTGGTCAGCGACGACACGCTGCCCACGGTGACGTCGCAGACGAAGAGCCTGATGTCGGAACTGCTCGCCGCGCAGAGCGAGGCGCAGCGCAAGGGCCAGGCGGACTCGTCCAAGGGGACGAAGGACGCCAAGGGAGCCAAGGCGGCGTAATCATGGAGGGGCGCAAGGCCCTTTCCAGCGGGGCAGGCCGGCGGTCTCAAGCGCCGGCCTGCTCCACATTCATGGCATACAGCTCCGCCACGTCCACCGCCTTGCGCGAACTGGTCGACGGCGAGCCTTCGCGCGTCCACAGGAACGGATAGAAGCTGAAGCCCTGGTCCCCCGCCAGGGCCTGCGCATCGGTCTGCCAGCCGGGCCAGCGCAGCCCTTCGTAGAACTCCTCCAGTCCGCCGCCCAGCGCCCAGCGCAGGAAGTCGGTGTAGCTCAGTTCCAGCGGTTCCCATTCCAGGGTGTCGGGCGCCCGGTAGTACAGGGCGCCCGCGTCCGCGCCCAGGCCGCCGCCATTGATGGCGAAAAAGCCGCCGACGGCATCGTCGGCGATCAGCAGGAAGCCGTTCGAGCGGCCGGCATTCCAACTGGCGATGTCGCGCGTGAGCCGGGGATGCCCGGACCCCAGCACGCGCAGCCAGCCGCCATCGATGAGCAGGCCGCCCGTGCCGTGGGCGACCGCGCCCATGGGCGAGCGGGTGGTGACTTGCAGGCGATGCAGCACGTCGCCGCTGCGTTCGGAGGGCGGCAGGATCTCGCAGCTTGTTCTCGCCTCGGCGACCCAGGATTGGACCAGCGGCAGGGCGGATTCTTCGTGGTTGATCAATGCTTGCAGGGGTTTCATCGATGGAGGCGGGCTTGTCGTGTGGGCCCGGTTGCTTGCGGGCAGGCGCGCAAGCCGGGCCGGTGAATGGGGTTGGGGCGCAGGATAGCCCTTACGCCTTGCCTGCTCAACCGGCCTCCGGGGCCGCTGGTTCAGGATTGAACGCCGGCCAGCTTGCGCGCGCCTTGCGACGAGGCCGCGACGGCGGCGTTGGCGCGGGCGCGCATGTCCGTCTCGTAGGCGGCCAGCGCGGCCGGCAGATGGCCGTCCCGCGCCGCGCGAGCCAGATGCCGGGCCAGCCTGGCCGCGTCGTCCAGCGCCGTGTTGGCGCCGACGCCGCCGGCGGGGCTCATGGCGTGGATGGCGTCGCCCAGCAGGGTCACGCGGCTGGCGGGCCAGGGCGCAAGTTCCGGCGCGCTGCGCACCGGCAGCATGGAGACCGACGCGGCGTCGGCCTGGCTGAACATGTCGCTCAGTCCATCGGCGCCGGGTTCCAGCATCGCGTCCATGCGCCGCAGCAGCGCCGCGCCGTCGCGGCTGTCCGGGCCGAGCGCGTCCCGCCCGCCGATGACGGCCCAGTACAGGTAGTCGGCCACCGGCGTCAGCGCGCCGGCCTGGGTCGGAACGCGGAACCGCATCGGGTCCACGACGATGGCGTAGTCCGGGCCGAAGATCACGCTTGTGGCGCTTGTCAGCCGGCTGTCCAGGGCGGCGTCCAGCGGCGTCTTGCCGTAGATGCAGGCCGAGCCGGTGTCGGCCGGCGTGGCGTGGGGCAGCCGCAGACGGCGGATCGCCGAATTCACGCCGTCGGCGCCGACCAGCGCATCGGTCCGCCGCGTGGCGCCGTCCGCCAGCGTCAGCAGGACGCCGCCGTCGTCCGGTTCCCGATAGCCGTTCACGCCTTGGCCGAAATGCACGCGGTCCTCGATGCCGAGCATGAGGATCTGGCGCAGCGTCTGGCGGTGCGCGCTGCGGTCGCCATCGTCGCCGTCGTCACCGGCGTCCGTATCGCTCCAGGTGTCGGATGGGCGGCCCGCGACCGGCGACAGCCTCGGATCCAGGAACTGCCCGGCCGACTGCGAGCGCGAGCAGGTCTGCAGGAACAGCTGATATTGCGCGGGCGGCAGGCTGTCGGCCAGCGCGGCCTGGCCGGTCCGGTCAATGCGGATGCGGTAGCCCTGGGTGCGGCTGTCGGGCGCGGCGTCCTGTTCATAGACGTCGAAGGCGATGCCCCGCCGTTTCAGGGCCTGCGCCAGGCACAGGCCGCCCAGGCCGGCGCCGGCGATGGCGATGTGGAAGGGGGAAGGGGTCATGGGGGGGATTCCAGTGGATGTCGATGGAGACAGCGTAGGTCCGGCCGCCGGAATCACGGTATTGCTATTGAGCCTTAAAATAGCGAGAAATGGCCAAGCCTCGCATTCCTCCTTCCATCGAGCCCATCGAAGACGCCGGCGGGCCGGCGCTGATCGCGCTGCGCGGCGGCGACGATCCGGACAGCCCTTATCGGCTGGGCTCGCGCGAGTACGACTGGCACAGCCATGTGCGCGGCCAGCTGTTCTGCGTGGAGAGCGGGCTGGTGCATGTGCGCACCTCGCATGGGTCCTGGCTGCTGCCGCCGCAGCGCGCGGGCTGGATTCCGCCGGGGGAGCGCCATTGGGCCGGCGTCAGCGGCGCGGCTAGCGGCTGGAGCGTCATCGTCGCGCCCGCCGCCTGCGCGGCGCTGCCGGCGCGGCCCTGCGTGATCGGCATCAGCGAGCTGATGCAGGCGCTGGTGCGCCGGGCCGTGACGTGGACCGACCGGCGCGAACTGGCGCCGCCCGAGGCCCGCATCGCCGACGTCCTGCTGGACGAGATCCAGCGCGCGCCGCGCGAGCCGCTGCACCTGCCCATGCCGTCGGACCCGCGCCTGGCGCGCATCGCGCGCGCGGTCTATGAACGGCCGGACGATCCCCGTTCGCTGGAGGACTGGGCGCGATGGGGCGCGGTCTCGCCGCGCACGCTGCGACGCCTGATGGCGGCGGAGACCGGCATGAGTTTCGGCCGCTGGCGGCAGCAGGCGGGATTGATCCACGCGCTGGAGCGCCTGGCGCAAGGCGAGGCGGTGGCGACGGTGGCCGACGCGCTGGGCTATGCCTCGCCCAGCGGTTTCATCGCCATGTTCCGGCGCGCGTTCGGCGCATCGCCGGGCAGGTATTTCGAGCAGCGGCAGGAATGAGCGCCGCGCGGATTGCTCAATCGCGGGCCGCGGCCAGCGCCGTCTTGCCGACCATGTCGGCGATCTCTCCGACCATGGCGCGCGTCAGGCGCTTGGCGCCCAGGCGCCGCAGCAGCGCCTCGCGCGCGACGGCGAAGACTATGGCCTGTCCCAGGATGGCATGGGCCCGCAGGATGCTGTCGCGGCTGTCCGGCGCTTCCCGCCGGATGGCCGCGACCCGCTCCGTCACGGCTTCGTGCAGGGGCATGAACAGGCCGGCGTGGATCGCCTCGAACTTCGGCGTGGGTTGCAGCTGTTCGCGCGCCAGCAGCAGGCTGCGCGCGGCGGAGGCCTCGGAATCCAGCAGGGCGGTGGCGAAACCGCGCATGAGCGCCTCCAGCTGCGTCGCCGCTACACGGGCCGTGGCGGGCGGCGCGTCGGGCAGGTCCAGGCGCGCGGCGATGTCCTGCGCGGTTTGTTCCAGCACGGCCGCATAGACGCCTTCCTTGCCGCCGAAATGATAGGGAATGGCGGATTGATTCACGCCCGCCGCCTCCGACAGCTGGCGCGTGCGCACGCCTTCCAGCCCCAGTTGGCTGAACAGCGTCAGTCCGGCCAGCAGCAGCCGCTCGCGCGTGTCGGCGGCGCGGTCGGGGCTGGCGGGTTCTGTCGTCGATGTCTTCATGGTCGGTCTCGTTTCCTGCTACGTCATGGGCCGGGCGCCGTGGGGCGGCCCGGCCGTGTCCTCAGCCGTCGGCGCGCATCAGCCGGGTCGAGTTCTCGTTCAGCGCGATGCCGGCCTGTTCGCCCACGATCACCGTGCCGCCGATATTGGCCAGATGGCGCCCGAAGCCGCAATTGGGTTCGAACGCAAAGCACATGCCGGGCTGCAGGGGCAGTTCCCGTCCGACGGTCGGCAGCGGCCTGAGCTGCGGATAGCGGGCGGCCTCAGGCAGCGATTCTATGCCGGGCGCGGTGCCGAAGCCTACCGGACCGTAGGGGTTGATGCTGTGGACCAGCGGATGCACATGCCAGCCGCCGGATGCCAGCAGGGGCGCTTCCATGGCGTCGACCAGGTCGCCGAAGGTATTGCCGGCGCGCAACGCGGCCACGCCGGCCTCATAGCTCGCGCGGGCGACGTCGGCGGCGCGCAGGATGTCAGGATGTACGTCGCCGACCGCGACGGCCGCCTGGTGCTGGGTTTCCATCAGGCCGTAGAGGGCGAAGATTTCCGACAGCACGATGTCGCCTTCGCGCAGGATCCTGGGCGCTTGCGAGCGGTACTGCCAGGCCGGAGGCCCCCAGCCCACATATTCCGGGCCCGTGCCCAGCAGGACCTCGGCGGTGTAGCCGCCCATGGCGAAGCAGGTGGCGGTGACGGCGGCCACCAGCTCGGCCTCGCTCACGCCCGGCCTGGCCGTGGCTCGCAGGGTTTCGCTCATGGCTTCGCCGATGGCGGCCGCGTAACGGACCAGGCCCAGCTCTTCCTCGCTCTTGACCGAGGCGCGGCGGAAGAAGGCCTTGTACACCGGCACGAATTCCGCCTTGGGCAGGGCCTGCGTCATGCCCTGCAGCGTGCGAGCGGGCACGGCGCCGTCGAAGTAGAAGGGCGGATAGGGTTCCAGCCCGATGATGCCGATGCGGCTGCCATCCAGCCCCCGCTCGGCCAGCCAGGCGCCGACGTCGCGGCCGGTCTTGCCCACGTACAGCTGTTCCGGCGCGATCCATTGCTGGTCGCCGCGCAACGCGGCCTGGATGTGGTCCGCGATCATCAGCGAGGCGAAGGTATAGACCCTGGGCGCTTCGTCGCCGATGAAGACCACGATGGATCCGGGGCGGTCGTTGCTGAAGTAGCAATCGGGGGAAAAACCAGCCGGCGCGGCCGCTTCGCGGTCGCCGTAGACAACCAGGGCCCGCAGGCCCTCGGCCTGCATGATGTCGCGGGCCAGGTCCCAGCGCCGGCTTCTTTCCGCCATCGACAGGGGGGCGGGAGGGGTGGGCATGGGGTGCTCCTTCTTAGTGATTGGAGCATTCAGAATAGTTCATTCAAATGAATGAATCAAATCTCTAGTTCAAATGAATGAAAAAGAATGCGCCTAGGCACTTGCGGTCGGCGCAGGACGGTCGGATCGAGCGCGGGGCGGCGGCGCATGGTGGTCATCCCACGTGGGAGGAGCGAATCCGGGCGGGTGGGAGGAATGCGACAGGATGCAACATTGCAAGCCAGGATTGGATGACTCAAGGCATAGGCCTAAGTCCCAAAAATAGGAAAAATCCTGAGCCAGATGGTGGGAATCTTATGTCCCTAGTTGCCATTTCCACGCAATTTAATAAGACTAGTCTTATTAAACCTAAGCTTGAATCGGTCTTCGTCTGATGTGAGCAAAGTCGGATAGTTCCTACACTTGCTCACAGTTAATCCGACAGAGGCTTGGTGCATGGCGTTGGAAATACATGGCCCCGCATCGGGCCTTTTTTTCGGGCTTGGGCTGTCAATCGATACTCCTGGCGGCGCGGATGAGCCGCGCGCCGGTCATGCCTCTTTGCGATTTCGAAGTTTTCTGGCGCATGGCTTCGAGCCGCATGGCGCGCGTCACGAGCCCGCCGCGATGCAGGTTCTGGCCGGCGACAATGGCGCGCGCGAGAAGGCATCGCGCCACGCCCGTGATCGCGCCGCGCCGGCATTACGCCGCGCGCCGGAATGCCGGATAATCCGGCGAACAGCGCTCGCGGGCGGATGCGGCGCAATGAAGGCGAGGCCCTTCGCGGACGCGCATCTTCCGGACGGCGCCGGCTCGATGCGGAAGGCAAGAGGTTTCGAAGCGCAGTGGATGGTCGCGCATGACGCGCGGACAGGTATCGAGGGAAACGCCTGCTCGTTGGCGTGGGGGGATCAATGAACGAATTCGGAGTAAGCGTCATCATCGCGGACGACCATCCCGTCACCGGGCATGGCATCGCGCAGACCCTTGCGGCGGTGCCGACCATCCAGGTCGGCGCGGTGGTCTCCAATACCACCGAGCTGATCGTGAAGCTGGACGCCGGCAGCTACGACGTGGTGGTGCTGGACTACGTGATGCCGGGACAGCAGTACGGCGACGGCCTGACGCTGCTTGCCTATCTGGCCCGCCGCTACCCGCAACTGCGCATCGTGACCATGACCATGCTGGATTCGCCTCCCGTGTTCCGCGCCATGCAGAAGATCGGCGTGCAGTGCGTGGTCAGCAAGTCGGACGCGATGTCGCATCTGGTGGCCGCGGTGCATGCCGCCGTGACCCAGGGGCAGTACCTGTCTCCGACCGTCGTGGAGCTGCTGCGCAGGCCCGGATCCGGCGCCGCGTCGAACCTGTCCAAACGCGAGTCCGAGATCGTCCGCCTGTTCCGAGAGGGCTATAAGGTCACCGAAATCGCCGAAAAGCTCCACCGCAGCAAGAAGACCATCAGCGCGCAGAAGCTGGCCGCCATGCGCAAGCTGGGCATCACCCGCGATGCCGACCTGATCCGTTACCGCGAGACGGTCGAGGGTCTGGACGTGGAAGGCCTGACCGACGCCCGGGCCGACGGCTGAGGCCGCGACCGGGCGCGCCGACGCATGGAGACAGGCATGGACGCCGACGAGGACAGCAGTGCCGGTTCACGAGACAGGCGCACGCGCGCCAACGTTTTTCCCAAGGCCATCCTGGTGGCGATGCGCCAGGCCACCGACGCGTCCTGCGGGGTGATCAGCCGCGCCCTGATCACGCATGATCCGGAAGCCATATGGCGCGAGCTGCACGCGCTTTGCGGCGGGCTGCTGTCGCTGGGCAGCGTCGAACTGGCCGAGCTGTGCAAGGGCCTGCAGCACGTGCTGCGCGAGGAAGGCATCGAGGTGTTCGCCGGGCTCTGGCCGGCCCTGCGCGCCGAACTCATGGAGACGCTGGATGCCTTGCCGGCCGCTCAGGACGACGATGTGTCGTCCTGAGCGCCGTCGCCCTGTGCGCAGGCGGCGGGTGCTCCATGATCGCCGCTGTCAGGATACGCATGAGCCTGGAAGCGAGCCCGCACGAAGCGACTCGCTCTGAACCTGTCGTATCCGCTTCCGGCCCGCATGCCCGAGCCGCCGGGTCAGGACGCCGGACGCCAAGGCGTCCGGCGAGACCCTTACTCTTCCTGTGTATGCAGGGCCGGCGCGTCCTTCTTGCGGCTGTTGCGCATGAAGGACACCAACTGCCAGACCACAATCAGGCCGATCACGCCGAACAGCGTGCCGCTGATCGGGCGCGTGACGAAGGTGCTGAAGTCGCCACGGCTGAGCAGCATGGCGCGGCGGAAGTTCTCTTCCAGCATCGGTCCCAGGATGAAGCCCAGCATCAGCGGCGCCGGTTCCATGCCCAGGCGCATGAACAGGTAGCCGATGGCGCCGAAGACGGCTGTGATGTAGATGTCGTCCAGGCTGTTGTTGATGCTGAAGGTGCCGATGCAGCAGAAGAACAGGATGGACGGGAACAGCACCGTGTACGGGATCTTGAACACCGACAGCCAGTAGCGCACCAGCGGCACGTTCAGGATCAGCAGGAAGCAGTTGCCGATCCACATGCTGGCGACCAGGCCCCAGAACAGGTCCGGGTGGGTGCCGATCATGTTGGGGCCGGGCTGGATGCCCTTGACGATGAAGGCCGCCAGCATCAGCGCCATCACGGCGTTCTCGGGAATGCCGATGGCCATGAGCGGGATGAAGCTGGTGCGCGCGGCGGCCTCGTCGGCCGCGGCCTGGCCGGCCACGCCCTCGATCGCGCCGCTGCCGATCTCTTCGCGGTGCTTGCTGAAGCGCTTGTCGGCGGCATAGGCGGCGAACTGCGCGATGGTCGGGCCGCCGCCGGGCAGGATGCCCAGCACCGAGCCGATGACGCTGCCGCGCAGCGCGCTGGGAATGATGCGCTTGAATTCCGGCCAGGTGGGCAGCAGCTTGATCTTGCCGTTGAAGGGCGTCAGCGTGTTGCGCGCGTCCAGGTTCTTGACGATCTCGGCGATGCCGAAGCAGCCCAGCGCGATGCTGATCAGGCCCACGCCGTCCTGCAGGAAGGCCATGTCCATGGTGTAGCGGGCCAGGCCGCTGTTGACGTCGGTGCCGATCGAACCCAGCAGGATGCCGATCAGCGCCATGGCCAGGCCGTTGAGCAGGCTGCCCGCGCTGACGAAGCTGACGCAGAAGAAGCCCAGCAGCATCAGCGCGCAGTAGTCGGCCGGACCGAACAGCAGGCCGACTTCGCCCAGCGCCGGCGCCATGGTCGACAGCACCACGATGGCCACGGTGCCGCCGATGAAGCTGGACAGGCCGGCCGTGAACAGCGCCAGCCCGGTCTTGCCCTTCAGATTCATCTGGTAGCCGTCGATACACGCCACGATGCTGCTGGCGTGCGGGATCTTCATGGTGATGGCGCTGACGCTGTCGCCATACTGCGCGCCGTAATAGATACCCGCCAGCATGATGAGCGCGCCGCCGGTGGGAATGGTGTAGGTGATGGGCAGCAGCAGGCTGATGGTGGACAGCGGTCCCAGGCCGGGCAGCAGGCCGATGAGCGTGCCGACCGTGCAGCCGAGCGCGCAGTACATCAGGTTTTCCAGCGTCAGCGCGTGCTCGAAGCCGAACGCGAGGTTGTTCAGAATTTCCATCATAGTATCGGCAGCCCCAGGCCCAGGAGATGTTTGAAGGCGAAGGCGACCGCGATCAGGCCGACCGAAATCTTGACGTTGCGCACCACCGAGTACGAGGTGCCGGCCAGCGTCGAGCAGAACACCAGGAAGACGATGCCCAGCAGCATGTTCAGGAAGTGCGAGATCAGCACGAAACCGCACAGGCTGGCCAGGATGATGGCGATGTTCTTGACGCTGTAGCTCAGCGGCACCGGCTCCACGTAGCGCGAGCGGATGACGGTGATCAGGCCGATCAGGGCGAGGCAGCCGCTGACCAGCAGCGGGAACATGCCGGCGCCGGAGCGGCTGAGCGTGCCCAGGGGATAGGTGGTTGCCACGCCGCCAAAGATCAGCGCGAAGACGATCAGGAACAGGCCCCTGACGAAATTGCGATTGTTCATGTTCATGACGGACGGTCCCCGGTCCGTGCCGCCGGTGACGGGCGGCGTCTTGCGCATAGCTTCATGTCCTCTTTCCTTCCGACTATCCCTGGTTGGTTTTCTTGCCGCCGCAACGCGCATGGGGCCGGTCTTTTGCGGCTTGCTCATGCACGTAACGTCTGTGCTGCGCGGCGGCTCGCGCGTGTCCAGCAAGCATGCGGTCGCGCATGCGCGTTGGATTGCGCTGAGCGCGATACTAGGGGGCGGCGCTTTCAGTCGGCTGTCGAGAACGTGGCGAAATACACGGCTACGCGTATACACCTAGAGCATCAAAGCAACAGACTGCTGAACGCCAGCCGACGCGCGGCTGAACCATCGATGTCCGAGAGTTGAATGCAAGCTTTCTGGATGCTGAATAGTTGCTGTCTGAATACTGAATTGGTGCGTGGAAAATCAGTAATAGCGGGATCCACGTTCGTGATTTGATCCGTTGCGCGAGTCGATGACGCAAATCGCCGGCGCGCACCGTGGCGGTGATGCGAGCGGCGGCGCGCGCGTCGGACAGAACGCGCGCGCCGCGTTTCATTTTGCTGTCCGGCGCGTTCAGGCCGGCCAGGGCAGCGACTGCCGCCAGCGCGCGGCGATGGCGTCGATCAGGTGGCGCACCTTGGGCGGCAGATGGCGCCGGTGCGGATAGATGGCGCAGACCGGCGCGCCGGGCGGCGCGACGGTCTCCAACACCGGCGTCAGCCGGCCGGCGCGCAGGTCTTCGCCGACCAGGAACGCGCCCAGCTGCGCGATGCCCGCGCCGGCCAGCGCGGCGTCGCGCAAGGCCTCGGTATTGCCCAGCCGCAGGCGTCCCGCCACATGCAGCTGGCGTTCTTCGCCACCGGCCGAGTAGCGCCACGGCACGACGGCGCCGGCATGGACGAAAGCCAAGACCTGGTGGCGTGGCAGTTCGTCCAGCGTCGCCGGCATGCCGTGACGCGCCAGGTAGGCCGGCGACGCGCAGGTGATCAGGCGGTGCGGCGCCAGCACGCGCCGCACCAGCCGGCTGTCGCCGTCGCCGCCGATGCGGATGGCCAGGTCGATGCCGTCGCGCACCAGGTCGGAATAGTCGTCGGAAAAGCTCAGCTCGGCCTCGACGTCGGGCCAGCGGTCCAGGTACTCGCGCACCAGGGGCAGGACGTGCAGCCGGCCCAGCGACACCGGCACGTCGATGCGCAGGCGCCCGCGCGGCGTCTGTTTGCGGCGCGCCATCGCGCCGGCCGCGTTGTCCACTTCCGACAGGATGCGCGCGGCATGTTCATAGAACAGCCGGCCCTCGTCGCTCAGGCTGACGCTGCGCGTGCTCCGGTGCAACAGGCGCACCCCCAGTCCCGCCTCCAGCCGGGCGACGCACTTGCCCACGGCCGAGCGCGTCAGGCCCAGGCGTTCGGCGGCCAGCGTGAAGTTGCAGGCGTCGGCCACGCGCACGAAGGCCCGCAGATCGCCGATGTGGTCGATGCCGGCCAGGGTCTTATTGTCCACGGATTGTCCCCAGTGTTTGGCAATTCAGATACTTTATCAGCGCACTGGAATCAGTAGACTGGGACAGCACATCAGGGGCCGACAGGTTCCGCTTTCCCGCGCCGCTGTTTTTTCCATCGATCCGACATGCATTCCGCCACGACCGCCACGACCGCCGCGCCGGCATCCGCCGCCGCCATTCCCGCTGTTCCCGAACGCGCCGACTGGCCCGCCGTGGCCGCCGCCGGCCTGAGCACCTTCTGCGTCGTCACGTCCGAGATGCTGCCGGTGGGCCTGCTGGCGCCCATCGCCGATGAACTGCGCATGTCCACGGGCATGGGCGGCCTGCTGCTGTTCGTGCCTTCGCTGGTGGCCGCGCTGTGCGCGCCGCTGGCGGTGCTATGGGCGGGCGGGGCTGATCGCCGCCGCGTGCTGTGCGCCTTGCTGGCGGCGCTGGCGCTGGCCAATGCGGCCAGCGCGCTGGCGCCGAACCTGCCTGCCTTGCTGGCGGCGCGCGCGCTGGTGGGCTTTTGCATCGGCGGCATCTGGTCCATTGCGGGCGGGCTGGCGGGCCGCCTGGCGCCGCCGGCCGCCGTGGCATTGGCCACGTCCGTGATCTTCGGCGGCGTGGCGGTGGCCTCGGTGCTGGGCGTGCCGTTGGGCGCGGCCATCGGCGCGCTGGCCGGCTGGCGCGCGGCTTTCGGCGCGATGAGCGCTTTGTGCCTGCTGGCCCTGGCGCTGAACGCGCGGCTGCTGCCGGCCCTGCCGACGACCCGCTCGCTGCGCGCCCCGGCCTTGATGGCCGCGTTGCATAGCCCCGGATTGCGCCGTGGCGTCGTCATCACGCTGTCGCTGGTGGCCGCCCACTTCATGGCCTACACCTTCGTGCGGCCGCTGCTGGAAACGCGCGCCGGTTTCGCCGGGGACTGGATCGGACCGCTGCTGTTCGCTTATGGCGTCGCGGGCGTGGCGGGCAACTTCGTCGCCGGCCTGGGCGCGGCGCGGCGGGAGCGGCCGGTGCTGCTGGCCATCGTCGCCGCGCTGGCCCTGGTGCTGACGCTGCACGCCTGGCTGGGCGACAGGCAGCTGGCCGCCGGCGTCCTGCTGCTGGCCTGGGGCCTGGCTTATGGCGGCGTGTCGGTATCGCTGCAATTGTGGATGCTGCGCGCGGCGCCGGATGCGGTCGAGCCGGCGACGGCCTGGTTCGTATCGGCCTTCAACCTGGGCATCGCCGCCGGCTCGCTGCTGGGCGTGCCCACGGTGGACGCGCTGGGCCTGCGAGCCAATCTGCTGCTGGCGGCGAGCTGCCTGGTTCCGGCCATCGCGGCGCTGTTGTGGCCGCGTGGCGGCCGGCATGCCCAGGGGCGCGCCGCCTAGGCGATCCACCGTTTCCTATAATCCGGCCATGGCGCGCGGGAGGTCCGCGCGTAGGCACAGGAATCGCTACATGTCTGTCATCGCCAGCCAGGATGTTCACGTGGATACCGCCAAGGGCCGCCTTTACGCGCGGCGCTGGGATCCGGCCGGCGCGGCCGGCGCGCCCATCGTGCTGTTCCATGACTCGCTCGGTTGCGTGGCGCTGTGGCGCGATTTTCCCGAACAGCTGGCCAGTGAAACCGGCCGCGCGGTCATCGCCTACGACCGGCTGGGCTTCGGCTTGTCGGACCCCAATCCCGCCACGCTGGTCCGGGGGTTCATCGAAGAGGAAGCGGACGGTGATTTCGCCCGCCTGCGCGACGCGTTGGACATCGGTCCCTTTGTCGCGTTCGGCCACAGCGTGGGCGGCGGCATGGCCGTCAATGTCGCCGCGCGCCATGCCTCGGATTGCCGCGCGCTGATCACCGAATCGGCGCAGGCCTTCGCCGAGGACCGCACGGTCGCCGGCGTGGCCGACGCCAAGCGCGGCTTCGCCGAGCCCGGCCAGCTCGACCGGCTGAAGAAATACCACGGCGAAAAAGCCGCCTGGGTGCTGAGCGCCTGGGTCGACAACTGGCTCTCGCCAGCATTCACCGACTGGACCCTGGACGAGGCATTGCGTCAGGTGCGTTGCCCGGTGCTGGCGCTGCATGGTGAAGTGGACGAGTATGGCTCGCTCGCGCACCCCGAGCGCATCGCCGCGCTGACGGGCGGCCGTCATCTGCTGCTGGAGAACTGCGGCCACGTACCGCACCGCGAGCAAAGCCGCGTGGTGCTGGACGTGGTGGGGCAGTGGCTCAGGGCGCGCGATTGAGCGCGGGTGCGCCGGGGTGCGGTGTCGATGTCCGGTTTTGTGATCCGGACATCCCGGGCTTGCGGTGATCAAGGCTGGTGCGTTTCGTCTATGCCGAACTGTTGCCGTGTCCGCCGCGCGTGCACCCAATCGGGCACGCTGCGCAGCGCCAGGTCGCGCAGGCGGCTCGATGTGGGACCGCCGGCCTGGGCGAAACGTCCCAGCCTGACCGAATCGCGTCCCAGCATGGCCGTGCGGCGCGCCCGCGCGGACTGATAGCGGGTCAGCAAGGGCTGATCCTCCAGCCCTTGCGCCAGCATGATGCCCAGCACATGCGCGTCCTCGATGGCCTGGCAGGCGCCTTGCCCCAGGTTGGGCAGGTAGGGATGGATGGCGTCGCCCAGCAGCAGCGCGCGGTCCCGGCCCCAGGGGCCGCGGCGGGCCGGCCGGTGAAAGAATGACAGGTATTGCAGGCTGCGGGCGCGCGTCGACGTGGCCAGCTGGCGCGCATAGTCCGGCCAGTCCGCCAGCCGGGGCAGCAGGCTGCCGGCGGTGCAATGGACCACGCCATCGACCGGCTGCGCGCGGTTCTCGATGAAATACCAGTAGTACAGGCCGTCGCCCGAGTCGATCACGCCCAGGCGTTCGCCGGCGCCATAGATCTCGACGGCGCTTTCGCGCGACAGGCGGGGATGGTCGGTGTCGCTCAGGCCCAGCCAGGCGCCATAGCCCGCGTAGCGCGGCGGGCCGTCGTCGAACAGCAGGCGTCTCACTGTGGAGCGCAGGCCGTCGGCGCCGATCAGCAGATCGGCCCGCGCCTCGGCGCCGTCGCGAAAGCGCAATGCCACGCCGCCTGCGTCCTGGCTCAGCGATTCCAGCCGGCGGCTCAAGGTCACGTGTTCCGCGCCCAGCGCGTCGAGCAGCACGCGCTGTACGTCGGCGCGCGTGACGCAGATGCCCGGCTCGCCGGCTTCGTCGTAGAAGCGTTGCATGGGCACGCAGGCCAGCATGTCGCCACGCAGCGAGCGCGCCTCGGTGGACAGAATCCGCGCGCCCGCGCGCAGCAGGGGTTCGGCCACGCCCAGCGCGCGCAGGCAGCGCATGGCGTTGGGCCAGAGGGTGAGGCTGGCGCCCAGCGGCTCCAGTCGGGAGGCCTGGTCATAGACTGAAACGCTCAGGCCGGCCTGGCGGATGGCGAGCGCGGCGGCCAGGCCGCCGATGCCGGCGCCGACGATGGCGACGTGCTTGATGGGCATGTGAACTCCGTGATGCGTGTCTTGCGGTTGCGGGATTCTGGCGGGAACGCCGGCGCCGCAGTACAGTGCCGTGGCGCAGCCGCGCATGACGCCGATTCTGTTCCTGGCCCGGGTCCGGGTATAGAACGGAAACGACGCGCGCGGCGGCGTCCGGCACGCGCCGTCCGGGCGCTTGCGTCAGGCGTATGCCCAGCCCTTTTCTTCACTCGTTCCGACACGCGCCATGTCCTGCTCATCCTCATCCCGCCTGCTGTTGCCGCGTCGCGCGCCGGCCTCCGGCGTGTTCGCCGCCGTGGAGCGCGACACGCGCGCGCTGGCGCTCTCCGATGCCGAGCGTTTCAACTACTACCCGGCGACGCCGCTGGCGGTGGTGTCCTGGATCTTCGAGGGCGCGCTGCACCCGGTCCAGATGGTTGGGACGGTGACGGGCGAGCCGGCGCTGTCCGCGCCCTTGCCGCGCCTGACCTTGGCGGGACCGCAGCGCCGGCCGCGCGCGAGCTGGTCGCCCGGGCCCGTGCATGCCTTGTCGGTGGCGTTTCGTCCGGAAGACCTGGCGCGGCTGGCCGGCGTGCGCGGCACGGCGCTGATGGACGGCATCGCACCTCTGGCCGAGGTTGCGTCGCGCGCATTCCTGGACGCCTGCCTGTCCGTTTTCGAAGGTTCCGATGCCGGGCCGTTCGCGCGCGTGGAAAACGCGCTGGCGCCGCTATGGCGCGATGCGCGCCCGGCCGCGCCCGCGCCCTTCCTCGGTGAGTGGCTGCGCGGACTGGCGGGCACGGCGGTGCTGTCAGGCGCTGGCCAGGGCCTGCGGCAGGTCCAGCGGCGCATCAAGGCCTGGACCGGCCAGAGTCATCGCGATCTGCAACGGTACTCGCGGGTCGAGGATGCGATGGCGCGCATGTCCGCGCATCGCCGGGACGGCGGAATCGACTGGGCCGGGCTGGCCGGCGGCGCGGGCTTCGCCGACCAGTCGCACCTGGGCCGCGAAGTGCGCCGCGTGACGGGGCTGTCGCCCGCGCGCCTGGAGGCGCGCATCGCGCAGGACGAAGCGTTCTGGTTCTACCGCCTGCTGGGCGAGCACGTCAGGCGGCCCTGACGGCCTGCCGGCCCAGGCCCGTTCCGGCCGACGGGAAGAAGCCGGTTTCCGCCGCGCTCCGCAACTGTTCCGCCAAGGCCGTCACGGTCGCGGTGGCGCCGGCGATCTGCTCGCCGATGGCGTTGGATTCCCAGGACACGCCGCGCAAGGGATGACCCACGGCATACAGTCCCGGACGCTGGCCATGGCGTTGCGCGACCTCGCCGGTGGCGGGGTCCGCGGCGATGCCGAAACCGGTTTCGTGCGGCACGGCCAGGCCCTTGCCCAGCAGATTGCGCAGCAGCGCGTCGTCGATGCGGGTCCAGTCGAACTCGAAACCGCGCGTGTTGAATACGCGGTCCACCAGCAGGGTCTGCGGACGCGATTCGCCGCGCGCGCGCCAGCTGACCGCGACGCGGCCACCGGCGGCGGACGACAGGCGCAGCACGCGGCCTGCGTGATGGCGGAAGCGGCCGGCGCGGCGCGCATCCTGCAGCCAGGCGTTGGACTCGGGGGCGGCGCGGTGCAGTCCCAGTTCCCAGTACGGGCGCAGATGGCGGATGAAGCGCAGCCGTTCGTCGGCGCTGGCCGCCGTCCATAACGCGGGCAGGTGTGGCCGCACCGCGCCGGCCAGCCGCTGCCAGTCCTCGCCGGCGCTGGCGATGTCGCGGCGCGCGGCCTGCACGGCGCGCAGCAGGTCGCGCAGGGTCGCGGGCAGGGCCTGTGGATCCAGGAAGGAGGGCCAGGGCTGCACATCGCGCCGTGGCGCCACCAGCAGCCCGCGCCGCGAGACGCTGTGGAACTCGCCGCGAAAGCCATGGCTGTCGGCATGGATCATGGCGTCCAGCGCCGACAGGTTGCTGCCGATGACGAGCACGTCGCGGTCCCGCGCCAGCGCCTTGGGCGGCGGCTCGGACCACAGGTCGTCGATCACCGCGCCGCGCCGGACCAGTTCGGGGTCCAGCTCCAGGCCCGTTTCATGAAGCGTGCGCGGAAACAGGCCCGTGGCCAGCACCACGTAGTCGGCGCGCAGCTGGCGTCCGTCCTCCAGCCGCACGGCCCAGCGCGCCGCGCCGTCGCCGTCCAGGTCCCGCGCGCGTCCGGCCAGATGCTTGAACGCGATCGGATGCGGCGCCTGCGCCAGCGCGTTCTCCAGTTCCGCCTGCACGTAGTCGCCATACAGATGTCGCGGTGCGAAGCTGTCGGCGTAGGCCACGCCGGCGGGCGGGCGCCAGCCGTCGCGCTCGGCCTGGTTGCGCAGCCAGTAGGCCAGGTGTTCGGGCTGGTCCGGATAGAGCGTGAAGTTCTTTGCCGGCCCGTTCATCAGGTGCGCCGGGTTACGTGTGCTGTAGGCGATGCCGCGCCCCAGCTCGGGGCGGCTTTCGACGATGGTGATGGCCAGGGGCCGGGGCGCGGCGCGGGCCAGCTTGAGCGCGGTGACGGCGCCGGCGAAGCCGCCGCCGATGATGGCGATATGGGGAGTGGAATCGCTGGGCATGGGACGGATGCGTTCTGGTTGAGTGACGGGGGCCGGCATGGGGGCGGCCTCAGGCGGCGATGGCGGGACGCTGCGCGCGGGCGCTGGCCGGCACGTGCGCCGGCCGGGCCAGGCCCAGGTGCTCGCGCAATGTGCTGCCGGCGTACTCGCGCCGGAACAGGCCGCGCCGGCGCAGTTCCGGCAGCACCAGTTCGATGAAATCGTCCAGGCCGCCGGGCAGCCAGGGCGACATGATGTTGAAGCCGTCCGCGCCTTCTTCCTCGAACCATTGCTGCAACTGGTCGGCGATGCGCGCGGGCGTGCCCACCACTTGCTGATGGCCGCGCGCGCCGGCGATCTTCAGATACAGCTGGCGGATGGTCAGACCGTCGCGGCGGGCCAGATCGGCCAGCAGCAGCTGGCGGCTGCGGCCGCCGTTGGTCTCGGGCAGCTCGGGCAGCGGTCCGTCCACCGGATGGCCCGACAGGTCGACGCCGATCATGTTCGACAGCAACTGCACTCCGACCACGGGGTGGATCAGGTCCTGCAGGCGGGCGAACTTCTCGTCGGCCTCCGCCTGGCTGTGGCCGACCACGGGGAAGATGCCGGGCATGACCTTGATGGAGTCGGGGTCGCGGCCGTAGCCGGCGGCGCGGCGCTTGATGTCGCGATAGAAGGACTGGGCCTCGTCGAAGGTCTGATGGGCCACGAAGATGACTTCGGCGCTGCGCGCGGCCAGGTCGCGGCCGGCGGGCGAGGCGCCGGCCTGCACCACCACCGGGCGGCCTTGCGGCGAGCGCGCCACGTTGAGCGGGCCGCGCACCTTGAAGTGCTCGCCGCGATGATGCAGCGGATGCAGCTTGGCGGGGTCGAAGTACTGGCCGCTGTCGGCGTCGCGCAGGAAGGCGTCGTCCTCCCAGCTGTCCCACAGCCCCAGCACCACGTCATGGAATTCAGCCGCGCGCGCATAGCGCTGCGCGTGCTCCACGTGCTCGTCCAGGTTGAAGTTCTGGGCCTCGCCCTGACCGCTGGAGGTGACCAGGTTCCAGCCCGAGCGGCCGCCGCTGATCTGGTCCAGCGAGGCGAACTTGCGCGCCACGTGATAGGGCTCGTTGTAGGTGGTGGAGACGGTGGCGATCAGGCCGATCTTCTCGGTGACGGCGGCCAGCGCGGACAGCAGCGTGAGCGGCTCGAAGTGGTCGCTGCGCGCGGTGCGCGACAGGGAAGGCAGGTCGGTGTTGCGCACGCCGACCGCGTCGGCCAGGAAGATGGCGTCGAACTTGGCGGCCTCGGCGCGCCGGGCCAGATCCACGTAGTGGCGGAAGTTCACGGCCGCGTCGGCCTGCGCGCCGGGGTGGCGCCAGGCGGCGATGTGGTGGCCGGTCTGCATCAGGAAGGCGCCGAGCTTGATCTGGCGCGGAGGGCGGGTCATGGCGTGGAGTTCCTAGTCGGATGAGAGGGGGGGATATCGTTGGGGCGGCCTACCAGGCCATGCGCAGCGAGGCCAGCGACGGCGGCGCCAGCGCGCCGGCGGCGCTGCCCAGCGGCGCGCTGTCGTCGGCGGGGGCGCCGTCCGGCTCCAGGAAATCGGACAGCACGTCGTCGCGCAGGCGGATGAAGCGCGGGTCGCTGCGGTTGCGCGCATGCGGCAGCGGCACGTCGACGATGCGGCGGATGCGGCCCGGACGCGGCTGCATGATGACCACGCGGTCGCCCAGGTAGACGGCTTCCTCGACATCGTGCGTCACCAGGATCATGGTGATGCGTTCCTTCTGCCAGATGCGTTGCAGCTCGGTTTGCAGCCGGGCGCGCGTCAGCGCGTCCAGCGCGCCGAAGGGCTCGTCCAGCAGCAGCACGCGCGGGCGGTTGACCAGGCCGCGCGCGATCGCCACGCGCTGCGCCATGCCGCCGGAGATCTGGTGCGGATAGGACTGCTCGAAGCCTTCCAGACCGACCAGGGCGATGTGCTCGGCCACCAGCTCGCGCTTTTCCGAGGCGCTGCGCGGCGCGTTGCGCAGGCCGACGGCGATGTTCTGCGCCACGTTCAGCCACGGGAACAGGCGATGGTCCTGGAACACGATGCCGCGGTCCGGGCTGGTGCCCAGCACCGGCGCGCCGCCCAGCGTGATGCTGCCGTCATGGGCGTCGTCCAGGCCCAGGATCAGCCGCAGCAGCGTGGACTTGCCGCAGCCGCTGGCGCCGACCACGGCCACGAACTGGCCGGCCGGTATGCGCAGGTCGATGCCGGACAGCACCTGCAGCGCGCCGCCTTCGGCCTGCGCGCTGGCGTAGCGCTTGCCGACGGCCTTGAGTTCCAGGTCCAGGGTGTGGGGTTGTGCCATGCGTGTTGCTCCCGCGTTCATAGTGTCCGGCCGCGCAGCCGCGCGAGCCGGCGCTCGGCCAGGCGGGCCGAGGCGTTGGTGAGCCAGCCGATCGTGCCCACCACGAACATGCCGAAGATCACCAGGTCCATCTGGAAGTGCTCGCTGCCCTCGATCAGCAGGTTGCCGATGCCTACGCCCGCCACCAGCAGGTATTCGGCGCCAATGGTGGCGAGCCAGGAATAGATCAGCGCCAGGTAGATGCCGGTGAAGATGGCCGGCGCGGCGGCCGGCAGCACCACCAGGCGGAAGGTCTGCCAGCGCGTGTAGCCATAGACCCGCGCCACTTCGAGCAGCGCGGGCGGCGTCTGGCTGATGCCGTCGCAGGTGTTGACCACCACCGGCACCAGCGCGGCCAGCGACAGGAACGCCACCTTGGCGGTGTCGCCCAGGCCGAACCAGACCGAGATCAGCGGGATCCAGGCGAACAGCGAGATCTGCTTGAAGGTGTTGAAGCTGGGCCCGGCCAGGCGGTTGAAGATGCGCGACACGCCCAGCGCCGCGCCCAGCAGCAGGCCGGCGAGGGTGCCGATGGCGAAGCCGGTGAATTCCCGCGCCAGGCTGGCGCCGAGCGCGCGCCACAGTTTGCCGCCGGAGATCTGCTCGACGGCGGTGGCCAGCACTTTCTCGGGCGGCACCAGCAGCGCCGAATTGACCAGGCCGGCATGGGACAGCAGCCACCACAGCAGCACGGCGGCCACGGGCAGGACCAGCCCGCGCCAGCGACCGGCGGCCGAGACGGGCAGCGGCTGCGCGGCGGCCGCCTCGGCGGCGTCGCGCGACAGGGCGGGGGCGGCGCTCATCGCGGCGCTCCCGCCGCCTGGGCGGCCGGGCCGCGGATCAGCTTCGTCTCGGTCCAGTCCAGCGCGCGGTCGATGGCGTAGCCGATCGCGCCCACCACGATCACGGCGGCCATGACCAGATCCAGCTGGAACAGCTGGCGGCCGTACACGATCAGGTAGCCCAGGCCCTCGCTGGAGGCCACCAGCTCCACCACCACCAGCGACAGCCAGGCCTTGGTGAAGCCCAGCCGCAGGCCGGTGAACAGCGTGGGCGTGGCCAGCGGCAGCACGATCTCCAGCACTTCCTGACGACGCGTGTAGCCATAGACGCGACCCACCTCGCGCAGCGCCGGGCTGGCCTGGCGAAAGCCCTGCAGCGTGTTGAGGGTCACGGGCACCAGCGCCGCCTTGGCGATGAGGATGATCTTGAGCGCTTCGCCGATGCCCACCAGCAGCAGCACGAAGGGCAGCCAGGCCAGCACCGGGATCTGCACCAGCGCGTTGAACGTGGGCAGCAGATAGGCTTCGAGCCGGCGCGACAGGCCCATGGCCACGCCCAGCAGCAGGCCCAGCAGGCCGCCGGCGGCGAAGCCGGCCAGCACGCGCCGCAGGCTGGCGGCGGTGTTGAGCCACAGGTCGCCATTGACGGCCAGGTCGCGCAGCGTTTCCCAGACATAGGCCGGCGGCGGCAGCACCTGCGGCGAGATCCAGCCCTGGCTGGCGCCCGCGTGCCATAGCGCCAGCAGCAGCACGGGCAGCAGCCAGGGCGCGGCGGTCCAGGCGGCCTGGCGCGCCCAGGGCGGCAGCGGCGCGGCGCGCCAGGCGCCGGAAGAGGACAGGACGGCCATGTGCGTCTCCGATCAGCGCGCCGAGGCCTGGCGCTCGCCCGCGACGGCCTTGCCGGCGGCGTCGTGGCGGGTCCAGTAGTGTTCCAGGCCCTGCGTCCTGAGCGCCTGCTTCAGGTAGCGGTCGTCGAACCAGCCGTCCACCGATACTTCGCGGCGGATCAGCTTGAGCTTGAGCGCGTCGGCCACCACCGCCTTGTAGCGGGCGATGATGAAGTCGTCGATCAGCGGCGAGTTGCGCGCGGCCAGGTCCTGCTTGTCGAACTCGGCGGCCCAGGACGCGTAGGGCACGCCGCTCTTTTCCCAGAGCTTGAACAGCGCGTCGCGATTGGCCTCGTCCGAGGCCCAGCGCGAGGCGCGCACGAAGACATCGACCACCTTCTGCACCTGCGCCGGGTTGTCGCGCTCGAACTCCTCGCGCACCAGCAGCGAGGCCTGGCGCGTATACGCAGGATCCTGGCCCTGGGTGCTGTAGATGACCTTGGCCAGGCCCTGGTCGCGCACCTTGAACCATTCATAGCCGCCAAAGGCCGCGTCCACGCCGTTGGACACCAGCGCGGCCTGGGCGCTGCCCGCGTCCAGGTTGACGCCCTTGATGTCGCGCTCGGACAGGCCGTGGGCGGCCAGCACGTTGATGGCGACCAGATGGCCGTTGGTGCCCCGGAAGATGGATACCTTGTGGTCGCGGATGTCCTTGATGGACGACAGCGGCGAGGCGACCGGCGCCACCAGATAGAGGTTGTTGCGCACGCCGCTGGCCACCAGCAGCTTGGTCTTCAGGCCGTTGGCGCGGCCCACCACCTGCGGCAGGTCGCCCTGGTAGGCGAAGTCGATCTGCTTGTTGGACAACGCCTCGTTGACCGCCGGCCCCGCGCCCTTGAAGAACAGCCATTCGACCTTGACGCCGTCGGCCGCGAAGGCCTGTTCCAGCCAGTTGTTGGCGCGCACCACGCCGCCGGGCGAGCCGCCCCAGGTGATGGGGTCGCCGCCGCCGGCGGTGGCCACGCCGATGCGGATGATGTCGGCCGCCCGCGCCGGGCCGGCCGGCGCGGCGGCGGCCGCCAGGAGGGCCAGCGCGGCCAGGGATCTGCGAAGGAACTGCAAGGGCTTCATGGCGGGACTCATACAGGGCGTGGCGTCAGGCGGCGCGGGTCTTGGTGTCGGTGGCGGCGGGGCGGGCGGCGAGCTTGCGCTCGATCTCCGTGCCCCGGAAGAAATCGGGATTGGCCTCGGTGTAGAGGCGGTAGGGATTGCCGAACACCAGGGCCTTGAAGTCCTGCTCGCTGATGACGCCCTGTTCGACCAGGTCCCAGCTTTCGGCCAGCGGCTCGGTCAGGTCGGGCACGTCCCAGTGGCCGATGTCGGAGGACCAGATCGCGTTGATCTTCGCGCCCAGCGGATGGACGCGGTCGTTGAAGGCGGCCGCCACGGTGCGGTCGTCGGCCTCGGAGCCGAAGTAGAAGCTGTCCACCCAGCGCTTGCGGATGTCCTCGGCCGACTCGATGCCGGCGGCGGCGAAATCGTCCAGCTCGTCCTCGTGCGGCTCGCGGCTGTGCGGCAGGGCGGAGATGCCCAGGCTGTCGCGCAGCAGCTGCGCCGGGTCCAGTTCGCGGCCACGGATGAAATCCGCGCCATAGCGCGAGAACAGATCCTGCAGCAGCGCGAGGTCGGCGTGGGCCGGGTTGTAGTTCTGCACCGCCTTGCGGTTGCGCTTTTCCCAGCGGTCGACCAGATGCGTGTAGACGTGCGAGCCCCAGTCGGCGCCGCCTTCCAGCAAGGCCACGCGCAGGTTCGGGAAGCGGCGCGTCACGCCGCCGAAGAACAGCGCCTTGGCGAAGGCCTGCGAGCCGTCGGCGAAGTGGCCGATGTGATTGAACATGTAGTTGCTGGTGGATTGCCGGCCGGTCCAGCCCTGGCTGCCGTAGTGCGTGGTGACGGGCACGCCCAGCTCGACCACCTTGGCCCAGAACGGGTCGTAGTCGTATTCGCTGTCGATGCCGTAGAAGTCGACATAGCTGGCGTGGCGGGCGATCTCCGGGTACTGATCGGCCGGATACTTGCGGGCGATGGCCTTGATGGGCCGCTTCACGCCGCCGGCGATGTTGATCACCTTCAGGCCCAGCGTCTTGACCGCGAACTCCAGTTCCTCGATGCCTTCCTGCGGCGTGTTCAGGGGGATGCCGGCCACGGGGGTGAGGCGGTCGGCGTACTTGCGGTACTGGTCGGCGTGGAAGTGGTTGATGGCGCGGTGCAGCGGCTGGCGCGCCTCGTCGCCCGCGCCCAGCGGCGCCAGCACGTCGTTCGGGAACAGGATGGAATAGTCGGCGCCCTGTTCGGCCAGGCGCTCGTACAGCAGCTCGGGCAGGGTGTAGGTGGCCAGGTCCAGCGTGTTGCGCGTGACCCGCGCCCACCACGGCGAGCGCAGCGTGCGGTTGTCATGGCGCTCGGCCGGCGTCTGCTGGTACCAGTCCTTGCCGTCGCGCCGCGTGGGGTAGCGCGAGCCCAGCGCCTTGCGCAGCGCGTCCACCAGCTTGGAGCCGCCGTAGTGCTGGATATAGTCTTCCAGCACCGGCGCGTAGTCGTTGACGTGCACGTCGGTGTCGATGACGGGATGGTCCAGCCGCGCTTTCACGGCGGCGGATCGGGACGCTTTGGCGGGGTGCAGGCGGTCGTTCATGGGGGGCTCCGTGGTTCGGGCGGGCGGCGGTGGCGGGTTCGGCCCGCCGGCGGGGCGGTTCATCACCGTGGGTTCATCACCCTGGGTTGACCACATTAAGTGAGGCCCCGGAAGGCGCAAACGACGGATTGGTTGTTTCTTACTGCGTCATGACCAAATGACGCATGAGGTCATGCCGCATGACTAAATGCGTCATGACCTCATAACCGGCCTGCCCGGTTGCGCGTGGATGTGCGAAGATCGCGTCCTGGCTGCCGTGGCCTGTTCCGGATGTCCGCTACCCGATGAATTCCCGCAATCGCTTTCCGGCTGGCGGCGCGTCCGCGCCGGCCCCGCGCCAGCGCCGCCTGGCCTGGCGGCTGCTGGCCGGCGTCGCGGCCCTGGCCGCCTTCGCCTATGCTGGCACGACGGTCATGGACATCCCGCCGCCCTACAGGCTGTACCAGCTGGAAGTGGCGGAACCGTCGCGCCGGGGCGAGCTGTTCCCGGTGCGCGAGGTGGCTGCGCCGGCCGTGCCCTGGGCCTTGCCCGCGCAGCCCGAGCCGCCGCCCGCGACCGTGCCCTGGAAGGGCGGCCAGATCGCCTTCGACCGTTTCCTGGAACTGACGCACACCAATGCCTTCGTGATCCTGCGCGATGGCAAGCTGGCCTATGAGTGGTACCGGCCCGGGGTCGATGCGCGCACGCCGATGTCGTCATGGTCCATGTCCAAGTCGCTGGTCTCGCTGCTGGTTGGGCAGGCCATCGCCCGAGGCAAGCTGCGTGAAAGCGACCGGCTGGTGGATCTGCTGCCGGAGCTGAAGACGGGCGGCGACTACGACAAGGTCACGGTGCGCGACCTGCTGGACATGCGCTCCGGCGTGTTCGTGGCCGAGAACTATCGGCCCTACTGGCCCTTCACCGGCGCGGCGCGCATGTACCTGACGCGTGACCTGCCGGGCTTCATCGCGCGCAATCGCGAGATGGAATTCACGCCGGGCAGCGCAACGGCCTATCGCAGCGTCGACACGCAGCTGCTCGGGATGGCGCTGACGCGGGCCACGGGCAGCAACCTGGCGGACCTGCTGGCCCGCGACATCTGGCAGCCCATCGGCGCCGAGCGGCCGGCCTCCTGGAACCTGGACCGGGCCGGCGGCACGGAAAAGGCGTTCTGCTGCGTCAACGCCACCGCGCGCGATTTCGCGCGCGTCGGCCAGATGCTGGCGGACCAGGGATACGTGGCGGGGCGGCAGGTGGTGCCGGGCGCCTGGGTGGCGCGCATCGCGGCGCCGGTGACGACGCCGCTGGACGGCTGGGGCTATTCCGCGCAGTGGTGGCATCGCGGCCCCGATGACGGCGAGGACTATTCCGCCATGGGCATCTACGGCCAGTACACCTACGTGCATCCCGGCCGGCGCGTGGTCATCGTCAAGCTCAGCGATCATGGCGCCGAGCAGGACGAGCGCGGCACCTACGACGTGTTCAGGGCGATCGCTCGGCGCTAGGCGCGCCGGGCGTCGCGGCTCGGCGACGCTCAGCCGGGTTCGCCATCGTACAGATGGGCGATCACCAACTGCTTGCGGAACTCGAAGCCGCGCTGCGGCCAGGTGCCGACGTATTCGGCCAGGGCCTGCTGCCCGGCCGGATAATCCTCGCCGTTGACGCGGCAGTCCGCGCTGATCTCGCCGTTGGCGTCGCGCGCGGCATACAGGCGGATCGCGGCATAGCCGCCGTCGCGCAGGATGCCGTGGAAGGCGTCGAGCGAATTCGTGAACAGGCAGCAGGGGCAGAATGGATGCTCTTCGTCCTGCGCCGGCGCGGGCGATTCGGCATAGTGCGCGACCGGGCCGAGCACCACGCGGCGGCGCAGGCTGGCGCCGCCGTCATCGGCCGGGAATTCCATGATCATGCAGGGACAGTCGGGCTCGTCGCTGGCGCTGTCGCGCAGCGCCACCGCGTCCGTCGCGGCCCATTGCGAGAAGCCCCGGCGGAACGCGCTGACGGCGTCTTCGTTGCTGATCGAGTGCTGGTATTCGAACACGCCTTCCGGCGCCAACTCGGGGTGCCAGGCCTGGATGGTGGTGGACGTCCGCATGTTGCCGTCCTCGGACAGCTGCGCGCTCACCAGTTGCGGCAGCAGCCAGAAGCCGTCGCCGGTGCGCAGCCAGGCCTCGTCGCGCGTGGCGGGGATGTCGCGTTCCTGCAGGGCGGCGAGCAGCAGCTCGGTCAGGTCGATCTGCTCGTCCCAGCTTTCCTCGCCTTTTTCGAAGTTGATCGCGAAGGTGGAGATGTCGCCCGGATTGCCCGGGCTGACGCGGGGAGTGGGGGTGGCGGAAGAGGCCATGTCGTGGAGGGTTCTGGATGGGGTAAAGGAGACGGAATCCGCGTCCGCGCGTCGCGGCGCGGGCGGGGCTGCGTCAGTTATAGCGGTCTTGCCGTGACAGGTCCAGCCGCGGTTACGCACGGTAAAGCCTTGACGCCCGGCGCCCGCGAATTCGCCTTGTTTGCAGCGTTCAGACGGAGCCTGGCCTTGAGGCATAATGCCAGCCCATTGGCGCGGGCACCGGGCTCGCCCGGAGCATGCCATGAGCAGGATAGAACTGCGTCGCGTCCGTAGCGGCGACGCCGCCGACCTGATCGCCGCGAATCAGGCCAACCAGCACTACCATCGGCCCTGGGTCGCGTCATTGACGGACCAGGCGGGTTTCGACGCCTGGTTCGCGCGCACGCTCACCGGACCGAACGTGGGCCTGCTCGCGCGCGAACGCGCGTCGGGCCGCCTGGTCGGCGTGGTCAACATCAACGAGATCGTCGCCGGCGCTTTTCTCAGCGCCTATCTCGGCTATTACGGCATGTCCGAATTCCGTGGCAGCGGCATGATGGGCGAGGCCCTGCGCGCCACGGTCGAGCTGGCGTTCGGCGAACTCGGGCTGCATCGCCTGGAAGCGAACGTGCAGCCCGCCAATACGGCATCCCTCGCGCTGCTGCGGCGCGCCGGATTCCGCAAGGAAGGGTTTTCGCCGCGCTATCTGCGGATTGACGGGCAGTGGCGCGACCACGAGCGTTGGGCCCTGCTGGCCGACGACGCTGCGCCAGCTGGCGCAGAAGGGCTGGCCGGCGGGGACGGGCAGGCGTAGCGCGTTTGCCCGACGTCAGCCCTCGGCGGCGCGGCGCAGGATGAAGTCGTCGAGCAGCGCGGCAAAGCCGGCCGGGTCTTCCAGGCTGGGCAGATGGCCGGCGCCGACGAATTCGCGCGCTTCGGCGCCGGGGATCGTCCGCGCCGCATGGCGCGAGCGTTCCTGCACATGCGGAAAATCCAGGTCGCCCCAGGCCACCAGCGTCGGCGCGGCGACGTCCGCCAGGCGCGGATAGGCGGGCGCGGGCTCCAGCGCCTGTCCGCCAGGGGACGCGCGCAGCGCGATGCCGTTCATGTCCAGGAACAAGGTCCGTGTTTCGCCCGTCACGCGGCCCTCGGCGGCGAGCACGCCGTCCAGCAGCTGGCGCGCCTTGCAGCGGTTGACGCGTTCCATATCGCCGGCGGCCTCTGCCTGGCGCAGCTCGTCCATCTGCGCTTGCACCGGCGGGTCATAGACGGGCGCGGGCGCGCCCGCGATGTTCGGCGCGACCAGCACCAGGGCGCGCACGCGCGCCGGATGCAGCAGCGCCATGTCCAGCGCGACGCGGCCGCCCGCCGATGCGCCCACCAGGATCGCCGGTTCGCCGTCCGTCAGCGCGTCCAGCACCGCCAGCAGGTCCGCGACCTGGGCATGGTCTTCGGGATCGGCGCGGGTCAGTCCATAGCCGCGCCGGTCGTAGGCGATGGTCCGGCCGCGCGCGGCGTAACGGGGCGCGACGGCATGCCACATGCGGCGGTCGCACACGCCGGCGTGCAGGAACACGATGGGGGTGCCCTGGCCCGAGACGCTGGCCGCCAGCCGGGCGTGCCCGGATGTGATCCATTGAAGGGAATCCATGCCTGATCCTTGGGAGTTGAAGCAGGCGCCCATGCTACAGCGCCGGGCCGTATCGTGTCAGTCCCGCGCCCGTCCCCGGCGGATTGCCTCAGGACTCCGCGCGCAGGGCCGCGAGCAGTCGCGAGTAGGTCGGCGCCAGCCGGCGCAGGCACCGGGCCGCGCTGGCATCGCGCCGCGTCACCAGCGGATGTTGCAGGGCGCCGATGTATCGCGCCTGCTCGGCGGCCACGGCGGCGGCCTGCGGGCAGCCGGCGCGGGCCAGGCAGGCCGCCGCGTCGCTGGCGCGACGCGCGCCGACGCGGACCGCGAAATGGATCAGATGCATCCGGAGCGCGTCGTCGCAGCCGTCGAGCAGCCTGTCCGCCAGCGCTTCGGCGGCGTCGGCGTTGCCCAGCGTGCCGGCGGGAACGGGACGTTGCGGATCCATGGCGAGCCAGCGCGCGGCGGCCGGCAGCGCGGCGCGGATGGCCTCGGTCTCCGAGACCGCCGAGACGCGCGTGAAGCCCGTGCGCAAGGTGTAGGGCGCGCCGTAGTCCACGGTATCCGCCGCCCAGGCGGCCATGAAGTCGGCCAGCGGCAACGTGGCATAGGGGAAGCCTTGCGGGTCGTGCATCAGCACGCAGCCGTCCTCGATCGCCAGCGCGACGACATAGTGATCGGCCTGGATCGGCCCCGTCATGCCAGGCTGATGCCTGAAGTATCCCATCTCGACCGGACCGATCCAGGCAGGACCATGCGCCAGCGCGTCGTGCAGTCGTTCCTGCGCCTCGCCCGCGCTGCCGCCGCAACTGCGGTCCGAACGCCAACCCAGCGCCGCCAGCGCGCCGTCGAAACCAGCGTCCGGATTCCAGCCATGGGGATCGAACAGCGGCAGCGCGCCCCCGAGCATCTGCATGCCGAACGGACTGCCCGTGGCGAATTCGATGACGGCGGTGGACGGGGCGTGTTCGCCGAACATCATGGCGAAGCTGTTGGCATAGCAGTAAGGGCCGGAGCCGATGTAGGGCAGGTGCCGCATGGAGCCTCAGGGTGCGATGGGGTAGGCGACATCGAAGCGGGCGCCGCCGGTGCCCGGGTGGATTTCGTAGGGACTGCCGGCGCAGCACGAGCCGGCCTGGCCTTCCAGCCAGCGCTCGATCGCGTCGTATAGGCGCAGCACCTGTGGATAGGTTTGCAGCGCGGCCGGCGCGGGCAGATAGGCTTCGCGTCCGACGGGTCGCAGCCGCAGGCTCAATTCGCCCGAGGGTTCCAGGTGGCCGGCATAGGCGATGGCGGCTTCGATCCGGCCGGCGCCATCATGGCCCACGGCTTCGTGGAAATGCAGCATCAGCGGGCCTTCGGCGGCCAGGCCGGCTTGGGCCAGGGCGTCGCGCAGCGTCGCGTCGGCGTGTTCGGCGAAGGGTTCCAGGCCGTCGATATCGACATGGGTTTGCAGGTACGCCAGCTTGGCAGCGGGCACGTCGCGCACGCGCACGGCGCCAGCCAGTCCGGCATCGCTGTCGGCGGACCGGCGGACGATGGCGTCCACCAGCTCACTCTGTTCGGCCAGCCGGTCCGCCTGCGCCTCCAGCCAGGCGCGCAGCTCGGCCGCGCGCGTCATCTCGTCCAGCGCCAGCAGGCGCGCGATGCGGGCCATCGGCAGGCCCAACCGGCGTAGCCGGGCGATCAGCCGGGCCGTGGCGGCCTGGCTGATCGCGTAATAGCGATAGCCCGTGGCCGGGTCGATGCGATCGGGCACCAGCAGACCCTGATCCGCGTAGAGCCGCAATGCCTTCGGCGACAGCTGGGTCAGGGCGCCGAAACGGCCCGCGAGCAGATGGGTGTTGGTCATGGGCGAGAGTGTGGGGCTTGCCCCTGGGGCGAGGTCAAGCGGACTGAGCGTCCCGCCGCCCGGGCGGCGGGACGGCATTCAGCGCGCCTGCGCGAGCGTGGTCATCGACTGGCGCATGAAACCGAGCAGCTCATCGCTGGCCCAGGTGCCGGCGGTGAGTTCGGGCTCGCTCATCGTGGCCTGCCGGAACTTGGCGTGGGTGGCGGGGTCCTTGCCGGCGTAGCTGCTGAACAGCGTCATCCAGCGGCGGGCCAGGGCCAGGCCGGCGGGAGAGCCCGGCGCGTGGCCAGCGTCGATGGCGTCGCGCGCGTCGGCCATGAGTTGCGGCCACTCGGCGGCGCGGTCGTCGTAGTGCGCGCGCAGATGGCGGATCTCTTCGGGCGTCAGGTACTTCTCATAGATCAGCAGCTTGCTTTCCGAGAAGGCGCGCAGCACGTAGTCGCGCATGGCCGGCGAGATGCCGACATGTTCCTGCATCGACGGTTCGCGTTCGTACATGGCGTTCAGCTTGACCAGCAGGCGCGGATCGCCGCCGGTGTCGCGGACCAGCAGCGTCATCCAGCGCGTCGCCAGCTCGCGCGGTCGCCGCGCCTCGGGCGCGACGCCGGCGTCCATCTGCGCGCGCACCTCGGCGATCAGCGCCAGCCAGTCGGCGTCCGGCGAGCCGCTCTGGCTGCTGCGGTACATGGGCAGGCGGTCGAGTTCGTCTTGCGAGAAGTACTTGTCGTACATGGTCATCAGTTCCAGAGTGTTGAGCCAATCGGCCAGCTCCGGTTCCGCGCCGCCGAGCAGCTGGCCGTGCAATTGCGCCAGTCTCGCGCGCAGTTGCGCGGCCTGCTCGATCTGCCGGTCAAGGGCGGCGATCTGCCGCGCCACGATGCCGGCCAGCGGGACGCCGGGCTGGTCCAGGAAGGCGCCGATCTCGGCCAGCGACAGTCCGAAGCGGCGCAGCGCCTGGATCTGGTGGAGCCGGGCGATGTCGTCGCGGCCGTACAGCCGGTAGCCGTTCTCGGCGCGCGCCGAGGGACTGAGCAGACCGATCGCGTGATAGTGGTGCAGCGCGCGGACCGTCAGTCCGCTGCGCTTGGCCAGTTCACCTACTTTCAGCTGCATCGTTTCCCTCCGTGAGTGGCGCAGACCGAACTCTGGAGCGTTACGTTACGTGAGGGTCAAGCGGAAAAGCAATGTCGGGTTTGGGCCACAATAGGGACTGGCGCCGCGCATGGCCGCGCGGCTTTTCCGATTCCCGTCTTCCGGTTCCGTCCATGCTCAACGACCTGTTCCTGCTCGGCAAGCTCACCGGCCTGGGCCTGGTGATCCTGCTGCCCCTGGCCAATCCCCTGACTTCCATGACCATGCTGCTGTCGCTGGGGCAGCATATTCCGTACAAGGAGCGCGCGCGGCAGATCCGCCAGGCGGCGTGCTATGTGGTGGGCATCATGCTGGTGACCTACTACGCCGGGGCCTGGATCATGAGCACCTTCGGCATCTCGATACCCGGGCTGCGCATCGCGGGCGGCTTGATCGTCATGGTGCTGGGCTTCAGCATGCTGTTCCCCAAGGCGCAGCCCGAGGACGCGCCCGAGGTCGAGCAGACGGACGCGGCGGCCCGGCGCGGCGCCGCCCCCAACATCGCCTTCGTGCCGCTGGCCATGCCGGGCACGGCGGGGCCGGGCACCATCGCCATGATCATCAGCGCGGCCTCGTCGATGAACTCCGATGAACTGGCGCATGTGCCGGCCTGGGTGCTGGCGGTGGTGCCGATCGTGGTGTTCGCGCTGCTGGGCCTGATCTTCTGGATCTGCCTGACCTCGGCCGACAAGATCGTGGCGCTGATCGGCCACGAGGGCGTGGAAGCGATCTCGCGCGTGATGGGTTTCCTGCTGGTCTGCATGGGCGTGCAGTTCGTGATCAACGGCGTGCTGGAGATCGCGCACGGGCTGCCCTGAACCGGGGCGGGCGGAGCGCATCCGGCTGCCGGGCCGGCGCGTCCGCCCGCGGTCTTACCTGGCGAACTTCTTGGCGCCGGCCACGCACAGGATCACGCCCACCGTGACGCCCAGCATGGCCACGCTGACGTGCTCGTGCAGCAGGCCCGCCGCCAGCGCCAGCCCGAAGAAGGGCTGCAGCAGCTGCAGCTGGCCGACGGCGGCGATGCCGCCCTGGGCCAGGCCCCGGTACCAGAACACGAAGCCGATGAACATGCTGAAGAGCGCCACATAGCCCAGGCTGATCCAGGCCGGCGCGCTGATGTTGGCGAAGGACGCCGGCGCCAGCGCCCAGCTCATCGCCGCCATCACCGGCAAGGACAGCACCAGCGCCCAGGAGATCACCTGCCAGCCGCCCAGCGTGCGGGACAGCCGGCCGCCTTCGGCATAGCCCAGCCCGCAGACGACGATGGACGCCAGCATCAGCAGGTCACCCTCGACCGAGGCGCTGACGCCCTGGGTCAGCGCGAAGCCGACCACGAAGAGGCTGCCCAGGATCGAGAACAGCCAGAACGCCGGGCGCGGCCGCTCGCCGCCTCGGATCACGCCGAAGATGGCGGTGGCCAGCGGCAACAGGCCGACGAAGACGATTGAGTGCGCCGAGGTCACGTGGCGCAGGGCCAGCGCCGTCAGCAACGGAAAGCCGACCACCACGCCGAGCGAGACGATGATGAGCGGGATGATGTCCTGCCTCGCCGGCCGCTTCTGCCGGAACAGGAACAGCACGGCGACGGCCAGCAGGCCGGCGATGGTGGCGCGCGCCACCGTCAGGAAGAGGGCGTCGAACTCCAGGACCGCGACCCGCGTGGAGGGCAGCGAGCCGCTGAAGATCAGCACGCCGAGAAAACCGTTGATCCATCCGCTCGCGGTCCGGTCGTCCGGCTTGTTCCGCAAGATAGCTGTCTGTTGCATGATTGCCTGCGCAAAATGGCGTTGCTGGAAAAAGGCGGCGGCAAGCCGTCAGGACGGCTGCCGCTGCCGGCAGGGGAGCCGTTCGGGGGAACGCGGACCCTGCCGAGGCAATGCTATGCTTCTGGATCAGTACAATCAAACAATTGTCATGGATACATCTGCCCATGCCACAGGCTCGCTACAAGCAGCTGGTTGACGCCTACGCCGCCGATATCCGCGAAGGGCGCCTGGCCCCGGGCACGCGCCTGCCCACCCACCGGCAGCTCGCCGCCAGCCAGGGGCTGGCCCTGGTCACGGCCTCGCGTGTGTACGCGGAACTGGAATCCATGGGCCTGGTCAGCGGCGAGACCGGCCGCGGCACCTTCGTGCGCGAACCGGAATGGCCGGCCTTCCTGGGCACGGACACGCAGACTGCCGCCGCCAGCATGGCCGACTTGAGCTTCAACTACCCGTCGCTGCCGGGCCAGGCCGAGCAACTGCGCGCCGCCTTGCGCCAGCTGGCGCAGTCCGGCGACCTGGACGCGCTGCTGCGCTATCAGCCGCATGGCGGCCGGCCCCATGAACGCGCCGTCGCGGCGCGCCATCTGGCCACGCACGGACTGCGGGCGCCAGCCGAGCGCGTGCTGATCGTCTGTGGCGCCCAGCATGGGCTGGCCGTCGCCGCGACCGCCCTGCTGCGGCCGGGCGACGTGGTGGCGGTGGATGCGCTGACCTACTACGGCTTCAAGGGCGTGGCCGAGGCGCAGCGCCTGGAGCTGGCGCCGGTCCCGGTCAGCGCCGGGGGACCGGACCTGGACGCGCTGGAACGCCTGTGCCGCGCGCGCCGCGTGCGCGCCATCTATTGCATGCCGACGCTGCACAATCCGCTGGGCTGGGTGCTGGATCTGGCGGGCCGGCGGCGGCTGGTGGACATCGCGCGTCGCCACGACCTGATCGTGATCGAGGATCAGGTCTACGGCTATCTGGTGCATCCGCAGCCGGCGCCGCTGGCGGCCCTGGCGCCGGAGCGCACGGTCTATGTGTCCGGCCTGTCCAAGAGCGTGGCGGCCGGCCTGCGGGTCGGTTTCATCGCGGCGCCCGATGCCTGGCTGCCGGCCATGGAGCGGGTGATCCGCAGTTCCACCTGGAACACGCCCGCCGTCATGTCCGCCATCGCCTGCATGTGGATGGAGGACGGCACGGTGGCGGCGCTGGAGCAGGCCAAGCGCGAGGACGCGCGGGTGCGCCAGGCGCTGGCGCGCCGTGTGCTGGCGGACCTGCCGGTGGTCGCGCATCCCTCGTCGTACTTCCTGTGGATCCCGCTGGCGGAAGAGGCGCGCGCCGACCAGATCGCCATGTCGCTGCAGCGCCAGCAGGTGGCGGTCACCACCGCCGAGCCGTTCGCCACCACGTCCCAGGTGCCGCACGCGATCCGGCTGGCGCTGGGCTCGGTGGACATGGCGGTGCTGGAGGACTCGCTGGAGAAGATCAGGCGAGCGGTGCCGGCGTATTGAGGAAGGGATCGGGATCGAGCAGCGCGGTTTCCAGCGCGCTTTCCATCACGGCCAGCATTCCCGTCCGTGTCTCGCGTCTCGCGGTGAAGCCCGCCATCGCCAGCCGCAGCGCCGGGCAGTAGTAGGCCGCCGTGCCCCAGTAGCCCAGGTGGAAATACACCTCGGCGCCGCCGATGCGCTTGGCGAACAGGCCCAGGCGGTAGCCATCGGCGCCCTCGTGGGCGCCGGGCGCCAGCATCTCGGCCAGCGTGGCGGGGCGTTCGTAGACGCGGCCTTCGAACAGATCGGCGGTCCAGCGCGCCAGATCGCGCGCCGACATGACCAGTCCGCCGCCGCCATAGAGATCCATCGTGGCGCTGACGTCGGTCACGTCCCGCTTGCCCAGGAACTGGCGCGCGCGCGGCGCGGCGCCCGCCGGCGCGGGCTCTGCGATTTCCCACCAGGTCGTGGCCAGGCCCAGCCGGTCGAAGCCCAGTTCGCGGCGCGCGACGGCGGCCAGCGAGTCGCCGGCGGCTCGTTCGATGATCTCGCCCAGCAGCACGTAGCCGGTGTCGGAATACTGGAACTTCGCGCCTGGCGGACCGATGGGGCGGGGTTGGGACGTGTAGCGGCGCAGCTGCTCGCCGCGCGTCCACGCGTGCGCCGGGTCGGCCAGCACGTCGCGGACATAGGCATCGTCGGCATGGTCGGACAGCCCGGCGCTGTGCTGCATGAGCTGACGCGGTGTGATCGCGTCGCAGGCGTGGCCGGCCGATCGCAGCAGATCCACGTGCGCGGGCGAGAGCAGACCGGCGATGGGCGCGTCCAGGTTCAGCCGGCCGCGCTCCTTCAGGCGCAGCGCGATGGCGGCGGTCATGGTCTTGGTGTTGCTGGCGGTGCGGAACGGCGTGTCCACGGTCAGCGCGCGGCCGGCGGCGACGTCGGCCAGGCCGGCGGCAATGCCCCAGGGACGCGGCGCGCCGGCGCCGGCGATGCACAGGGCCGTGGGCGCGTCCAGCGCGAGGATCGCGGCGTTCAGGGCGTCGGGGTTCAAGCGTGCTCCTTGGGTCTGTGTGTTGTTCGTCATGTGCGCAAGGCCCGTGGAATTCGATGCGGACTGCGCGCCTTGCGGCCGCCATCAAGCGGGACTCAGCCGGGGGCGGCGTCGGGATGGCAGAAGCGCAGGAAGCCGTCGCCGGCGAGCTTGTGCACATACTCGTCCGGGGATCTCTCGAAACCCAGCCGTTGGTAGAACTTGGCGCCGCCCGCATTGCCGTCGTCCACGGTCAGCCGGAGATGAGTGTAGCCATTGGCTTGCCCGCGCCGGGCGACCTCGCGCAGCAGCCGTTCGCCGATGCCCGCGCCGCGCCGGGCAGCGGCTACATAAAGATCCTGCACGTAGATGCCGGGCTCGCCCACCCAGGTCGAGAAGAAGGGGAAGTACAGGCACATGCCGGCGAAGCCGCCGTCGTCCTCGGCCAGCATCACTTCGAATTCCGGCCGCTCACCGAAACCGTGGCGCTCCAGGCCCGCGCGCGTGCTGCGCAGGCGTTCGGGCACGCCCAGCGACGCCGCCAGTTCCTGGAGCGCGCGCAGGATCACGTCGCAATCGGATTTGGCGGCGATGCGAAAGCGCAGGTCTGGCGGGGGCGTTGCGGGCATGGCGTCCTGGACGGCGTGGCGGCGAAGGACAGACCATAGCAGAGACGGGAAGAAGGCGGCGCGCGCCGCGCGTCCGGGGGGGACGCGGAGCGCGCGCGGTGCGGCCGGCGTCAGCGGGTCGCCACCCCGCCGCTGGCCGCGCCTTCGGCGTCATTGGCTTCGCCTTGCGCGCGGATCAGCGAATAGGCGATGTAGTACTTGTAGATATTGCTGACGTACTGGACCGTCTCACGGCCGATGCGTTGCGACGCCACGCGCTCGACGTTGTTGAACCAGACGTTGGGATCCAGCCCCAGCTTGGCGGCTTCCTTGCGCAGCTTGTTCACGCGGCCGGGACCGGCGTTATAGGCGGCGAAGGCGAACAGGCCCTTGTTCAGCTCGGTCATGGGTTCGTTGGCGTAGTAGCGGTCGATCGTCTGCCGTACATACTTGATGCCGCCGCGGATATTGTTCTGCTCGACGTGGATGCTGCCGACCTGAAGCTCCTTGCCGGTGGCGGGCATGATCTGCATCACGCCGATCGCGCCGACCGCGCTCTTGGCGTTCTGGTTCAGCCGGGATTCCTGGTATCCCTGGGCCACCATGAGCAGCCAGTCGATGTTGTACTCCTGGCCATAGCGCTGGAAATGCGTGGTCAGGCGATGGAAGCGTTCCAGGTCCTCCGGATCGGCCGCGTGCTTCACCCATTTGGTCGACATCAGGTACTTCTTGAACTGCTGCTTGCCGAAGGTGGTGTCGCCGCGATGCGCGTCCATGAAGGGATTGAGCGCGGCGGCGAGCTGCGGCGAGTCCTTGCGGAAGGCGAACGCGATGTCATTGCCGGCGTCCACGGTAAGGTCCTCGCGCACGACGATGCCGGGAAAGATCTGCTTCCAGAAATTGGCCAGATAGCGGTCGGCGACGGTGATCTTCACCAGATCCGCATTGACCATCTCCAGGATGTCATCGGTTTCGAAGACGCCGGGCGCGTCGCGGATCACGATGGGACGCTTGCCGCGCGCCTGCAGCGCGGCGCTGAGCGTCTTGAGGCTGCTGTAATAGCTGCTGGTCGGGTTGACGAGCACTTCCCTGCCGGCCAGGTCGTCCAGCGACGCGAGCGGCGGGGCGCCCGCCGAGGTGACGATGAGCTCGCGCACGCCGGATGCCAGCGGATGGGAAAAGTCCACCTGCGCGCGGCGTTCGTCCGTGATGGTCAGGTTGGCGGCGACGAGGTCGCCCTTGCCGGCCAGCAGGTCCGGGATCAGCCGGTCGCGGGGCGTGGGCAGGAAGACCACATGGATCCGCGCGTAGTGCGCCTTGACGCCGGCGTTCAGGCGCTTCTCGAACTCCGTCATCATGTCGACGATGAGGCCGCGCTGCGTGCCGCCCTTGTCCAGGAAGTAGAGCGTCTTGTTGTACGGCACCAGCACGCGGACCTGCTGCCGCTTCTTCATGCCGTCCAGGTCGCCGGTCCAGGGCTTGATGTTGTAGGCCAGGCTCAGCGGGTTCTTGCCCTGCGCTGCTGGCGCGGCTTGCGCGGAGGTGAAAAGGGCGGCAAAGCACAATGCCGCGGCCACGACGAAACGCGAACGCATGATGTCCCTCTCCCGGTGGCGCCCGCCCTGCTTGTCGCGCAGCGTCGGGCAACAGCTCTTGTTGTGGTCCGGTCCAGGCCATGAAGCTGGGGGCGGTCGCCGGATGGTGCGTCGTTATGCGTTGAAATATATCGTAATTCGAAGTCGGAAAATTGAACTCTTTGCCGCGAATGCAACGATTGTTGTTTTCGCGCCCGGAGCCGGGGAGCGCACAGGCCATGGCCGTGATCCCGGCGGCGCCCCGGGCTCGCTCCGCCGTCGGCTCAGTCCGCTTCGTCGATGCGCACGGATACCGGGAAGTGGTCGCTGTAGCCATCCACATTCACGTTGCGCGCGGCGTCGCCCTTGGGCAGGCCGAAGCGGATCGGCCCTTCGCCGACTCGATGGTCCACCATCTCCGGATAGGCTTCGATGCGCGCGCTTTCCACCCGCGCGCGCAGCGCGCCGGATCCGGCCAGCAGACCTCGCGCGACCAGGATCTGGTCGAACACATTGCCGTCGCCGCTGAAATACAGCGTGCCGTCCAGATCGCGCGCCTTGCCACGATGGTCGACCGCGGCCTGCGTCAGGTAGCGCCAGCTCAGGTTGTAGAACCGGGCGCTCTGCGCGCGCGCCACGTCGCCCTGCTCGCGCGTGGCGCCGGCATGGATCGTGAGCGAGGCGTCGAACGGATCGTCGTTGAAATCGCCCATGGCCAGGACGGCCGCGTCGGGCCCTTTCACCTCGCGGATGCGCTCGTGCCAGTAGCCCAGCGTTTCGCCCGCCGTGGCGCGAAAGCCCGCCGAGTACTGCGGCCCGCGTCCGGCCGGCGCCGAGCGCGACGGCCAGTGGTTGGCCAGCGCGATCAGTTCGTTGCCGGCGGCGGTGACGAAGGTGCATTGCGTGATGTCGCGCGTGCCGGTGCGGCGCATGACCCAGTGCGAGAACAGTTCCTTGCGCCTGGGCTTGAGCCGCTTGCCGTCCGTGATGAAGGCGGTGTCGATGCCGCGTTGCTCGCGTTCGGCGTCCACGTGAATGATGTCGTAGGCGCGCTCCGGCAGCAGCGCGTTGAGCCGCTCGGCCAGGGCCTGCAGGGCATGACGGTTCTCGACCTCGCAGACGCCGAGCAGGTCGGGGCCCTGGCCGTCGCCCATTCGCGCGATGATGGACGCCAGCTGCGCCACCTTGCGCTCGAACAGCTCCGGGGTCCAGCCTCGCAGGTCGTTGCGCAGCCTGTCGGCCAGCCAGGGTTCGCGCTCGGGGTAGCCCTCGGGCGCGAACAGGTTTTCCAGGTTCCAGAACGCCACCAGATAGTCCATCGGATCGTCCTCCATGCCGCGCGTCGGGCGACGCGGCCTCGCCTTGTCACGCGGGGATTGTTCAGGCCGCAGGTTGCAGCTTCATGAGCGGAAATATTGCGCGCGAGGGGAGGGCGTAACTCTTCTAGATGTCTGATTTCGTTCACTTTTTGACGAGGGTTTTCACCGAGTCATTCGTGCGCGATTGGACCTAGTATTGCGCCCGTTGCGCCGGCCCGCAGCCGCGATCCGCCGGCGTCCGTATGTCAGCTTCAGGAAGGAAAAGCATGCGCAGCAGTCCGACGCGTCCCGGTCAGGACGTTCCCTTTTGCCTGCCGCCCCAGGAACGGGTCGAAGCAGCCAGCTTCGAGATTCCGCCGGGCGCCTGCGATACGCACGCGCACGTCGTGGCGGCCGACGCGCCGGCCTATCCGATGGTGGCCGGGCGCAGCTACACGCCGCATCCCGCGACCGAGCAGTCCTATCTGTCCATGCTGGACGCGCAGGGCATGGCGCGCGGCGTGCTGGTGCAGATCAGCGTCTACGGCACCGACAACCGCTACATGCTGGAAGTGCTGCGCCGTCATCCGGACCGGCTGCGCGGTATCGGCGTGGTGGCGCCCGCGGTGACAGACGCCGAACTGGAGGCCATGCACGCCGCCGGCGTGCGCGGTCTGCGCATCAACGTGCTGTTCGGCGGCGGCATCGGTTTCGACGCGATGGAGACTTTGGCGCGGCGCATCGCCGGCCTGGGCTGGCACATGCAGTTCCTGATGGATGCGCGCCAGCTGCCCGAGCTGATGCCGCGCATGCGCAAGCTGCCGGTGCCGGGGGTGATCGATCACATGGGCCACATGCCGGTGGCGCAGCGCACGGACAGCGCGGGCTTTCAGGCCATGCGCCATCTGCTGCGCGAACACGGCTGGTGGGCCAAGCTGTCCGGCGCCTATCGCATCAGCGAGCGCCACGACAGCCATGACGACGTCACGCCCTGGGCGCGGGCGCTGATCGAGGCCGCGCCCGAGCGGCTGGTGTGGGGCAGCGACTGGCCACATGTACACATCACGCGCATGGTCGACACCGGCCGGCTGCGCAACCAGCTGGCGGACTGGGCGCCGGATCCGGAGGTGCGCAAGCGCATCCTGGTGGACAACCCGCAGCGGCTGTACGGCTTCCCGGCAGTCTGAGCGCCCTGGCCGCGCGGGCGCCAGACAAGCCCGCATCGCTTATTCATCCGCGCCGCGGCGGCATCCGCGCGCGCATTTTCCCCTTGCAACATCAAAGAGGCATACGCATGCAATGGTACAAAGAGCTCAGCGTCACCGAGCGTCGCACGTTCGTCGGCGCCTTCGGCGGCTGGGCCGTCGACGCGCTCGACTTCATGGTCTTCACTTTCGTGATCTCCACGCTCATCAATTTGTGGGGCATCGACAAGGGGCAGGCCGGCATGCTGGGCACCGTCACGCTGCTGTTCTCGGCGCTGGGCGGCTGGCTCGCGGGCATCCTGGCCGACCGCTACGGCCGCGTGCGCGTGCTGCAATACACCATCCTGTGGTTCTCGGTCTGCACGGTGGCCATCGGCTTCGCGCAGAACTTCGAACAGCTGTTCGTGCTGCGCGCGCTGCAAGGCCTGGGCTTCGGCGGCGAGTGGGCCGTCGGCTCGGTGCTGATGGGCGAGATCGTCCGCGCCCAGCATCGCGGCAAGGCCGTGGGCACGGTGCAGAGCGGCTGGGCGGTGGGCTGGGGCGCGGCGGCGATCCTGTACACGCTGGCCTTCTCGCTGCTGCCGCCTGAGTGGGCCTGGCGCAGCCTGTTCTGGATCGGCGTGCTGCCGGCCTTCCTGGTGCTGTACATCCGCAAGCACGTGCCCGAGCCCGAGGTGTTCCAGCGCAACCTCGCCAGGCAGAAGGACGCGGCGCAGCGCACGTCCTTCTGGGCGATCTTCTCGCCGGCGCTGCTCAAGACCACGGTGGTGACCTCCTTGCTGTGCACGGCGGTGCAGGGCGGCTACTACGCGATCACGACCTGGCTGCCGACCTTCCTGAAGACCGAGCGCAACCTGTCCGTGCTGAACACGGGCGGCTACCTGCTGGTCATCATCCTGGGCTCGTTCTGCGGCTATATCGTCGGCGCCTATCTGGCCGACCGCCTGGGCCGGCGCGCCAACCTGCTGATCTTCTCGGTGCTGTCGGCCGCCAGCGTCTACCTGTACACGCAGGTGCCGCTGAGCAATGAACAGATGCTGGTGCTGGGCTTTCCGCTGGGCTTCGCCGCCTCGGGCATCTTCAGCGGCATCGGCGCCTACCTGACCGAGCTGTTCCCGTCCTCGGTGCGCGCCACGGGGCAGGGCTTCGCCTACAACTTCGGGCGCGGCATCGGTGCGCTGTTCCCGAGTCTGGTGGGCTTCCTGAGCCAGACGCATGGGTTGGCCTGGGCCATCGGCGCCTTCGCCACCGGGGCCTATGTGATGGTGATCCTGACCGCGCTGCTGCTGCCCGAGACCAAGGGACGCGAGCTGTCCTGAGCGCGACGCGGACGTGGGGCCGGCGCGCGCCGGCCCCGTCCGTGATCAGCCGAACACCGGCCGGAAGAAGCTGCGCTCGTAGCTCAGGATGCAGCGTGTGTCTTCGGCATACTTGAACGCCGCCGCGCATGCCGGATCGTCCTTGGACTGATTCCGGTACGTTTCATAGGCGGCCAGGCTGGGGAAGGTGAACAGCGCCAGCGCGATGTTGTTGGCGCCTTCGGAGGGCAGGAAGTAGCCGTGGTGGCGGCCGCCGAATTTCTCGACCAGCGGGATCCAGAGTTTCCCGTAATGTTCGAATTCGGCCAGCTTGGACGGGTCGATGACGTAGCGGAGATAGCAGGTGACCATGGAATGCGCCATGCCTTGTGCGGGTGGAGGGAATGCGCAGCCTATGCAGGCTGGCGGCGCGCGTCAACCGCGAGCCGCCAGCCTGGCCACGCTGTCTTCAGGCGTCGGCTTCGCGCGCAGCGCCGGTCAGCCAGTCCTTCAGCGCCGTCAGGGCCGGCGCCGCGCCGGGCGGCACGGTCTTGGGCTCGATCAGGCCATACTCCGAGCCGTCGGGCGTGAAGCCCAGCGGCGCGGCCAACCGGCCGCTGCGCAGGTCGTCCAGCGCCAGGATGCGCGGACAGAGCGCCACGCCCAGGCCGGCGGCGGCGGCTTCGACGATCAGGAAATGGTGGTCCAGGTAGCGCGTGGCGCGCGGCGCGGCGCGGCCGGGCTGCCGGCCCAGCCAGTCGTCCCAGGCCGCCGGGCGCGTGCGCGAGGCCAGCGCCACATAGTCGCCGGCCTCGAAGCCGGGCAGCAGGGCAGGCGTCATGACCGGTCCCATGCTTTCGCGCATCAGCGGCGTGACGCGCCAGTCGGGGTTCACGGGGAAGTCCAGCCGGCGCAGCGCCAGCGACACTTGGTCGCGCGAGAAATCCAGCGGCCCGCCGCCGACCGACAGATGCAGCTCGATCTCCGGGTGGCGGTCCTGGAAGGCGGATAGCCGAGGGATCAGCCAGCGCATGGCCACCGAGCGTTCACAGGACAGCACCACCGGACGCTTGGCGTCGCGGTCGCGCAGTGAATCAATGGTGTCGTTGATGAGGGCCAGCGCCCGGCCCATGGCCGAGGCCAGGGCCTGACCTTCGGCCGTCAGGCGCAGGCCCCGGCCGGCGGGTTCGAACAGCTCCAGGCCCAGGTCGTCGCTCAGCTTGGCCACGCGCCGGCTGACCGCGCCGTGGGTGAGCGCCAGCGCATCGGCCGCCGCGCGCATGGACCCCAGCCGGGCGACGGCCTCGAAGGCGCGCATATCGTTCAGGGAAGGGCGTCGGGTCGTTTTCATCGGTGAGGTTCTATCACCATAAAAAGTCAGAAAGTATGGATTTTTCTGCCTGGTGATCTGCATTTTAATCACCAATATGAATACGCAGAAAGACCCCGCGAAACAGGTCGGCATCATCGCCGACGACCTGACCAGCGCCGCCGACGGCGCCGGCCCTTTCATGGAATGGGCCGGCGTGGCGCATATCAGCCGGGGCGGCCTGACGCGTTCCGACGCGCCGGTGCTGTCGGTCGACACCGGCAGCCGCGCGCTCGGCGAGGCCGAGGCCGGCCAGGTCGTGGGGCGCGCCGCGCGGGCGCTGGCCGATTGCGGCACCTTGTACAAGACCATGGACTCGACGCTGCGCGGCCATGTGCGCGAAGAATTGTCGGCCGCGTTCCGCGCCAGCCGCCGCCAGCTGCTGGTGGTGGCGCCGGCCTTTCCCGACGCGGGCAGGCTGACGCTGGGCGGCAACCAGTACGTGCACGGCAAGCTGGTGGCCGCCAGTTCCTATGGCCAGGACCCCGTGCATCCGGCGCGTACCTCGCGCATCCTGGATCTGGTCGATCCGGCCCTGGGACCGGCCATCGTGGTGCCCGAGGATGCGAGCGTGGCCGAACTGCGCGCCGCCGCCAACAAAGCGCGCGTGCTGGTGCTGGACGCCAGCAGCCAGCAGGCGTTGAACGACCGCGTGGCGCAACTGTCCCTGCACGCCTGTCTGTGGGCCGGGTCGCCCGGCATGGCGCAGGCGCTCGCCTTCCAGCTCGGCGCGCGCGCCGCCGCGCCGCAGGCGTCGCGCCGCGCGTCGCGCGTGCTGGTCGTGGTGGGCAGCGCCAATCGCGTCAGTCATGAACAATGCGCCGCGCTGCAGGCCGCCGGCGCGCAGCGCATCCAGGACGCCGACGAGATCCGCGCCGACGCTTGCGTCGTGTTCCTGCAGGCGCCCGCGCAACCCGACGGCGATTCGGCCAGGGTGCTGGCCGGGCTGGTCAGGCAGGCCCGCCGCGCGCTCATGGCGCACAGCTTCGACGCCCTGATCGCCACCGGCGGCGATACCATGGCCGCCCTGCTCGACGCGCAGGGCATACATGCCTTCACGCTGCTGTCCGAACTGGAACCCGGCTTTCCGCTGGGCGTCACCGGCCTGGCCGGCCGCGACCGCTCGCTGCTGCTCGCGATGAAGGCGGGCGGCTTCGGCGGCCCCGACACACTGCGCGCCGCCGCCTGGCGCCTGCTCGGTCAATAACCGTCCCTTTTCTCCTGGAGCCCTCAATGTCCGCTTCCGCACTGCCCATGGCCGTGACCATGGGCGACCCTTCCGGCATTGGCCCGGAGATCGTCGCCAAGACCCTGTTGCAGCCCGACTACGCGCGGCGCTGCGTGGTGGTGGGCGATGCCGCCGTGATGGCGCGCGCGCTCGATTCGCTGGGCGCCGCCGATCGCCTGCGCGTGGTGAGCGACGTGGGCGAGGCCGTGTCCGCCGCGGCCTTCGAGCCGGACGCCATCCGCCTGCTGCCGTCGTCCGAGATGGCGGTGCCGCCGCCGCTGGGGCGGGTCGATCCGGCCAGCGGCAAGGCCGCCTATCAGGCCATCTGCCACGCCATCGACCTGGCCCGCGACGGGCGCGTGGCCGGCATGGTGACCGCGCCCATCCACAAGGAGGCGCTGTCCGCCGCCGGCGTGCCCTATCCCGGGCACACCGAGATCCTGGCGGATCGCGGCGGCGCCGGCCGCGTGGCCATGATGCTGGCCAATGACGTCATCGCCACCGTGCTCGTGACCATCCACTGTTCGCTGCGCCAGGCCATCGAGCGCGCCGATTTCGACGCGCAGATGTCGGCCATCCGGCTGGCGCACCAGGGCGGCCGCGCGCTGGGCGTGGCCGCGCCGCGCGTGGCGGTGGCGGGCCTGAATCCGCACGCCGGCGAAGGCGGGCTGTTCGGCGACGAGGAAGCCCGCATCATCCTGCCGGCCATCGAGGCCGCGCGGCGCGAGGGCATCGACGCCAGCGGCCCCTGGCCCGGCGATACGGTCTTCATGCAGGCGCGCCAGGGCCGCTTCGACGTGGTGGTGGCGCAGTACCACGACCAGGGCCTGATTCCGGTCAAGTACCTGGGCCTGGACCAGGGCGTCAACATCACGCTGGGCCTGCCCTTCGTGCGCACCAGTCCCGACCACGGCACGGCGTTCGACATCGCCGGGCAGGGCAAGGCCGACCCGGCCAGCCTGCAGACCGCCATCGACTACGCCTTCCGCCTCGCCGCCCATTCCAAGGACCAGACGCCATGAGCCATCCCGATTTCATCTTCATGCTGACGCGCAACGACCGCACCGTCGCGGGAGCCGCCGAGTATCTGGAAACCGCGCTGGAGGCCGGCGTGCGCCACATTGGCTTCAAGGACATCGGCCAGCCGGTGGAAGAGCTGGCGCGGCTGAACCAGCGCATCAAGGCGGCGGGCGCGTCCAGCTATCTGGAAGTGGTGTCTCAGGACCTGGACAGCGAATTGACGTCGGTGCGGGTGGCGCTGGATCTGGGCGTGGATTACCTGCTGGGCGGCACGCACGTGGACGAGGTGCTGCCGCTGCTGGCCGGCTCGCGCATCCGCTACTACCCGTTTCCGGGCGAGGTCTACGGCCATCCCAGCATCCTGGGCGGCACGCTGGAGGAGATCGTCGCCAGCGCCCGCCGCATCGGCGCGCTGCCGGGCGTGCACGGGCTGGACCTGCTGGCCTATCGCGCCAGCGTCGACGTGCCGATGCTGATGGCCGAGGTCTGTCGGCAGGCCGACGTGCCCGTGATCATGGCCGGCTCCATCGACACCACGGCCCGCATCCAGATCGTGCGCGACGCGGGCGCGGCGGGTTTCACGGTGGGCACGGCGGCGCTGGACGAGCGTTTCCCGGCTCCCAGGCCCGGGCTGCTCGCGCAGCTGAAGACCATTCTGGCGGCGGCGTCCTGAGCCGCGCCCTGTCCACGCGAGGGGCGTTGCCTCCCGGGCGGGCGCAAGCGCATTCATAAGCTGTTCCGTTGCACAGGTAGTACCCATATCAACAAGTCGTAGCCGGGCGGCAAGCCCGAGAACGATGGGCCGGCGACCATCCGCAAGGAGTTCGCAATGAGGAACCGCATATTCCCCTGTGGCGGCTGGATCGCGACGTTGCGCGCCGCGATCCTGGGAGGGACCGTCCTGGCCGTGGCCGCGCCTGGCGCGGCGGCCGCCGATTTTCCCGAGCGCCCGCTCAAGATCGTCGTGCCCTATGCCCCGGGCGGCTCGACCGACGTGGTGGCCCGCATGCTGGGCGAGAAGCTGGCCGCGCAGTTCGGGCAGCCGGTGCTGGTCGAGAACCGGCCCGGCGCCAGCGAGCAGATCGCGTCTGCCTACGTGGCCAAGTCCACCGCCGACGGCTACACCATCATGCTGGCGACCATGGCCGGCCTGGCCGTCAATCCCTGGCTGTACCAGCTGCCCTATGACGTGCTGCATGATTTCGCGCCCATCGTGACTGCGGTCAAGATGCCGAGCTTCATCGTGGTCAATCCCCAGACGCCGGTCAAGAGCGTGCCGCAGCTGACCGACTATCTCAGGAACAACCGCGTGAGCTACGCGACCGCAGGCACCGGCACGCCCAGCCACCTGGCCATGGAGATGTACAAGAAGTACGCCAAGGTCGACGCGGAAAGCGTGCAGTACAAGGGTGGCGCGCCGGCCCTGCAGGACGTGATGGCCGGTCATGTGCCGGTGATGGTGGCGCTGGCGCCCGAGGCGCTGCCCTACATCAAGGGGGGCAAGCTCAGGGCCCTGGCCGTGACCAGCGCCGCGCGGTCTCCCTTCCTTCCCGACGTGCCCGCGGTCACCGAATACCCCGACCTCAAGGGCTTCGAGATCGATCAATGGCTGGGCTTCGTGGCGCCGGCGGGCACGCCCGGCGCCGTCGTCAACACGCTCAACCAGGCCATCAATGAAGCGCTGGCGGATCCGCAGGTGCGGTCCAGGCTGGCCGAGCTGTCCATCCTGCCGCAGGGCGGTTCGGTCGCGCACTTCACGCAGCTGATGCGCAACGAGAACGTGAAATGGAAGCAGGTCATCAAGGATGCCGGCATCAAGCTCCAGTGAGGCCGGCGGCGTCCGACGGGACGCCGCGCCGCCTTGCCTATCCTCAGTCCATCCCTTATCCCGCGAGAATCATCATGCTCTTGACCTCCAGCCCCTGGCTGCACGAACGTAGCTGGACTTCGGTCCAGGAATATCTCAAGCACGACGACCTGATCCTGGTCCCGATCGGCGCCACCGAGCAGCACGGCCGCCACACGCCGCTCATGGTCGACACCGGCTGGGCGATCGCCGTGGCCGAGGGCGCGGCCCTGGCCACCGGCACGCTGGTCGCGCCGCCGCAGCACGTGGGCTGGTCGCCGCATCACCTGGCCTATTGCGGCGCGCTGACATTCCGGCCCGAGACGCTGATCAGCGTGATGGTGGACATCGGCGAATCGCTGATCCACCACGGCTTCAGGAAGATCGTGTTCGTCAACGGCAACCGCATCGCCAACCTGCCGCCGATGGAGATCGCCGCCGCCAAGCTGCGCTTTTCCACTGGCGCCTATGTGTCCGTGGTCGACGCCGGCCTGATCGCGCGCCGGGAAGTCGGCAAGATCTGCCAGGCCGGGGAAAACGGCCATGGCGGCGACAGCGAGACCTCGTTCATGCTGCACTGGCGGCCGGACCTGGTGGACATGTCGCAGGCCGCTCCGGGCAAGCCGCATCAGACGGGCGGATCTTTCCCGACCAATCCCATGCCCTATCAGCCGCCGTTCGACCAGAACGTGATCTCGGTGCGCATCACCGCCGAGGAAATGCTGCGGGGGCATGAATCGGGCATCAGCGGCGACGCCACCGTGGCCGACGCGGACAAGGGCCGGCGCGTGCTGGAGGCCATCGTGCGCAACACCGCCCGGCACATCGAGGAGGCCAGGCGCCTGAAGCCCGAGGTCAGGCGCCCGCCGATTCCGATCTGACCGCCGCCGGCGCCACCGAGGCGCCCTGGATGCCGTGGCGCGCGAGCGCGTCGGCGACGAAGCCGCCGGCCTTCATGCGCTCGACGAAATCAGCCAGGTGGCGCTGGGCCTCGGCCGGATAGCCCTTGGGGCAGCCCATGGCCTGGCGGATCACCATGAAGCGGCCCGGCAGCAGGCGCAGCCCGGCATGGCGGGCCGCGTCGGCCTCGAGCTGCTGGCGCACGCCGGCGGCCACGTCCAGCTTTTGTTCCAGGAAGGTGTCGACCACGGCGGGCGAGGTCGGCGCGCGCACGATTTCGGCCGCCTTCAGCTCGCGCGTCAGGTACAGGTCATAGGCGCTGCCCTTGCCCACGGCCACGCGCAGGCCGGCGCGGTCCACTTCTTCGTTGGCGCGCAGCGGCGAGTCCTGCCGCACCAGATAGGCGCCCTCGATCAGCACATAGGGCTCGGTGAAGGCGATGCCCGCGCCGCGCACGGGATCGACGGCGAAAAAGCCGATGTCCGCCTGCGCCTGCGTCACGATGTCCACCGACTTGCCGGCGGCATCCACCACCACCAGCTCCAGCTCGACGCCGAGTTCGCCGGCATAGGCCCGCGCCAGATCGACCGAGACGCCGGCGGGCTGGCCGCTGGCCGCGTCCAGGCGGGCGAGGATGGGGTTGCCGAGATTGATCGCGGCACGCAGTTTTCCGGTGGGGCAGAAGGCCAGGGCGATGGATGGGTTCATGGCGGGCGCGCGGGTCGATGCCCGCGGATCAGGGGCGCGCGTTCGGATGCCCGGCGTCGGGCGAACGCAGGAGGGGGGTGATCAGGGCGATGTTGCGCAGCGTGCTCGACAGGTGCTCGCGCATGGCGTCCGAGGCTTCCTGGTTGCGTTCGCGTTCCAGCAGGTCGAGGATGCGCAGGTGCTGCTCGCAGTGTTCGCGGTAGCGCTTGCGGTCGCGCATCGAGCGGTACGAAAGCAGCCGGCGCACGCGGTTCACGCGGCGGATGGCGTCGATGAAGAAGGCGTTGCCCGACGCTTCGACCAGCGATTCGTGAAAGCGCACGCCGCGATCGTGCAGCTGGTCCGCGCTGTCGGTCTCGATGCCGCCGTCCAGCAGGTGCATTTCGGCCTGGCGGCAGCGCGCCAGCACGGCGGGGTCGAGCCGGTAGCCGGGTTCCAGCAGCGCCGCCGGCTCCAGCGCCAGCCGCAGCCGGTAGGATTGCAGCAGCGCATCGGGCGTACGCATCATGGCCGAGAATTCCCAGCCGTAGCCGGGCCGCCGCTCGATCCAGCCTTCGGCGCCGATGCGGTCCAGCACGGCGTTCAGCTGGCTGGCCGTCAGGCCGTAGCGCTGGCGCAGCAGCGATTCGGTGACGGCCTCCGGCAGCGCGCCGCCCAGCAGGTCGTCGGCGATTCGGAAGTAGGCCTCGCGCGCCGGATCCGGCGTGTTGTCCAATGACAGCGACCGCGCGTCCGGCGCATCCCGCGCCACGAAATAGCCGCGGTTCGGCATGCGCGCCACCAGGCCCTTGTCGGCCAGCTGGCGCAGCGCCTCGTTGACCGGCGAGCGCGACACGCGCAGCCGGTCGGCCAGCATCTGCGCGGGCAGGTGCGAACCGGGCGGCATGGCCTCGGCCTGGATCAGGCCCACGATCTGCGCGGCGATGGAGCTCTGCGATTTCATGCGCTCCACTGTAACCCGGTTTCATGCGGCGTCCGGACGCTCCGGGGCCGTGTCCAGCGCCTGCCGCAGGATGCGCGGCATCACGCCGCCTGCGGCCAGCAGCGTGGTCTCCAGCTGCGTTTCCACGGCCGCGATCGCCTCGAAGGCGAGCTGTCCGCCATCGGCGCGCAGCACGCGCACCGGCACCTTGGCGCGCGGCCGCAGCGCGCTGGCCGGCGCGTCGATGTCGATGCGGTCGCCGGGCGCGAGCTGGAGACGGCTTGGGCCCCACTGCGGCGGCAGGCGCAGTGGCAGAATGCCCATGCCGATCAGGTTGCTGCGGTGGATGCGCTCGAAGCTCAGCGCCAGCACGGCGCGGATGCCCAGCAGGCGCTGGCCCTTGGCGGCCCAGTCGCGCGACGATCCGGTGCCGTAGCGCTCGCCCGCGACGAGCACCACCGGCAGCCCGGCGTCGCGGTAGCGCGCGGCGGCCTCCCATAGCGGCAGCGTCTGGCCCGAGGGCGCGTGCAGCGTGTGCGCCACCGGCGCCACGGGCGCGTACAGATTGACCAGGCTGCGGCTGTGGAAGGCGGCGCGCAGCATCACTTCCCAGTTGCCGCGACGCGACGCGAACACATTCAGGTCGCGCCGGTCCTCGCCGCGCGCCGCCAGGAAATCGGCCACCAGGCTGTCGGGCGGAATGGCGCTGGCTGGCGAGATGTGGTCGGTGGTGACGTCGTCGCCCAGCACCAGCAGCGGATGGGCCGTGTAATGGCCGAGCAGGCTGCCGGCGTCCAGCGCCGCGAAGGGCGGACGGCGCAGGATGGTGGAGTCCGGCCGCCAGGGAAAGCGCGTGCCCGAGGGCGCCGCCAGCGCATGCCAGTCGGGGTTGGCCTGCGCCGCCTGGAAGTCGCGCGCGAAATCGGCGGCGTCCAGGCCGGCGTCCAGACAGGCCTGGATTTCCGCGTCCCTGGGCCAGATGTCGCGCAGCAGGACCGGCGCGCCGTCGGCGTCGACGCCCAGCGGCTCGGCGTCCAGGTCGCGCTCGGCGTCGCCGGCCAGCGCATAGGCGATCACCAGTGGCGGCGACACCAGGAACCCCAGCTCCAGATCCGGATGCACGCGGCCGGGGAAGTTCCGGTTGCCCGACAGGATGGCCACGGGTCGGACCTGGCCAGCCTGCGCGGCCCGGGCCACGCGTTCGGGCAGCGGACCGGAATTGCCGATGCAGGTGGTGCAGCCGTAGCCCACGATGTCGAAGCCGATGGCGGACAGATCGTCCATCAGCCCGGCGCGGCGCAGGTAGCTGGCGGCGGCGGGCGAGCCCGGCCCCAGCGAGGTCTTGACCCAGGGCGCGGCGGCCAGTCCGCGTGCGCGCGCCTTGCGCGCCAGCAGGCCGGCCGCGATCAGCAGCGCCGGGTCCGAGGTATTGGTGCAGCTGGTGATCGCGGCAATGGCCACGGGATAGGCGGGCAGGCCGTCCGCCGGGCCGGGGGCGCGCGGGCCGCTCGCGGCCAGCGCGGCGGGCACGCCCGCCAGCGGCAGCAGGTCTTGCGGTCGGCGCGGGCCCGCCGCGTGGCTGGCGATGCCGTCCAGCGCGATGGTGATGGTGCGCGTGTAGCGCGGGCGGGCCTGCGGATCGAACCACAGGCCGTTGCGCTGCAGGTAGGCGCGCGCCAGGTCCAGCGCCCCCGCGCGTCTGCCGGTCTGGCGCAGATAGTCCAGCGTGCGCTCGTCGGGTGGAAAGTAGCCGGTGGTGGCGCCGTATTCCGGCGCCATGTTGGCGACCACGGCCCGGCTGCCGGCGGACAGCGTGGCGACGCCGGGGCCGAAGAATTCCACGAACTCGCCGGACACGCCGATCTGGCGCAGCCGCTGCGTGACCGTCAGCGCCAGGTCGGTGGCCAGTGCGCCGGGAGGCAGGGCGCCGGTCAGTTCCACCCCGATCACGTCGGGAATGCGCAGCATGGTGGGCATGCCGAACATGACCGTCTGCGCTTCCAGTCCGCCCACGCCCCAGCCCAGCACGCCGATGCCGTTGATCATGGGCGTGTGGCTGTCGGTGCCGATCATCATGTCGGGCGCGGCCCAGCGTTCGCCGCCCAGGTCCAGCTCGCGCACCAGCACGGCCAGTTGTTCCAGGTTCAACGTATGCATGATGCCGGTGCCGGGCGGATGGATGCGCACGCCGCGCAGCGCGCCGGCGGCCCAGCGCAGGAAGCGGTAGCGCTCGCCGTTGCGGCGGATCTCGTGGCCGATGTTGACGCGGGCCGCGTCCGGGCGGGCATGGACCTCCACCGCCAGCGAGTGGTCGACCGACACGTCCACCGGCAGCGTGGGGTTGAGCAGGGCCGGGTCGGCGCCGGCCTCGGCCAGCGCGTCGCGCATGGCGGCGATATCCACCAGCGCCGGCGTGCTGGTGGTGTCGTGCATCAGCACGCGGCCGGGCTGGAAGGCGATTTCCGCTTCGCTGGCGCCGTCGCGCAACCAGTCGAACAGCGCCGCCACCGTGGCTGCGCGCTCCGCGCCGCGCTGGTGGCGCACGACGTTTTCCAGCAGCAGCCGCAGCACCACGGGCAGGCGCGGATAGTCCGCGCCGAGCGCGGGCAGGTCGACGATGCGGTAGTCCCGCGCGCCCACGCGCAGCGTGGCGGGCGTGAAATCGGGGAAAGTATCCATGCGGGCATTATTGCATTTTAAGATTTAAAAATGCAATATAGAAAGAGAGGACTGGCCGGACCGCGCAGCGCGGGCGGACCTGTCCCAGCCCGAACCCAATGCCGGCACAGGAGACTGCCATGCGATTTACCCGACGGCTGCTTGCCGCCCTGACCCCGCTCGCGGCGGGGGCCTTCATCCCTGCCGCGTCCGCCGCCGCGCAGGACTATCCCAGCCGTCCGGTCACGCTGATCGTGCCCTTTTCGGCCGGCGGCGGCGTCGACGCCATCGCGCGCCTGCTGGCGGAAAAGCTGCGCGACACGCTCAAGCAGAACATCGTGGTGGAGAACAAGCCCGGCGCCAGCGGCATGCTGGGCGCGCAATACGTGGCCAAGGCCGCGCCCGACGGCTACACGCTGCTGCTGGGCTCGGCCGGCGAGACGGCGATCAATCCCTACGTCTACAAGGGCCGCATGCTGTACTCGCCCGAGAAGGACCTGGCGCCGGTGACGCTGGTGACGCGCGTGCCCAACGTGCTGGTGGCGGGGCCGTCCCTGCAGGCGTCCAGCGTGGCCGAGCTGGTCGAGCGCGCGCGCGCCAAGCCCGGCGCGCTGACCTACGCCACCAGCGGCGTGGGCAATCCGCAGCACCTGAACGGCGAGCTGCTGCAATCGCTGGCCGGCATCACCATGGTCCATGTGCCGTACAAGGGCGCGTCCGGCCAGCTGGCCGACGTGGCCAGCGGCAATGTCGACATGACCTTCGTCAGCTACGCGGGCGCCGCGCCCTTCATCCAGGGCGGACGCGTGAAGGCGCTGGCGGTGACGTCGGCCACGCGAGCCAGCTTCGCCAGGGACATCCCCGCCATCGCCGAGACCCCGGGCCTGTCGGCCTACGCGCTGGAAAACTGGTTCGGCCTGTACGCGCCCGCGCGCACGCCGCCGGCGGTGGTGCAGCGGGTGTACGAGGCGGTGCGCGACGCGCTGGCCGATCCGGCGTTGGCGCAGCGCCTGCGCGAGCAGGGCGGCGAGCCGGCGCCGCTGCCGCCCGCCGAGTTCGCCGCCTTCATCGCCAGCGAAAGCAAGCAGTACGCCGCCATCGTCGAGCGCGCCGACATCACGGCGGACAAGTGAGGAAGCGGCCATGAACACGGATCCGGCGGGCCGCGTCGCCCAGGACTGGGAGAGCACATGTACGCATACCTAGGCTGTCGCACCACCCGCGAGCGCAATGCGCGCGGCGCGGGCATCTCGGTGTTCAAGGTGGATCCGGCCAGCGCCCGGCTGGAACTCGCGCAGGTGCTGGACGGGCTGGTGAACCCCTCCTACCTGGCGCTGAACGCGCGCGGCGACCGGCTGTATGCCGTGCACGGCGACACCACCGGCATCAGCGCCTACGTGGTCGATCAGGGCGACGGGCGGATTCGCCCGCTGAATCGACAGGACACGGGCGGCCTGAATCCCGTGCATCTGGCCATCGATCCGACGGGACGGCACGTGATCGTGTCCAACCATATCGGCGCCAGCGTCGCCGTGCTGCCGATCGGCGCCGATGGCGAGCTGGGGCCGGCCAGCCAGCTGCTGCCGCTGGAAGGGACGCCGGGGCCGCATCGGATCGAGCAGAAGCAGGCCAAGCCGCACGCCAATCCTTTCGCGCCCGATGGCCGCCACGTGATCGTGCCGGACAAGGGGTTGGACCGGATCTTCTCGTTCCGCTGGACGGATGGCTTGTTGACCGCCGCCGCGTCGCCGGTCGCCGTGGCGCGCGAAGGCGCGGGGCCCAGGCATCTGGCCTTCCACCCGGCGGCGTCCCACGCCTATTGCGTCAATGAGCTGGATTCGAGCGTGACGGTCTATCGGTATGACGCGGCCAGCGGCGCGCTCGAACCCATGCAGATCCTGTCCAGCGTGCCGGATACGCACACGGGCAACAACCGCGCCGCCGCCATTCTGGTCGATGCCAGGGGCGAACGCGTGTATGTGTCGAATCGCGGGCACGACAGCATCGCCGCGTTCCGGGTCGACGCGGCCAGCGGCCGCCTGTCCTGGATCGGCGCCGTGGCGTCCGGCGGACGCACGCCGCGCAGCATGGCGCTGATGCCGGGCGGCGATCGGCTGTATGCCTTGAACGAGGACAGCGACAGCATCGTCGCCTTCCGTGTCGACGCCGCGAGCGGCGCGCTGGTGCGCATGCCGGGAGAAACGCGCACGGGCAGCCCGGTCTGCATGGTGTTCGGCGGCGCGCAGGCTTAGCTCAGGCGCGCCCGCGCGCCGGCCGCGCGGCGCGGAAAATTCGGCGCCGGTTTGACTTAAGGCAAACCGACCATGAAGCAGCTCTATAGTTTGCAACCCCTCTGCCGTAAGCGGGTTGAAGGAGTTTTGCCGGTCACGACACGCCAGACATGGTGGAAAGCCCGGCCAGACTATAGGGAAGTACGAATATGAAACGTCTGCTCGGCATGTTGTCGCTACAGCGGAAATTCCTGCTGCTGGGTGGGTTGAGCCTGATCCTGTTCGCCGTCCCGTTGCTGCTGTACGTCAAGGCGTCGTGGGAGACCGCGGCGCAGAAGCGCCTGGAGGCCGCGGGCGCGCGCCCGGTCGCCACGTTGCTGCAGGCCGTGCGCCTGGTGCAGGCGCATCGCGGGCTGTCCAACCTGTATCTGAACGGGGGCCGCGAGGCGGGCGAGGAACGACGCCGGCTGGCGCCCGGCGTCGATGCGCAATGGCGCGAGCTGGACACGCGGCTGCGCGAGGCGGCCGCGCCCGCCCCGGCGCTGGCCACGCTCGATGCGCTGGCCCAGGAATGGCGCGCGCTGCGCAAGCAGGTGGATGACGCGGATATCGCCGCGCCCGCGAGCTTCGAGCGCCATACCGCGCTGGTCGCGCGACTGCTGCTGTTCAAGAACACGCTGCTGGATGACTTCAAGCTCAGCCTCGATGCGGACCTGGGCGCGTCCGCGCTGATCGCGGCGGCCTATCAGGACCTGCCCGTGGCGGCCGAGACGCTGGGCCAGGTGCGCGCCCGCGCGGCGGCGGCGCTGGCGGCCGGCGAGCCGGGCGCGGCGCAGCGCCTGGCGGTGGACACCGGGCTGGCGCGCGCGCGCGACATGGGCGCGAACATCGCGCGCAACCTGGAACGCGCGCGAACCGGCGCGCCGGCGCTGGCGGCGCAGATCGATGCCGCCGCCGGGCGGGTGCGGCAGGCGCTGGACGGCATGGATGAACTGACGCGCGCTTCGCTGGCGCGCGCCGCGAGCCTGGCGGACGAGGAGCGGCGCGGCTATTTCGGCAAGGCCACCGCGCAGCTGGAGGCGCTGTACCGCGAGATCGACGGCGCCACGGCGCTGGCGACCGGGCTGCTGGAGCGCGAGGTGGCTCGGATCGGGCGCGAGCAGATCGCGCTGTGGAGCGTGCTGGTTGTCCTGGCGCTGGCCGCGCTCGCGCTGGGCGTGCTGATCGCGCGCTCGATCGCCGGGCCGCTGGTCGAGGCGGCGGCGCTGGCGCGGCGCGTGGCCGAGTCGGACCTGAGCGCGCGCGCCGCGCCGCAGGGGCGCGACGAGACGGCCCGGCTGCTGGCGTCGCTGAACCGGATGAGCGAAGGACTGAGCGGCACGGTGCGTCAGGTGCAGGCCGGGGCCGCCGCGATCGAAGGCGCGGCGGGCGAGATCGCCGCCGGCAACCATGATCTGTCGCGTCGCACCGAGGAACAGGCAGCCAGCCTGGAGGAAACCGCGGCCTCGATGGAACAGTTCACGGCCACGGCGCGCCAGAACGAGGCCGAGGCGCTGGCCGCCGGCGAGCGCGCCCGGGGCGCGGCCGATCTGGCGGACCAGGGCGGGGCGGCGGCGCGCGAGGCCAATGCCGCGATCGGCGCGGTCCAGGGCAGCGCGGCCCGCATCTCGGAAATCATCGGCGTGATCGAGGGCATCGCCTTCCAGACCAACATCCTGGCGCTGAACGCGGCGGTCGAGGCCGCGCGCGCGGGTGAGCAGGGCAAGGGTTTCGCCGTGGTCGCCAGCGAGGTCCGCAGCCTGGCGCAGAAGTCCGCCACGGCGGCGCGCGAGATCAAGGACCTGATTCAGCTGTCCGTCGAGCAGATCGAGGGCGGCGCGGCCAAGGTTTCGCGCGCGGGCGCCGTGATCCAGGGCCTGGTGACCGAGATCCGCGAGGTCTCGGGCCTCGTCGGCGGCATTGGCGCGGCGGTGGCCCAGCAGACGGCGGGCATCGAGCAGGTGAACCAGGCCATCGCGCAGATGGACGACATCACGCAGCAGAATGCCGCGTTGGTGGAAGAGGCGGCCGCGGCGTCGGAAAACCTGCTGTCGCAGGCGGCGGCGATGAACCGCATGATGGCGGTGTTCACGCTGCGGGACGAGCCTGCCGCCCGGCGTGTCGACAATCTAATCCCGTTGCGCGGCTAAAGTCGCGGCCCCCGCTGCCGTAAGTTCGGTGAGGCGATGTGGCGTTCCGGATGGAACCGGCATCGCCGGCCGGGCCCGGCCCGGGCCGATGCATTGAGATGAGAGCATGAAAATTACTTCGCTGCGCAACCGGATCCTGTTGATCACGGGGCTGACCGTGGTGGGGGCGCTGGCCCTTTCCGGCGTTACGACCTACAAGATCGTGCGCGACAACATGATGTCGGCCATCGCCGGCACGCTGGACGCGGTGGCCAACGGCAACGCCAGCGCCATCGAGCGCTGGTCGGCGGACAAGGCCCAGGCGGTCTCGGCCACCGCCGCCGTGGTGGAAAAGGGCGACCCGCGCGGATTGACGCGCCTGATGGGTCAGACCAACGATTTCCCCATCACCAGCGTCGGCTGGTCGGACAAGACCTTCTTTTCCACGGCCAACACGCCCGCCGACTACGATCCGACCTCGCGCCCCTGGTACAAGAGCGCGGTGGAATCGGGCAAGCTGACCGTGACCAAGCCCTACGGCGATTCCGGCACGGGCAAGCCCTACGTGGCCTTCACCACGCCCATCGTGCGCGAGGGCAAGACCATCGGCGCGCTGAGCGGCGCGGTCGCGCTGGACGGCGTCAAGGCCATCATCCAGGCCATCCATCCCACGCCGTCCAGCCTGGCCTTCGTGCTGGGCAGCGACGGTCAGGTGATCTCCCACGTGGACGACAAGTTCGCGCTCAAGCCCGCCACCGAGGTGGCGCCCGAACTCAAGCCCGAGGCGCTCAAGGGCCTGGCGCGCGACGGCGGCGAGCCGGCGGTGATCACGCTGGCCGGCGCCGAGAAGCTGGTCAAGGCCAAGCGCATTCCCGGCACCGACTGGTATCTGGTGGTGGCGCTGGACAAGGCCGAGGCCACGGTGGGACTGACGCAGGTGTTCAACGCCACGCTGATCGCGCTGGTGGTGCTGACGCTGGCCGCGCTGGCCATCGCCAGCCTGATCACCTCGCGCGCCTTCAAGCGCCTGTCCGCCGTGCGCGACGCGATGGACACGATTGGCTCGGGCGATGGCGACATGACGCACCGGCTGGACGTGGTGGGCCACGATGAAGTGGCGCAGATCTCCAAGTCCTTCAACGCCTTCGTCGACAAGATCAGCACCGTGATGCTGGACGTGCGCGCCGGCGTGGGCTCCATGAGCACCGCGACCAGCGAGATCGACATGGGCAACCGCGACCTGTCGCAGCGCACCGAGACCTCGGCCGGCTCGCTGGAGGAAACCTCGGCGGCCCTGACCCAGCTGACCTCCAGCGTGAAGCAGACCGCCGAGACCGCCGAGCAGGCCACGCGCCTGGCCACCGAGGCCAGCGCCGCCGCCGAGCGCGGCGGCCAGGTGGTGTCCGACGCGGTCCACACCATGGGCGCGATCTCGCAGTCGTCCGAGCGCATTACCGAGATCATCAGCGTGATCGACGGCATCGCTTTCCAGACCAACATCCTGGCGCTGAACGCGGCCGTGGAAGCCGCGCGCGCTGGCGAGCAGGGCCGTGGCTTCGCGGTGGTGGCCGGCGAGGTGCGCACGCTGGCCCAGCGCAGCGCCGCCTCGGCGCAGGAGATCAAGGCCCTGATCGAGGCATCGGTGCAGAACGTCAAGAGCGGCACCGAGCGGGTGCAGGCGGCCGGCGTCACCATGACCGAGATCGTGCAGGGCATCGACCGCGTGCAGCGGCTGGTCACCGAGATCCACGGCGCCATGACCGAGCAGAGCGTGGGCATCAGCCAGATCGACCGCAGCGTGTCCGACATGGATCAGGCCACGCAGCAGAACGCCGCGCTGGTCGAGCAGTCGGCCGCCGCGGCCGCGTTGCTGAACGACCAGGCGCGCGCTCTGGCCGGCACGGTGGCGCGCTTCAAGCTGCGCGGCGATCTGCGGCAGGCGGGGCCGGCGCTGGCCCTGAGCCACGCCTGAGGGATCGGGCGGCGCGGCGAACTTCCCGCCGCGCCGGCTTGCGGCACAATAGGGCGTTTCCACGCCGCGCCGGCGCCCGCCGGCCCAAACCGCCATGTTCCGTTTCGAATGCAAGGCCTGTGGTCAATGGCATGAAGGCATGCCGGCCTTCGACGCCGAAGCGCCGCTGTTCTACTACCTGATTCCCGAGCCTGAACGCGCCGCGCGCTGCGAGCTGTCGTCCGACGTCTGCGTCGTCGATGGCAAGTATTTCTTCGTGCGCGGCTGCATCGAAATCCCCGTGCATGGCGCGGACGAGCCCTTCGTCTGGGGCGTCTGGGTATCGCTGAGCGAAGCCAGCTTCAGCCAGTACCTGGACAGCTACGACGAACCCCGGCGCGCGCACCTGGGGCCGTTCTTCGGCTGGCTGTCCGCCAGCTTCAAGGTCTATCCGGAAACGGAAGGCAGCCTGAAGACCCACGTTCATCTGCGCGACGACGGCGTGCGGCCCTACATCGAGCTGGAACACACCGATCATCCGCTGGCGCTGGAACAGCGTCAGGGCATCGATGCGGCGCGGCTGGCGCAGATCTACGCGGCCTACATGCACGCCTGACGGCGGCGCCGTGCTGGTTGGAGGTCAGCCGCCCAGCGCCCGCAGGTTGAGCGCATGGCTGCGGCCCAGCCAGACCGCGCAGTCGCGGTGGTCGCGCAGCGAGTCGCCGGTGTTGGGATGCGCGAACACGTCCAGCGCGCCGTGGTTCAGCGCCAGCCAGGTCATGATCTCGGCGAACTCCGCCGGCGGGAAAGCGATCTGGTAGCTCCAGCACGGGTGCGGCCCCACCAGCTTCTCGTGGAAACGGCCCATCTCCATCCTGTCGCCGAAGCGCGCGATGACGCGTTCGCGCAACGCGTGGGCCGCGTCCCGGCTGGCCGCGTCGAAATACACGTGGGCGTGCCAGCCGCTCACGGCGGCGGGCTCGAAGTCGATATCAGTCGTGCTCATGTTCTTGCCTGGCTGGGCCAGCCGCTCGCGGCTGGCGGTGTAGGGGGCGCGTCTCAGCCGCCGGCCAGCTTGGCGCGATGGCCCAGCTTTGCCAGCGCCTGCGCGACGCGTTCGCGGTGGTCTCCCTGGATCTCGATCACGCCGTCCTTGACGGTGCCGCCGCTGCCGCAGGCCGTGCGCAGCTGCTTGCCCAGCTGCTCCAGCGCCGGGCCGGCCATCGGCAGGCCGCGCACCAGCGTCACGCTCTTGCCGCCGCGGCCCTTGCTCTCGCGCCAGATGCGGGCCACGCCGTCGCCGGCGGGGGCCGGCGCGGCGGCCTGGCAGGCGCAGTCGGCGACGGGGCGGCGACAGGCGGGGCACATGCGGCCGCCGTCGGTGGAATAGACCAGGCCGCCTATGGATTTGTTTTTCATGAGCTTATGGCGTGAAGCGCGGGACGATGACGCAGTGTATCGCCTTGCCCGGGCGCGGATCGGCCTGGCGCCTGGCCGGCCAGGGATCGCGGGCCGGACAGGGGGGCAGCCCGTCAGCGGATTGCCAAGCGACCTGCGGTATGGTGTCGCCTTTCCGGGACCCGCGCGCCTGTCCCAGGCCCGGCCCCATCCATCCGCAGGGAGCAGAACTTGAAATACCGCAAACTCGGCCGCAGCGGCCTGGACGTCAGCCTGATCGGCCTGGGCACCATGACCTGGGGCGAGCAGAACACCGAGGCAGAGGCGCACGAGCAGCTCGACTACGCGCTGGCGCGCGGCATCAACCTGATCGACACGGCCGAGATGTATCCGGTGCCGCCGCTGGCGCAGACCCAGGGCCTGACCGAGACCTATATCGGCACCTGGCTGGCCAGCCGCAAGCGCCGCCAGGACGTGGTGCTGGCCAGCAAGGTCGCCGGCCCGGTGCGCGACCCCAAGCGTCCCGGCCACATCCGCGACGGCAAGACCTTCCTGGACCGCAAGAACCTCACCGCCGCGCTGGATGCCAGCCTGAAGCGCCTGCGGACGGACTACCTGGACCTGTATCAGCTGCACTGGCCCGACCGGACCACGGCGACCTTCGGCAAGCTGGCCTATCCCTGGACCGAGGGCGAGCAGACCGTGGCCATCGAGGAAACGCTGTCCGTGCTGCAGGACTTCGTGCGCGAGGGCAAGGTACGCCATGTGGGCGTGTCCAACGAAACGCCCTGGGGCGTGGCGCAGTTCCTCAAGCACGCCGAGAACCAGGGGCTTCCGCGCATCGTGTCCATCCAGAATGCCTACAGCCTGCTCAACCGCGTGTTCGAGAGCGGCCTGTCGGAATTCTCGCGCCACGAAGACGTGGGCCTGCTGGCCTATTCGCCGCTGGCCATGGGCATGCTCTGTGGCAAGTACCTGGACGGCGCCCGGCCCGAGGGCGCGCGCCTGACGCGCTACGAGCGCTTCACGCGCTACAGCAATCCGCAGGCCGAGGCCGCCACCGCCGAGTACGTGGCCCTGGCGCGCCGGCTGGGCCTGTCGCCGACGCATCTGGCGCTGGCCTTCATCAACCAGCAGCCCTTCGTGACCAGCAACCTGATCGGCGCGACCACGCTGGCGCAGCTCAAGGAGAACATCGACAGCGTGGAGGTCACGCTGCCGCAGGAAGCGCTGGACGGCATCGCGCAGATCCACGCGCGTCATCCGAACCCGGCGCCCTGAGGCCGGATGCCCAGCGTTACAGCCTCAGGCTGTACACCTGGGCCGTCTCGCCCCACGGGTGATAGCCGACGCCGTCGGGCTGGAAGCCGAACTTCTCGTAATAGCCGCGCAGGTCGCTGCACAGGTGCAGCGACCTGAATCCCAGCGCGCGGGCATGGTCCGCCGCGTGCCGGATCAGGCGCCCGCCCAGGTTGCGGCCGCGCAGATCTTGCTCCACATGCAGCGCGCACAGCCACGGATACAGCTCGCCGCGGCTGATGAAGTCGTTTGTGATGAGGCCGGCGCAGCCGACGAGGCGCGCGCCGTCGCGCAGCACATACCATTGCGGCAAGGGGTTCTCGGCGCCGATGCAGCGGGTGATGGCATCGTCGTACATCATCATGGTGTCCGCGCTGGCCCATTGCTGCTGGAAGTAGCGGATGGCATCCAGGCGGATGGCGGGTTCGTCGCGTACGGAAACGATCTGCACGGGCTCTCTCTTCGTGAATGGGCGCGCCGGTTCAGCCGGCCGCCTGCTGCATGCCGGCGGTGGCGCGCAGGCTGTCCTGCAGCTGCGCCAGCACGCGGCTGGGCGCGTCGGCGCTCCACATCATACCCACCGCGCCAAAGGCCAGCGGCTCGGGCAGCCTGACGATGTCCACCAGTTTCAGGCGCTTGTACAGCTGCGCCACCGAACTGGCCAGCGTCGACACATAGCCGGTTTCGTGCAGCAGCGCCTGCAGCGCCACCAGCGAAGCGGTCTCGATGCGCGGCGAGGGCGTGGCCACGCCGGCCTTGGCGAAGGCCTCTTCCAGCCTGCCGCGCGATACCGTGCCCGCCGGCGGCATGATCCACGGATGCGCGGCGGCCTCCTTCCAGCCGGGCCGCCGCAGCCGGGCCAGCGGATGGCCGGGGCGCGTCACGATGCTGAAGGTGTCGCGCATCAACGGTTCCATGCGCAGTCCGGCCTGATGGCCGCGCACATCCAGCGGCCCGACGATCAGGTCGAGCTCATGGCGCTGCAAGCGCTCGATCAGGGGCGTGACCAATCCCTCAACCACTTCCACGTAGATGCCGGGGAACTCGCGCTGCAAGGCCGCGATGGCGCGCGGCAGCAGCACCGGCGAGGCCGACAGCACGGTGCCCACATGCAGCCTGCCGGCGATGCCGGATTTCACGGACTCGATTTCCTCGCTGGTGCGCCGCAGATCGCCCAGCATGCGGCGCGCATGCCGCGCCAGGACTTCGCCGGCCTCGGTCAAACGCAGTCCCCGGTTGCGCAGGAACAGCGGCGTGCCCACCAGGTCTTCGATGTCGCTCAGCCAGTGCGATACCGCCGGCTGCGTCATGTGCATCAGGCGGGCCGCGGCGGTGACGCTGCCGGCCGACGCCAGCGTCAGGAAAATCTCCAGGTGCCGCAGCTTCAGGCGGCGCGCCCAGGCGATGTGGTCCAGGTTCCAGTCCATGCTGTGGCTCCGCCAAGTATGAGTAAACGCTAATGGAAAGCTCAGGATTATTCATTTGTCGGCCATGGTTGGCGATACCAGAATACCCGTAGCCCCCACCACTTCCGGTATCCGACATGCCCAGACTGACTACTGCCGTCTGGCGGCACCGCCGCCAGCAGATGAATGACCTGATGGACGCGCTGCGCCTGGACGCGCTGGTGTTCACCTCGGCCGACTTCTTCCAGTTCGCCACAAATTTCCATACCGACGTGCTGCCCTGGGAGCGGCCCATATACGCCGTGGTGCCGCGCGACGGCGATGGTTTCCTGGTGATGAACGAGCTCTCGACCAACCACATGCGCTTCTCGCGCGAACAGGGCAAGGTCTGGATCACCGACGTCAGCTTCTACGCCGAGCATCCGCGCGTGGTCGAGCGCCTGCCGCTGCCGTCGGAGCTGCCCGAGCTGCTGGCGCAGCGCCTGGCGCGGGCGGGCCTGGCGCGGGCGCGCGTCGGCGTGGAGGGCGGCAGTCCGGCGCTGACCGCCGCGGCCGCGCAGCTGCCCGACCTGCGCCTGCTGCCCTGCACCCGCGAATGCCGCGCGCTGCGCTGGCGCAAGCACGAGGAAGAACTCGCGGTGATGGCGGCGATCGGCTCGCTGGCCGACTGGTTGCAGGAACGCTACCGCGAGAACATTCGTCCGGGCCGGCTGGTGCAGGAGCTGGATTGCGCGATGGCCGCGCTATGGGTGCAGGAAGCCGCCGAGCGCTTTCCGGGCGAGCAGTTCGAGGTGATCCGGGCCTGGACGCTGAGCGGCCCGGCGTCCGCGTCGCCGCATGGCGACGGCGCCTCCTGCGGCGCGCGCATCCGCGAAGGCGACGTGCTGGTGAACATCCTGATTCCACGCCTGAACGGGCTGGCCATCGAGAACGAGCGCACCTGGTTCTGCGGCCGGCCCAACGTCGAGCAGGCGGCCTTGTGGACGGCGGCGCGCGACGCGAATCTGGCCGGCATCGAGGCCGCGGTCAGCGGCCAGCCCGTCAGCGGCATCGACGCCGCCGCGCAGGCGGTGATCGAGCGCGCGGGCTACGCCGCCCACATCCGGCACCGCACCGGCCATGCCATCGGCATCATCCATCACGAATACCCGGAGAACATGGCGTTCTGCCATCGGCCGCTGGAAGACAACGAGGTGTATTCCGTGGAGCCCGGCCTGTACGTCTACGGCATCGGCGGTTTTCGCATCGACGATACCGTGGTCGTGGGCCGCGAGCCGCGCACCCTGACCGCCACGCCCAAGACGCTCGACTATGCCACGGTCCTTTGAACTGACGTGCGCGCCGGCCCTGGCGCGGGCGCTGGCCGGCGAATCACAGCCGCAGGCCGGCCTGCGGCAGCTGGACGCGGCGCTGGCGCGGGACCTGGGCCATCGCCTGTTCACCGTGCTGGCGCTGGACTGGGGGCGCGGCCTGAGCGTGCGCCACTACAGCAGCGCGCCGCTGGCCTATCCGCCCGGGGGCGCCAAGCCCATCGTGCCCGGTGGCGAGTTCCATGCCCGCGTCATCGAGGCGGGCGAGCCGCGTTTCTGCGCCGACGCCGACGCCATCCGCGCTGCCTTTCCCGACCACGAGCTGATCCTGTCGCTGGGCTGCGAATCGGCCGTCAATGTGCCGGTGCGTTGGAACGGGCGCACGCTGGGCTCGCTGAACCTGCTGCACGAGGCGGGCTGGTATGGCGAGGACATGCTGCCCGTCCTGCGCGTCTACGGCGCGATGGCGGTGCCGCTGCTGCAGCAGATCCATCTGGACCGATCACACGACCACACGACCACAGGGGAAACACCATGAACATCAAGCGAGCGCTGGCCGCGCTTTTGCTGGCCGGGCTGTCGCCCGCCGGCGCGCAGGCCGAGGCGCGGTATCCGTCCAAACCCATCACCATCGTCTATCCCTACGCGCCCGGTTCGGCCTCGGACACGCTCAGCCGCGTGGTCGGGGAGGTATTGCAGAAGGCGCTGGGCCAGCCGGTGATCGTCGAGAACAAGCCCGGCGCGGGCGGCACCATCGCGCTCGAGTACGTGTCCCGCGCCCAGCCCGATGGCCACACGCTGGCCTTCACCGCCAGCGGCGCGATGGCGGTGAGCCCGCATCTTTACAAGCTGCGCTTCACGCCCACGGAAGACCTCGCGCCCATCACCACGCTGGTCGAGATTCCCTTTGTCTTCGTCACCCGCGCCGATGCGCCCGAGCGCGACCTGCAAAGCTTCATCCGCAAGGCCCGCGCCACGCCTGGCGGCGTGACCTCGGCCAACGCGGGCATCGGCACGCAGGCGCACCTGACGCAGATGCTGTTCCTGAACGCCGCCGGCATCGATCTGAACGTGATCGCCTACAAGGGCGGCGCGCCCGCCGTCAACGATCTGATGGGCGGACACCTGGACTCGATGATCGACAACGCCGCCGCGCAGGCCGGCTACATCCAGGCGGGCAAGGTCCGTGGCCTGTTCGTCACCAGCAAGTACCGCGTGGCCGCCTATCCGGACGTGCCCACGGCCGAGGAGGCCGGCCTGCCCGGATTCTCGGCCGTGGGCTGGTTCGGCCTGGCCGCGCCGCGCGGCACGCCCGACGCGGTCATCCAGCGGCTGAACGCCGCGCTGGTGGCGGGGCTGGGCGAACCCGCGGCGCGCAAGCGCCTGACCGATGCGGGCTGGGTGCCGGTGGTGGGCACGCCCGAGGAGGCGCGCGAACGGGCGCGGGCGGACCTGGACGCGCTGGGCAAGGTGGTGCGGCAGATCGGCCTGCAACCGAATTGACCGGTCAGCGCCGCTGTCGCGGGGCGGCGGTCTCAGCGGGCTGCGCAGCCCGGCGCGCGCGGCAGTTCCGCGCCCGGCACCAGCAGCAGGCGCGCATTGCGTCCGGGCACATAGGACAGCGTGCGCGCGCGCCACGCGGGCACGTCGGCATAGGCCACCTGCGCGTCCTTGCCGCTGGACGGCCGGCCGTCCAGGTCCAGCTTCGGCGCCTGGAGGCAGGCATCCTTGATCTCCAGCCTGGCCAGCTCCGCGCCGTCGCGCCAGCGCACGGCGCGGAACGTCAGCGGCGTCTTGCGGGTGATCACCTTGCCCTGTTCCACATAGCTCGCGCCGCCCGGCCCCGTCACCAGCCGGTTCGGTTCCTGGCGCACGACGGTCTCGCCGGGCGGCGTCATCAGGAAGGCGGTGTCGCCGTCGATGTCGAGCAGCATGCCCGCGCCCAGGCGCACGACCTGCAGGGAATCGTGCCGGACCAGCGCGGTCTCGGTCCAGTCGGTCTGCACCCGGCTCCAGCCCGGCATGCGCGCATCCAGCAGCTTGCGGGTCTCGACCGTGTCGCGCGCCTCGTCCTCGGACAGCCGCAGGCGCTCGACGCGCAGGCGGCCTCCACGCGCCGTCAGGCCGGCGAGAAAGGTCTCGTTCGAATCGCGGAAGAACATCAGCACGCTGTCCGGGCCGACGGGCAGGACGGGGCTCAGGCAGTAATAGGGGCGCGTGGCGAGCCTGGCGTTATCCGGATGCAGGTAGCGTCCGAGCGTCCCGCCGGGGCCGCACAGCGCTTCGCCCTGGAACGAGGCGGCGGTGATTCGGAATGTCTGGCTCTGGCCGGTGTTCACGTCGCGCTGGCTCTGCTGCGCGGCGTCGATGCGCAGGCCGCCCGCGTCGAACACGGCGGCGGCCTGGGCCGTGGCGGCGAGCATCAATGGCGCGGCGGCCAGGCTGGCGCTGCGCAGGAAACGGGACAGGCGGGCATGGCGGAGCAGGGTGCGCAATGGAGTTCCTTCCTGTTGGGGCGGGCGTTCAAACATAGCACGCGGGGACTCGGCGCCGCATGGCGGTCGGGCTGGCGGCGCACTTGCTCTGGCGTGTCGCACAAGCCTTGTATGGGCGCGGGAGCGCGCCTATAGTCGATCCGTCGAGGGGAAGTCGCGTCCCGCGCATCCATCCTCACCGAAAGCCCGCCTGCCCATGCAGCGGGCTTTTTTCGTTTCCGAACCCCATCCCAGCGATTCCTTTCCTGAATACGGATCCCTATGCAACGACTCATACCCATCAACGTGGGCCAGCAGGCCAATGACCGCAGCGGTGATCCGCTGCGCGACGGCATGTCCAAGGTCAACGAGAACTTCGCCAAGGTGACGACGGCCATGGACGCCGTGGAGACCGCCGTGGCGCAGACCAGCGCGCTCGCGGGCTCCGCGCGCGATATCGCCGCCGCGGCGCTGCCCGCCGTGCAGAAGAACCGGCCCGGCGGCGTGGCGCCGCTGGACGCGGACGGCAAGGTGCCCGCCGGCAACCTGCCCGATTCCGTGCCGATGTCGCAAAAGGGCGCGGCCGGTGGCGTGGCGCCGCTGGACGCGGCGGGCAAGGTGCCGGCCGGTCATTTGCCCGATTCCATACCCATGTCGCAGAAGGGCGCGGCGGACGGCGTGACCCCCTTGGACGCCGCCGGCAAGGTGCCGGTCGCCCACCTGCCGAAGCTGGACTACCTGCCGGTGATCCAGCGGGGCGCGCCCGACGGCGTGGCCCCGCTGGACGCGCAGGGCAAGGTGCCGGCGGCGCAGCTGCCTCCGATCGAATCGATTCCCACGGGCTTCGTGGCCTGGGCGCCGAAGCGGGGAGGGATCTGGGCGGGCTGGATTCCCGGCGATGGGCAGCTCGTGTCGCGGGCGACGTTTCCGGATCTGGCGGCGGCCGTCGCGGATGGCGTTGTCCCGGTCGTGTCCGAGGCCGAGTGGCTGGCGGATCCGCTCAAGCGTGGCGCCTACACGCTTGGCGATGGGGCAACCAGCATTCGCGTGCCGGACTACAACGGCAAGTCTGCAAACTCATTGGGTCGAGTTTTTCTCTCCGGCGACGGGGGAAATTCGGTGGGTATATCAGGGAGCATTCAACCTGATGCCATGCAAAACGTGGAGGGTAGAGCCTACTTTCATGGCGCGGGCACCGGGACTGTGTACATGGGCGGATCGGGAGTGCTCAAACCCGGTGGCGAGCGACAACTCTTTGGCGCCTCGCAGATGTCGAGCAACGCAAATTCATATGACTATCTAGAATTTCAGCTCTCCAGTGTAGCGAGGACTGCAGCCGAAACGCGCCCGCAGAACATCACAGGCTGCTTCATCATCAAGGTGTTCGGCGCCGTGTCGCGCCCCGGTAGCGTCGATGCCGCACAACTGGCCACCAGGCTCGCCGCTCTTGACGCGGCGTTCCAGACCGATATTGACTTCAAGCTGCTCTATCCCGGCGGTTCGGCGACCACTCCCGGGGTCATCTATCAGAACACGGTACAGACGATAGACAACCCGTTCCCAGGCTCTCCGGTCCAGGTCGTGGTCGAGCATGAGTTGAACGGTCAGTGGTTCGAACCCGGCTGGTTCTGCTCGACGGACCGCACGGGGGCGCCCAATGATCCCTTTTCCGGATGGGGCCTGAAGGCCGCCCATGGCCTTGTGACGGACAAGATCATCGTGCGGGCAGGCAAGAACGGCACCGCCACGGATCCCGCCATTGCGGGTGGCTCCTGGGTCGGCGCCTGGTCGCAGAACCAGGTCAACGCGCGCTTTCGTCTGAAGGTGTGGAAGCTGAAGGGCAGGATCGGAGGGTAGCGAGAGCAGGCTGCCCTTGCGGCAGCCTGCTACCTCATCTCCCATGCAACCTTTTCAAATCAAATCATCATGCAAAGACTCCAACCCATCAATGTGGGCCAGCAGGCCAATGACCGCACAGGCGATCCGCTGCGCGACGGCATGGTCAAGGTGAACGAGAACTTCACCCAGGTCGAGACCGCGGTCGACAAGGTCGAAGCGGCAGCCACAGGCGCGCAACAGCGGGCCGATGCGGCGCACGACAAGGCCGTCGGCGCTGGCGCGGCCGCCGCGACGGCGGACGGAAAGGCGGTGGCAGCGGCGCAGTCGGCAGCCGCTGGCCTGGCCGCTGCGGCGGCGGCCGACGGCAAGGCCGTCGCGGCCCAGGCCGCAGCCGACGAAGCCAACAGGAAGGCGGTCGCCGCCAATGCGGCGGCGGCAACGGCGGCGCAGTCCGCCGCTTCCGGTCTGGCGGCGGCCAGCGAGGCCGACAGGAAGGCGCTGGCCGCCAATGCGGCCGCCGTGGTCGCGGACGGCAAGGCTGTCGCGGCCGCGCAAGCCGCCGCCGTGGCCCAGGCCGCCGCCGATGAGGCCGATAAAAAGGCGCAAACGAAGATTCCGCTTTCCTACGCGGGCATACAGTCGGGCGTGGCCACGCTGGAAGGCCGCCTGGCGACGCTGGCCGACGCGCAGATTCCGCATGTCACGACGGCTACCGTGTGGGACGACGCCAACTGGAACGAACTGCCCAAGCATGCCCGCAATGACGGACTCGTCATGCGCTTGATACGCAGTGGCGGCAGTTCGCAGAACGGGCCTCCGGCCGGGCAGTACTACTACGTCCGGCATCACTGGTTCAGCGATCGGGATACGCTGACGCAGATTGCGATCCCGTATTACAACTCGGAAGAAATCACGCCGGGGTTCCAATATCGAATGAAGTACGAGGGCGTCTGGACACGCTGGTACAGCGCGGATCCGCAGACCAAGGCCAAGGCATTTGGGGTCGATCAGACACTGGTCAATCTGGCCGGGCAGCGACTGCCGGGAATTACTTACGTGAACTCGACGCGCAAGCCGATATCGGTCTATCTGTACGGTGGCTCAACAGCCGCCGGCGGCTACATCAATATCTTGATGGCGAGCATTCCAGTTGCCGTATTTCAGGCCCAGGCTCCGGAGAACGGCATCGCGGTGAATGCCATCATTCCGCCGGGAACAACCTATTTCGCCAGTGCGGTCAATGCAAAGATCGAATACTGGTTGGAGTATCGCTGATGCAAACCTTCAAAGACACCCAGACCAACCAGGTATGGCAATTCGAGGACGAGGTGCTGATCAAGGAGGTCGGCAACCATCGGCTGTTCTACGCGCCACACCAGCTTGAAAAACCGCTGGACGTTCCCGCGACGCTCGAACCGTTCGACATCGACGAATTCCGCCCGGCGCAGGTCGATCCGCTGGCGCGATAGGCGCCCGCCCGGAACATCAGCCGTCCGCCACTTCCCCCGTCCTCACATCCCAGGTCCGCGCCGGCGCGAAGTTCTCGCGCTCGCCCTTCTTTTCGTATCCCAGCGGATTGGCGATAACACGGCAGCCGTCCTTCATATAGTCCAGCGCGCAATGCAGGTGGCCGTGCAGCCAGTAGTCGGCGCGCGGCAGCAGCGCGTCCAGCGTATTGCAGAAGCCGGCGGTGCCGGGCGTGACGCCGTAGCGCGGATCGGCGCTGGCCAGCGTGGGGGCGAAGTGCGTGATGACGACGGTGACGCCGTCGAAGGGCTGGCGCAGCGCTTCGTCCAGCCATTGCTGGCAGGCGATGCCCTGTTCGCGCATCTGTTCCGCCATGAAGGGTTCGCCATGCCGGCGCATGCCGGCCTTGGCCAGGTAGAAGTCGGCGGCGCGGAACGCCTTGGCGCGCTTCTTCAGCACCGAGCCCAGTTCTTCGTCTGGTTGCGCCAGCGCGTCGAAGTCGGTCCACAGCGTGGTGCCGACCAGCCGCACGCCCTGCATCACCCGCGTTTCGCGTTCCAGCCAGTGGATGTCCAGTGCGTGGCACAGCTCGCGCAGGCGATCGTGCGTCTCGTCGAAGTCCAGGTTGTCGTACTCGTGGTTGCCGGGCACGTAGACCACCGGCGCGGGCCAGCCCCGGGCGGGAGAGAAGCGCCCCAGGCCGAAGTCCGTTTCCATCAGGCGCGAGCGGTCCTGGTACGAGCCGATGTCGCCCGCGAGCACCAGCAGGTCCGCGCCGGGGGCGGGGCGGGCCTGGAAATCCGGATCGGACTCGAGATGCAGGTCGGAGAGCAGCTGTATTTTCATGGCTGAAGTATAGGCGCGGGCGAGCGCGGCTCAGGGCGCGAGCGTCCGGCGCAGCCAGGCGGCCATGTCGTCGACCACCTCGGGCATGCGGCTGATGCCGTCGGGACCGGTCATGGCGTGATCCAGGCCGGGATACGCGCGGTAGTCGATGTTTCGGCTGCCCGCCAGCCGCAGGCGCGCCACCATGGACAGCGTTTCCTGCGGCGACACGGAGGCATCGGCGCCGCCCTGCAGGATGAGCACGGGCCCGGCGACCTGTCGCAGCGTCGCGAGTTGGTCCAGTTCCAGCACGCTGCGCCACCAGCTGTGGCCATGGCCGCTCATGTTCATCGCCTGCGGCGGCGAGGCAAGCACATGTCGCGCGAAGCTGCGCAGTCCCTGTTCGGCGGCGCGGCGCTGCGCCGCGGGCACGGGCTCGCTGGCGAGGCTGTGCAGCATGTCGTTCAGGAACCATTGTCCGCCGCCATTGAAGGCGATGGTGGCGTCCACATTGCGCGAGCGCGACGCCAGCAGGTTCGCGACCACCGCGCCTTCGCTGCCGCCCAGCGCCACGACCTGACGGTAGCCCAGGGTGCGCCGCAGCTCCGTCAGCACGGCGTCCAGGTCGCTGGCGCGCTGCTGCAAGTTGTCGCGCTCCAGATAGGCGGCGGGACAATCGGGACGCTCGGGATCCCCGTCGTAGGGCAGGGTATCGTCGATGCCGTACTTTTCCACGGTCAGCAGGTCGGCTTGCGGCCAGGCGCGGACCAGGTCGCTCTGGATGATCCGGACCCGGGTCACGCTGTTGCAGTCAGAGCCCTGGATGACCAGCAGCAGCCGGTCCGACCTGTGCGCGGGATCGCGCGGCTCCAGGTAGTAGCGGATGCGCGAGCCGTCGTCGCGGGCCAGCTCGCGGGCGGCCGGCTGGGCATGGGCGCAGGCGGGGAAGAGGACGCCGGCCAGGCCGAAAAGGAGGTGGATTCGCTTCATGTTTTCGCGGTCCCCGCGCGGCGGCGCGTCTCGCGTGGCGGCTCCAGCAACGCGCCGCAGTCGCGCACGCTGGCCACGACCTGTCCGCGCAGCCAGTCTATGCCTTCGTCGCGCCAGTTGCCGGCCGACCAATGCATGCGGATGGACATGCCGGGCAGCTGGAAGGGCAGTTCCTCGATGCGCAGTCCATCGCGCCGGCTGGCCCACAGCCGCGCCAGATGGCCGGGCACCACGGCGGTCAGCGAGGTGCCAGCCAGCAGCTCGGACAGCATGAAGAAATTGGACGAGGTCACGACGGGCTCCAGCGCCCGCAGCCGGAAGCGCTCGGCGACGATCTGGTGGGCCGAGCGCGGCACGTCTGCCACCGCATAGCGAGCCGGGCCGGCCGCCGGACGGCCGCGCGGCGGCGCTTCGCGCACGCCGACATAGCGGTCCTTGAACAGCAGTGTGCTGGTCTTGCGCGCCTTGAGCTGCGGGATCCAGCCCACCGCCAAGTCCAGCGCACCATCGTCCAGGCGCTCGGCCAGCGCGCCTTCCCAGGCCGTCACCATCCGCAGGCGCACTCCAGGCGCTGCGGCGGCGATGCGGGAGACCAGGCGGTTCAGGATCAGCGTCTGGCCCACGTCGGTCATGTACACGATGAAGCTGCGTCGGGACGCGGCGGGATCGAAGCCCGAGGGCGGATTCAACGCCTGCTCCAGCGCGGCCAGCGCGCCGGCCACGGGCGTGGCCCATTCGCGCGCCAGCGGCGTGGGCTGCATGCCTTGCGCGTTGCGCACGAACAGCGGATCGCCGGCGATGCCGCGCAGCCTGGCCAGCTGCGTGGACACGGCGGGTTGGGACATGCCCAGCGCGTCGGCCGCGCGGCCGACGTGCCGCTCGCGCAGCATGGCGATGAAGACCTTCAGCAGCCGGAAGTCCAGCTGCTCCAGCTTGATGTTCCTACCCACGTTTCCTGTTCCGTCGTAAGGTCGCCAGACCCGCCGGATGCCGGGTCGACGCGGGGATTATAGGAAGTTGCGAATAATGGAAATCGCCTGATCGCGATTGCCGCGCTGTTGCCGCCTCGACTAAGTTTGCAGCCGTGTTCAACAGATGCGGTGTGGTTCAGGATGCAATGGAACCCTTATGGACCTGAAGCGATTCAGGCGGTCTTGTCCCCCGGGCAATGGCAGGGCTTGGGATTGCCCGGTTCGCTGACCGATCGGTTGCGGCGGCTGGGCGAGTTTCGATTGTGCGTGCGGGAGGAACGCACGGATGCCGCCAGCGATGACGAGGCGCGCGCCATGGGCCTGGCGCCGGGCGCGCCCTGCTGGCTGCGTGAAGTGGAAATGTCGGTCGATGGCTTGAAATGCGTGGCGGCGCGCAGCCTGACGCCGCTGGCGGCTTCGTGGGATGCATGGCGCGGCATGCGCGGCCTGAGCGAGCGACCGCTGGGCAGCATGCTGTATGACGATCCCGACGTGTGGAGATCGCCCTTCGAGGTGACGCGGTTGACGGCCGGCTCGGCGCTGTTTCTGATGGCCGACGCGGTGGCGCGGGATGCCGGCGCAACGTCGCCCGGGCTGTGGGCGCGCCGTTCCCTGTTCTGGCGGCGGGATCAGCCGCTGCTGGTGGCGGAATGTTTCCTGCCGGGTTTCTGGGTCCTGTCCGCCCGCGCGTCGCGCAGCGACGGCGCGGGAGACGGACCGGGCTACTGAAACAGTTCGCTCTCGACGCAAAATGCGACCAATTCCTGGTCGGTCTGCACGTCCAGCTTGCGCATGGCCGATATCTTCTGGCCGCTGACGGTCTTGACGCTGCGCTTCAAGGTCTCCGCCACCTGCATCATCGATTCTCCCCGGATGAAGTGGCGCAGCACTTCGAATTCCTTGGGCGACAGGCTGTTGATGCGTTCGCCGATGAATTTGCTGCGCGCGTCCACGGCGCCATCGCGCAGGAAACCGGGCGGGTAGTACCTGCGGCCGCTTTGCAGTGTGCGCAGCGCGGTCACGATCTCGGCGAGGTTGTCGCGCTTGAGCACCACGGCGGCGACGCCGGCGTCATAGAGCGCCGAGATGATCATGGGGTTGGACACCATGGTCAGCACCAGGACCTGGACCTTGGGGTAGTGCCTCACCAGGTACTTGACCAGGCGCATGCCGTCGCCGTAGGTATCGTCGCCCGGCATCGAATAGTCGGTGACGACGACGTGCGGCGGGTCTTGCGTCAGGTGCCGGACCAGGTCGGTCGGGCTGGACAGGGCGCCGACGACGTCGAAACTCAGGTCCTTTTCCAGGAGGTCGCGCATGCCCATCAGAACGAGCGGGTGGTCGTCCGCCAGGACAATTCGAAGTCTATCCATGTGGAAAAAAGGGGTCAGATAGTGCGGGGCTGAGTTATTACCGCGCATTCTGCATCAACCGTCAAACTTGGACCAGGAACTTTCGAAGCTCCTGCATCAGCCTGGCCGCTTCCTGGAGGGCTTTCCGGTTCGCGCTGTCGCGCTTGAGCTGGGCCTCGACGGCCTCGAAGCCCGCCGACAGGCTGTTCATCTTGACCATCACCAGCGCGCCGCGCATCCGGTGCATGGTCTGCAGCACCGCCAGCACGTCCTGCCGCCCGAGCGCGGCGTCGATCTTGGCCAGGTCGGCGTTCATGGTGTCGAGGAACAACTCACGGTACTTGGCGGGAACCTGTGGCGCCTCGGTGGCAGGAGCACTGGCCTGGACCTGTCTGGAAGCGGAAGCGGAAGCGGGAGCGGGGGGCGAGGCAAGCAGGAGCGTCGTCATGGCGGGCTTGGGTTCGGGACTGGCGGCGGGCGTGCGGCCCTTGGCCACGCCGCGCAGGAGTTGGCGCAGCGTGCGCAACTCGATGGGCTTGACCATCCACGAGCTCATGCCGGCCGCCATGCAGCGTTCCTCTTCGTCGCGCATGGCATTGGCGGTCACGCCGATGATCGGTATGACGGCGCCCTGGGCGCGCAGCGCGCTGGCCAGTTCGTAGCCGTTGAGCTTGGGCATGTTCACGTCGGTGAGCAGGGCGTCATACTGCGTCAGGGGCCAGAGCGACAAGGCATCCGCGCCATCGGATGCGACGGTGACGGTGCAGCCCAGCTGTTCCAGCTGGTTGCGCAGGGTGGCCTGGTTGATCGGATTGTCCTCGGCCACCAGCACGCGCAGGCCCAGGGCCTGGAACTCCGGTTCCGCCGGCTCGGCGGATGGCGTGGCCCTATCGCCGCGTAGCAGCGCCTGGATGCCGAAGCCGATGCTGTCCAGGCGATGTCCGTCCAGCGCGTCCGGGCCGTACTCGCCCCGGACGCCGGGCTCGCGCGCGCTCAGGTAGCGGCCGCCCCAATCGGATGGCGGGCCGTCTTCGGCGCGCAGCACATCCAGCAGCACCTCGTCGGACTCGGTCGCCGGCGGCGGCACATGCGGCGCTGGCGTGGCGTGGGCGCCCCACATCGTCAGCCACAGGCAGACCTGTTCACTCAGTTCGCGGTGCGGGCTGCGCACGTGCACGCGCGCGCCGGCCAGGTCGGGCGTGGTCGGAGCGGGACCCGCCGCGGGCTTGAGCGAGAGCGCCATGGAAAAGCTGCTACCCAGGCCCAGCTCGCTGGTGACGCGTATCCAGCTGTTCATCAGCTTGGCCAGCCGGGCGCAGATGGACAGGCCCAGACCCGTGCCGCGCACCGTGTGGCTGGCGCTGTCGATCTGGTAGAACGGCAGGAACAGCTGCGATTGCTCTTGCGCGCCGATGCCGATGCCTGTGTCCACCACCTGCAGGGTCAGCAGTTGGTTGCCGTTGGGCTGGTCCACCGCGCGCAGGCGCACGATGACGTGGCCCGCCTCGGTGAATTTGATGGCGTTGCTGACCAGGTTGGCGAGGATCTGGCGGATGCGACCGGCGTCGCCCGTCACCCAGGGCGCCACGCCGGTATCGACGCAGGAGAACAGCAGCAGGCCCTTTTGGTGCGCCAGGGCGGCATAAGAGCTGGTACAGCTTTCGATCAGTTCGCGCGGATCGAAGACGGTGGATTCCAGCGCCAGCTGGCCGGATTCGATCTTGGTGATGTCCAGGATGTCGCTGATCAGCTGCAGCAGGATGGAGGACGAATTCTGGATGCGTTCGAGATGCTGGCGCTGTTCTGCGTCAAGGTCGGTCATGCCCAGCAGTTCCAGCGTGCCCAGCACGCCGTACAGCGGCGTGCGGATCTCGTGGCTCATGGTCGCCAGGAACGTCGACTTGGCTTCGCTGGCCTTGTCCGCGTCGCGCTTGGCCTGGGCCAGTGTGCGTTCGATTTCCGCGCGCGCGCTGATGTCGGCAAAGGCGCACAGGATGACATCCTGCTTCTTGTAGCGCGTCGGTGCATAGGCGACGAACAGTGGCCTGCCGTCCTGGGCCAGGAAGGTTTCAAAGGTGCCGGGCTCGACCGCGGCCAGCGCCTTGTCCAGCAGCGTGCGCACCGAGGCGGACGGGGCCAGCGGCTGGCCTGACTGCGCGCCCAGCCATTGCTGGGCGAGGGCGTTGCTGAACAGCACCTCGCCCTTGAAGCGGGTCAGCAGGCACAGCGCGATCGGCGCGGTCTCGATCAGGGTGCGGCTGAAGGTTTCGCTTTCGAGGATGTCGCGCTGCGCGCTCTGCGCGGGCAGCAGCACGCGGCGGTTGTACCAGCGGCCATAGCCGAGGCCGCCGACGATGCTCAGCAGCAGCAGCAGCGCGACGCTGACCGGCAGCCACAGATTGTCCTGGAAGAAGCCGCGGTAGCCGACGCGGTAGTAGGCGGTCCATGCGCCCGAGTCGTCGATGACCTTGAACACCAGGCCGTCCGCCGTGTAGTGCAGCCCGGGCTCCTGCGCGTCGGGTAGCGGACCTTCGCCCAGCAAGAGGCCGGCATCGTTGCGGGTCAGCCAGAATTCGTCGTACAGGCCGGAGGGCAGGATGCGGTCGAAGATGTTGATGCGGTCCCGGTGGAGCAAGGTGGCGATGTAGACATCGGGCGGGGAGCCGGCTTCGGCCCGCCAGACGCCGGACGGCAGGCCGGCCGGCAGCAGGCCGATGATGCGGTTCGGGCTGGCCGGCGCGGTGAACCACTGGACCTGCGTGCGTTCGTGCAGGTCGGCGGGCGCATGCAGGTCGATCAGGCGCTGTTCGACGATGTGGTTCAGTTCGATCTGCTCGCGGATGGCGTCGACCGAGGTCAGGTAGGTGCTCTGGCTGAGCGGGCGGAAGCTGGACGGCATGTCGAGCGCCGGCACGCTGATGCTGACGCTGTCGCTGGCATTGACCAGGAAGGCCGCCGCCGCGGGATAGTAGGTGGTCGGCCAATAGGTGGAGTAGTAGGCCGACAGGTAGCTGCCCATGGCTGACAATTGCGCCTGGTCGCGCGTGCAGTCGGCTGACAGGCACGATACGGTGAAGGGCGTTGAAAACAGCGGCCGGCGGCCCTCGTAGAATGCCGTGCCCTGGCGCTCGGACGGCGGGGTCTCGTGCCACGAGACGTCCGGGCTGGATGGGGGACCCTGCAGCAGCGCGTTCTGGGTGCGAAAGCCCTGCAGGAAGCGCTCTTCGGCCTCGATGTAGCCCATGAACACCGTGAAGTCCAGCAGCAGCTTTTCTTCTTCCTGCTTGATCAGCCGCTGCCAGCTCCAGAGGATGGCGCTTATCAGGACCAGCGCTATCGGCAACACGCCGAACAGCGCCAGGTTGAGCCGGCGCGATGTGCGGGTAATTCTGCTGAAGGGCGAGTCCTGCATACCGGGTTGGGCGTTCCTATAGGTCCATGTCTGCGTAGAGGCGGGGTTCGTCCGCCAGCAGCGTCGTGAAGTCCATGACGTTTACGGCGGCCGATATGAGAAATCCCTGCGCGCAATCACAGCCTATCTTGCGCAGGTATTCCAGGTCGCTTGAGGTTTCGACGCCCTCGGCGGTGACTTGCAGGCCCAGTTGCCGTCCCAGCTGCACGGAAGACAGCAGCGCGGCGGCGCGAACGCTGTCGTGGGCCGCGCCGCTGACGAAAGCCCGGTCGATCTTGAGTTCGGTGAACGGCGTGGATATCAGGGTGTACATGGAGCTATAGCCTTTGCCGAAATCGTCCTGAGCCAATCCGAAGCCTTTCAGGCGCAGCCGGCTGGCTCCCATGTAGTACTGCCCCGGCACGGAAGTGGTTTCGTCTTCGAGCAGTTCGAAGGTCACGTCCTCGGCCGGCACGCCGCTAGCGGCGACGGTATTGTAAAGCTCATCCGGCAGCAGGGGATTGTCGAGCAGTCGGGTGGGCAGATTGACCGACACCGGCACCTTGAAACCCAGCTTGCGCCAGCGTCGGTAGGCGGACAGCGCGTCTTCGAGCATGCGGGTCAGCAGGGCCTGGTTCAGGCCGTGCCTGTGCACCGCGCCCAGGAATGACGCCGGCAGCATGAAGCCGAATTCCGCATGGTGCCAGCGCGCGAGCGCTTCGGCGCCAACGATGTTGCCGGTGGTCAGGGCCTTCTTGGGCTGGAACCAGGCCTGGATCTGGCCGGTGCGCAATGCCCGCTCCAGGGTCTTGCGATCGAACAGCGCGTCCTGTTCATGGCCGGAGACGGGCTCGGACGCCGGATGCCGGTCCAGCCGCAGATGTTGCGCCAGTCCTTGAGCATGTTCCCGGGTCAGCGGCTTGGTGTAGGCGCCGATCACCGCCAGGCCTTTTTCCTTGGCCATGAGGCTGACGCTGTTCATGATGCGGCGCGAGCAGGCGGTCGTGATGGCAAGCATGGGGTTCAGGCGCAGTTGCGCCAGTTCGCTGATGAGCTGCACGCCGTCCATGCCCGGCATGCTGAGATCCATGAGGATGAGGTGGTACGCATGATGGCGGGCCAGCGTCAACGCCTGTTCGGCGGTATGGGCCGTATCCACCTGGGTGAAACCGGCTTCTTCCAGCAGGCCGGACATCTGGGCGCATTGGAATTCATGGTCGTCCAGTACCAGGACCTTGTATTCGGATAGCATTTCAACTCCGAGGGACTTTCACCGCTTGCAGTGTCTGGCGCAAGACATTCAGAGGTAGGGGTTTCACCAGCAGGCTGGTCATGCCCGCGTTCATGCCCCGGCGTTGTTCGTCGGGGAAGGCATTCGCCGTGATGCCGAGGATAGGCTGCTGATAGCCGCGCTCGCGCAGGATCCGCGTAAGCTCGTAGCCGTCGACCAGGGGCATGTTCAGGTCGGTCAGCACGGAATCGAACGACAGGGCGTCCGGCAGCGCCAGCGCTTCCTGGCCGTTGCTGGCCGTGACGACGGTGCAGCCCAGGTGCTCCAGCTGCTCGCGCAGGATCAGCTGGCTGATGGGGTTGTCTTCGACCACCAGCACGCGCAGGTCGACAAGTTCGTGCTTGGCCGGCTGACCGTAGCTCGTGACGTGCGCGGAACGGCCCAGGGCCAGCCGCAGGGCATGCGCGATGTTGGACAGGCTGTAGCAGCTGGCGAACCAGGTCCGCCTGCCATCCTCCACGCGCGGCTTCATGCCGGGCGGATGCGTGATTACGGTGGGGCCTGTCCAGTGAGCGGGTTCCGGCGCGTACGGCCATGCCCGCAGCAGAACGGCGGCGTCGACGCGCGGGCTGCCTGCGGGAGGATAGGGCACCGCCGCCGCGCCCCAGCGCCGGAGCCAGCCGCACAGGTTCGAGACGATCTCGGGCACCGAGCTTTGCACGTAGATCATGGCGTTTCCGGACAAGGATACCGGCGCTTCGGCGGGGTCTTCCGCGGTCGGCAGCGTGATTTCGAAGGTGATGCTGGTGCCCAGCCCGAGCTCGCTGACCGCGGTGAGCGAGCCGCCCATCATGTCGGAAAGCCGGCTGCAGATGGACAGCCCCAGGCCGGTGCCGGGCAGGCGCACGTTTTTGTCCGTGTCGACCTGGTAGTAGGGTTCGAACAGGCGGGCCTGGTGCTGCGGCGCGATGCCGGAGCCGGTGTCGGCGACCTGGAAGGCCAGGGTCGACAGGCCGCGTTCGCGCCGTATCAGGCGCAGCCTCAGCACGATCTGGCCGGCTTCCGTGAACTTGATGGCGTTGCTCATCAGGTTGTCCAGGATCTGGCGGATGCGCGTGCTGTCGCCATGCAGCGCGGCGGGCGTCGCCGGGTCGGAGATGGCGTAGGTGCGCAAGCCCTTGCCATGGGCGCGCGCGGCATAGCTTGCCGCGACGTTGTTGAGCAGTTCCACGGCCGAGAACGGCGCTTCCTCGAGCGCGACGTGGCCGGCTTCGATGCGGGAAAGGTCCAGCGTATCGTTGACCGTGCGCAGCAGCGTCGACGAGGACTGCTGGATGGTCTCCAGGTATTGCTCCTGCTGTCCGTTCACCTTGGTCAGTGAAAACAGTTCAAGCGTGCCGAGAATGCCGTACAGCGGCGTGCGGATCTCGTGGCTCATGGTGGTGAGGAAGACGGTCTTGGCGTGATTGGCGGCCTCGGCATCGTACTTGGCCTGGAGCAGCGATCTTTCGAATTTCTTCAGCTCGGAAATGTCGCTGATGCCGCAGAGCACCACGTCCTCGCCCTGATAAGTTGTGGGAGCGAATGTCAGGTACGCGCTGCGGCCATCGTCCAGCGTGTATTCGCGGCCGGCCTTTTCGCCTTGGTGGGCGAGGATTTCCGCGCGCCAGCCCGGGGTGTCCTGGAACCAGTGGCGCGCCATTTCATTGGACATGACCAGCGTGCCGTCGCTGCGTCGCAGCAGGCACAGGCCCACGGGCGCGACCTCGATCAGCTTGCGGTTCAGCGACACGCTGTCGGTCAGCGCTTCGTACTGGCGCAGCGCTGGCTGGACCATGTGCCGGCGGATGTAGCGGATCCGCAGCAGCACCAGGGCCAGGATAAACGTCGTGACGACCGCCGCCGTCTTGAGGGTGGCGGCGTGGTCGCGCAGCACTTGCCGCAGCGATGTGTAGTAGACCAGTCGCCAGCCGTCTTCGCCGACCTGCTTGCTCAGGGCCAGGTGCGTCGGCGGCCAGCCGTCGCCCAGCAGACGGAAGGAGTCTTCGCGCTGGTCCGTGACCTCGCCTTCGAACATGGGGGCGCCGGGGCTGTGCATCACGGGACGGTTGCGCTCGTCGAACAGCGAGTACGTGCTGCCGCCGAGATTCGCGGGGTTGACCGCCGCGTCCACGCCGGCGACTTCCAGGCCGATCCAGCCCGACTGCGGATCGCCGATATCAAGCGGCGTGTACAGGAAGAGGCGCTGCGCGGTATCCATCGGCGGATGCAGCCAGATGATGGGCGGATGCCCGTCCTGTCGCGGCGGGATGTCAGTGTGGCGCAGCAGCGTCTGTGTCAGCCATTCCTGGATGCGGGGAGACATGCCGGGCGCCGCGCGCGTGCCGTGCGAGTCGATGCGCATGGTGGCGTTGCGCCGCAGGGACGTGTGGACCATGGTGGCGTTGGCCAGGCCGACGTTCAGCAGGTCGCGCGGCGTCAGCACCAGCGCCCAGTCGTATTGGCCGGGTTCCTCGGGCAGGGGCAGGACTTCGATCTGGCGGGTGTTGCCGAAGTAGCTGGGGGTATCGGAGATGGGGGCCTTGTCGGTGTTGCGCACCGCCGAGGCGAGGATCGAGCGCAGCAGCGATTCGCGCTGGTCGAAGAACAGTTGCGCGTCATAGGCCGCCGCATTCATCTGGCGGCGGTATCCGGAGACGGCGCTGCTGAAGGTCCAGTGCAGGTACAGGGTGGCGCCCACCACGACGCAAAAGAGCGCGGCCACGGCGAAAAATTGCAGCAGTACGGACGCCGCTCGGGGTGCGTCTTCGGGGGCGGTGGCGGGGGGGCTCAGATCTTTTACCGGCATTTCCTGCATGGTAGGAAGCCGGGCCCAGTCCGGATATGAGAAGAATCTTAAAAACCGGCGAGGCTTTTGAGGGGGATCGTCCTTGGCCGTCGGTGGGCGGGGGCCTTCCGCCGTGGGCGAGGTCTTATGACCATGGTGGCGTGGTCTCTAGGAAAGTTCAGAAAACAACAGTGATTCAGAATTTTCTTGTTCAAGGGGCAGTGCCTGTTGGGCACCATCGGCACGATATCCAGCCACGGCAGAGGCTGGCGGCAGTTCGCCGCGGTTTCCTGGCGCGGCAGCTCAGGCGGGCTGGGGCCACGGCAGGCCCCGCCATTATCGGTATTCGAGGCCAGCATGATCTTCTCACCGGGCTGTCGGCCCGCCCCAATCGAGCGCATCCTTTCCCCATTTCGCACGTGGCGAGTTCCGCTGTCCGGCATGCGCCGCTTTCTCGCAGTCTGGAGTCGCCATGCATGACGAGTCGCGCGCCTGGGCGCTCTATGAAGACTCGGTGCTGTTGAGATTCCAGCCCGTGTTCACCGCGCAGGGCCAGGTCCATGAGTACGCCGTGCAGGGACGCAGCCGCGCTTCGCCCTGGCAGGGCCTGGCGCCGTCGGGCATGGGCGCCAGCCTGTTGGCCGGCGTGGCGTTCTTCAACAAATACGAGCTGCCCATAGACCTGTCCGTCGAGCACGCCATGGACATGGACGCGGAAGGTGATCCGGCCATGCGCCTGTGCGGCGATCTGGGCATCGCCCTGACCGGCGACGCGCTGTGGGTGAACAGGCTGGTCGACCATGATCAAGACGGGCCGCTTTCCGTTCCCGCCCGCCGCGTGACGTTCCTGTTGCCCATGAATATCCGGCTCTGCCGGCAGGCCGAGCTGTTTCTTTGCTATCCCGAATTCAATGCGAAATTGCGCGCGCGCCTTTTGCCCACGGCCATCGGCGGCGTGCCGTCCACGCATGGTGTGTTGCGGGCGCTGGGCGTGCGCGTCGACATTCCCGACGGCTTTTCCGAGAACCAGGCCTTGCAGTGGCGCTTCTTCAGCCTGATGGAGCGCGCCTGGAGCGCCAATCTGCAGCTGGCCGTGCATCGCCTGGACGCGATGCGCGACTTCGCCTGGCTGCGCCGGCATGGCGACCTGCTGTTCCAGGGCTCGGCCCTGTCCTCGGCGCTTAGCCCGGAATGCCTGGACGCCTGGCTGCGCGCCGATGGCAATGCATGGCGCAGCTTCAGTGCCGCCACCACGCGCTGGAGCCAGCCCTGCAGCCTGGCGGCCTGAGACGCCACGCCATCCCTTGGTTGTCACCGTTCGGGCGCGCCGCCTTGCGGCGCGTTCAGGCGTTGACGTCGGATTGCAGGCGTCCCAGGATGAAGCCGTCCACGGCGGCGATCCGGCCGCGCCACAGGGTGGGCTGGCCCGCGATGGGCGTGCCGTCGGCGCTGAAGAACAGGGCGTCGGCCAGATGGATGTAGTTGGGCAGCGGTTCGGCTGGCTGGGGCTGGCGGAAGACGTCGCCCAGTTCCGCCAGCGAGGCGCGCACCGCCTGGCGAGTATCGTTCGCCTGGCCGTCCAGCGCGTCAGCGAAGCCCGAGGCAAAGGTGTCGAAATACTCGGCGCCCGACACGATCGAGCCCGACGCCAGCATGCCGCCCATTTGCAGCGTGACGCCGATGCTCTTGAGCTGTCCGCCGTTGTTCACCAGATTCACGAGGAACTGCAGGAACGCGTCGGCCTGGGGGACTGGGGCGGAAACGGGGGCGTCGTCGGGGAGGATGTCTGAGCTCATCGGGATTCTGGAGACTGGTGTGGGCGCGCGGATCAGCCGCGTGCGGGACTCACAAGATACCCGAAGGCCGGCGCAAAAATCCATGACAGATATCCAAATCAGGGATCAAGGCGACAGAAGCGCCGCAGCTTCGCGCTTTCGCTTGCCGGCCGGTGGATTATCTTGCCAAGCTGCGGGTTCTTTCGCCCGTGGTCTGGGGCCCGCCGCAACGGCATCGGGCCTCGTCTTTTCCGAATTCTGCTCAGGGATCATCATGACTCGCATGGATGGATTGGGAATGTCGGCCGACGCGGGGATCGCGTCCTCGGCCGTGCGTGGCGGCGTTGCGGGCGGAGCGTTCCGCTCGGCGTTCCAGGATGCGCAGCTGCGCGCGGCGCCGGCATTCGCGGGCGGCGTGTCGGGCGCGGTCCGGGCCGCGCCTTCGGACGCCGAACGGGAGTTCATGGAATTCGCCGGCATGTCCCTGCAAGACAAGATGCTCTATTCGGCCCTGGCCTCGCTGGGCATTTCCAAGCAGAAGTTCGACGCCATGTCTCCGGCCGAGAAGCAGGAAGTGCTGAAGAAGGTCGCGCTGCTCATGGAGCAGATGACGCGCGCCGAAACCGAAGGCCGCAAGTCGGTCTAGCCTGTTCAGGCGCTGCGCGCCAGGCCGCGAGCCAGCCGTTCGCCGGCGACCCGTAGTCGCTCGATGAGCGCGGCGGGCTCCAGGACCTGGAATTCCACGTCCAGCGCCATCAACCAGTACGTCAGGCTGTCCAGAGACGCCGCGCTGCAACGCAGCAGGCAGCGGGCGTCGTCGACCTCATCGATCTCGCCGGCGGCGGACGGGATGCGGGCGGCCATGGCCGCCCGTGGCGCATGCAGCACGATGCGCGCCTGCGCCGGATAGGCGCCGAGTCGCAGCGTGCGCGAGACGTACTCGCGCAGGTCTCCGCCGCCAGGCGAGGGGCGCGGCGTGAAATGCGCGCCCACGGTTGCCGGCCCGGCAATGCGGTCCAGGCGGAAGATGCGCCAGTCGTCGCGCGCCGGATCCCAGGCCACCAGGTACCAGCGCTGGCTGGCATGCGCCACGCCTTGTGGTTCCACCGTGCGCGAGCTGGCCTGGCCGCGCCCATCCCGATAATCAAACGCCACCCGCAATTGATCGCGGCAGGCCGCCGCCAGCGTGGCCAGCAACGCCGCGTCCACCGTGGGGCCATGCGGCTCCAGCGGCACGACGGCGGCGCGCAGCGCGTCGGTGCGCCGGCGCAGGCGCGCCGGCATGACCTGTTCCAGCTTGATCAGCGCGCGCAGCGCGGTTTCCTCGATGCCGCCCACCGAGCCGGCTGCCGCCGTGCGCAGCGTGATGGCCACCGCCAGCGCTTCCTCATCGTCCAGCAATAGCGGCGGCAGCGCCTTGCCGGGACGGAAGGCATAACCGCCGGCGATGCCGCTGCTGGCGTGGATGGGGTAGCCCAGCTCGCGCAGCTTGTCGATATCCCGCCGCAGCGTGCGCGGATGCACCTCCAGCGTCGTGGCCAGCTCCGGGCCGCTCCAGTGGCTGCGGGTTTGCAGCAGCGACAGCAGGCGCAGCAGGCGGTGGGTGGCGGTGAGCATGGCGCGCGTGGCGAATGAAGAGGGGAGCGGATTGCGAGATGCAGAATGCCGGATGATATTGAGGACAGAATTTGTCCGCAATGGATTCTACAGTGCTCAGAGTTGGCCCGGGCGTCTCCTGTCCCGGTCCCGTTCAACGGAGCATTGTCCATGTCCATCGTCTTGTATTGGCACCCCATGTCCAGCGCCTCTCCCATCGCCAGCGCCCTGGCCGAGCTGGAAGTGGCGCACGAGCGCGTCCTGATCGACCTCAAGGCCGGCGAGCAGCGCCGCCCGGAGTTCCTGGCTCTCAATCCCAACGGCGCGGTGCCGACGCTGACGGTGGACGGCGCGCCGATGTTCGAGGCGCTGGCGATCCATTTGTGGCTGGGCGAGCGCTACGGCGTGGAGCGCGGGCTGTGGCCGGCGGCCGATACACCCGAACGGCTGCAGGCCATGTCGTGGTGCGCCTGGTCCTACGTTACCTACGGCGCGGCGGTGTGGAGCCTGAGCACGGCCCTTCATCCCCGCGACGGGGAACAACGCGACGAGCAGCAGGCCAAGCGCGCGCTGGCGCAGCTGGACCGGCTGCTGGCCGTGCTGGATGGCCATTTGGCCAAGCAGGCCTGGATCGTGGGCGCCTCGTATTCGCTGGCGGATCTGGTGGTTGGCTCGGTGCTCGGCTACACCGCCTTTCTGGGCGCTCCGATTGCCTCGCATCGGCATGTCCAGGCCTGGCTGGACAAGGTGCAGGCGCGGCCGGCGATGCGGTTGGACCAGGGTTGAGCGCCACCGGCGCGGCGCAAGCCTCGACGCCGGCCCTGTCCGATTTCGGGGAAGCGCGGCGGCTTCCCCCGCGCGGTGGCCGTGTCCTCAGCGCAGCGGCATCGCCACCGGCCGCAGCGGCGCCGCGTCGCCGCCGCGGATCTTCAGCGGGCCGCCGATGAAGGCGAACTCGTAGACCTGGTCGCGCGACAGCTCATCCAGCGCGGCCAGCTCAATGATGGGCACGCCCTGCTGCGCCAGCAGATAGGTGTGCAGCGGCACGTAGTCGTCGGCCACCTCTGACGGGAAGGTCTCGAAGCTGAGGTTGTCGGCGCCCAGGATCATGGCGCCGCCTTCCTCGACCAGGTAGCGGGCGGCGTCCAGGCCCATGCCGGGCGGCTTGGCCATGTAGGCGGCCGGGTCGTTGTACAGCTTCATGCGGCCGGTGCGGATCAGCACGATGTCGCCCTGCCGCAGCTCGGTCTTCTGCCGCGCCAGCGCGGCCTTCAGGTCCTGGCGGGTGATGCGGTACTGGTCCGGCAGCATGTCCACGCCCTTGAGCGCGGCCACGTCGATCAGCACGCCGCGCGCCACCAGCGGCGGGAATTTCTCGATGCCGGTGCGCTTCCAGCCGCGATCGCCCAGATGTTCGTCGGCGCGAAAGCCGTTCCAGATCTTGCCGTGGATGCCGAAGTGGTTGAGCGCGTCGATGTGCGTGCCGGTGTGGCTGTACATGGAAAAGGCCGTGCCGGTGTAGCTGCGCACCGCGTTCATGTCCTTGCCCACGCCCATGGGATCGTCGACCTCGGTGCCGCGCGGCGTGTGGGTCATCCAGAATTGATAGCGGGGATCGCCGGCGTCCTGCCAGCTGGGCATGCCCATGTAGTACTCGGTGGCCAGGTCATAGACCTTGCCGCCGGTCACGCGCGACATGACGGCGGCGCGCGATTCGGGCGTGATCAGGTTCAGCCGGCCAATTTCGTCATCCGGGCCCCAGGGGCTGATGCCGACCTCCTGGCCGGGAGCGGGCGCGCGCGACGGCGCGCCGTGCGCATGGGCGTTCAGGCTGAGGGCGGCGCCGAGCGCCAGGCCGAGCAGATTGCGGGTAAAGCGTGCGTTCATGATGTACCTGTGCAGGTGATGGTCCGCGTGCGCGGACAACGATTAAAAAGGAAGCTGCCCGGTGGTTCCGAGGCGGGAGGATCGGGCTCAGGCCTGGGCCGAGGCCAGCGCTTGCAGGCGCTGGCGCAGCGCGGCCAGCGGCGTGGTCTGCAGCCGGGCCAGGTCGGCGCCGACGATCAGCGTCGGAATGGAACGGATGCCCAGGCGCATGGCGGCGTCGCGGTCGGCCTGCACGCGCTGGCGCACTTCCGGGCCCCGCATGCGTTCGGCGAAGGCGGCGCGGTCATGGCCCAGGGCCACCGCGATGTCCAGCAGCACGTCGAGATCGCCGATGTTGCGGTGCTGGCTCAGGTGCGCATCCTGGATCGCGTCGAACATGTCCCAGTGGCCGGCGTCGCCCGCGACCAGATGGGCGGCCTGGCAGGCCAGCGCGCCGGCCAGGCCGCTGGGGTATTCGAAATTCTCGGCGCGCATGCCTTCGACATCGATGCGGGGCTGGTCCTCATGGCCGAGGCAGGTTTCCCAATGGCCCAGGATCACGCTCTTGGCGCGCACCATCGAGCCGAAGACCTGGACCATCTGTTCGCGGTTGTCCTGCAGCACGAAGCTGCGCTGGCGCACCTGGATGCCCAGTTCGGCGGCCGCCTGGCGCAGCCGGGGAGACATCACATAGCACCAGCTGCAGACCACGTCGTGGAAGAAGTCCACGGTCAGCGGGGCGGAAGCGGGGGAGGGATTCATGTTGGCGTCCTTGCGGTTTCAATGGACGCCAGCTTACGGACCGCCAGGCGCGGCAGTAAGCCCATGACGGTTGCGACTCTATTCGCTGGGCGTCAAGAATCGCCGGACAGGGTGGCGGGCAGATGCTCGGCCAGGAAGTCCACGAAGGCCTTAACCTTGGGTTGCAGGTGGCGGCTGGTGGGATAGACCGCGTAGACGTGCCGGGGCGCGGCTGGCAGGTCCGGCAGCACGCGCGCCAGGCGGCCATCGGCGATGGCCGGGTCGGCCAGGAACGAGGGCAGCGCGCCGATGCCCAGGCCGGCGACCAGCAGGTCGCGCAGCATCAGGCTGTTGTTGACCTGGACGAGGTCCTGGCCGGCCGCCGCGTCCGAGGCCTGTCCGGATTCCTCGACCGAGGCGGCGCCATCCGCCAGGCTGTAGCTCAGGATCGCATGCCCGCGCAGCGCGTCCGCGTCGCGAGGATGGCCGTGCGCTTGCAGATAGGACGGCGCGGCGCACAGCACCTGCGTCAGCGATACCAGCCGGCGCGCGATTAGGGTGGAATCTTCCAGCTGCGCGCGCAGCCGGATCGATACGTCGAAGCCCTGGCCCACCGCGTCCACCAGGCGGTCTTCCATGGACAGGTCCAGGCGCAGCTCCGGGTACTGCCGCAGGAAGCGCGCCAGCAGCGGCGACAGCACGCTCAGCGCGAAGGACAGCGGCGCGTTCACGCGCAGCCTGCCCGAGACGCGCTGGGACTGCTGGCGCACGGATTTTTCCAGCGCGTCCAGCTCGTCCAGCAGCCGGCAGCACTCGGCGTAGTAGGCCGTGCCGGTGTCGGTCAGGCTCATCTTGCGCGTGGTGCGCTGGATCAGCACCGCGCCCAGATGGGACTCCAGGGCCCGCAGCTGCTTGCTCAGGCCAGCGGATGACATGTCCAGGACCTCGGCCGCCTTGGCGAGGCTGCCCAGTTCCACGATGCGCCGGAAGGCGCGCATGTAGTTGAAGGTGTCCATGTCGGGTGCGGAGGAAAACGAATCCCGCGATTCTGCAGCGATCCGCGCCATTCGCCAAACGCGGCGCGGGCGGCCCGGCGCGGCCGTCGTCGTCATGCACGGCATAATCGTGGGACGACGCAACACCAGAAAGGAGGTTTCGCGCATGTCCATCATTCGTTCCTGGCGCACATTCCTGGCCGCCGCGCTGCTCGTGGTCGCCGAAGGCGCCGCCGCCGCGCAGGGCGACGCCGGCACCGAACTGTTGAAGGCCGCCGGCGATGGCGACGTGTTGCGGATCAAGGCCTTGCTGGCCGACGGCGCGCCGCTGGAAGCGCGCGACGAGGATGGCAATACGCCCCTGCTGCGCGCCACGCTGGGCAACCACGAAGTGGCGGCCTCGGTCCTGATGAAGGCGGGCGCCGACGTCAACGCCAAGAACCGCATCGAGGACAGCGCCTACCTGTATGCCGGCGCGCGGGGCTACAACGAGATCCTGACGCTGACGCTGCGCCATGGCGCGGATATCCGAAGCACCAATCGCTACGGCGGCACCGCGCTGATTCCGGCCTGCGAGCGCGGCCTGGCGGAAACCGCGCGCCTGCTGCTGCGCGCCGGGGTCAATCCCAATCACGTCAACAAGCTGGGCTGGACCGCGCTGCTGGAGGCCATCATCCTGGGTGATGGCGGGCCGAAGTACCAGGCGACCGTGCTGGAACTGCTGTCCTTCGGGACCAACCCGGACGTGGCGGACAAGGACGGGCGCAGCCCCCTGTGGCATGCCCGCGAGCGCGGCCAGGACGCCATCGTCGACATGCTGCGCGCCGTTGGCGCGCGCTGACGGCGCTCATCAATGGGGCGGCGGAACGCGCCGCAGAACATAGCGGCGCGCATGCCGGCGTGGCGCGAAACTCAGGTCAGCCTGCCGCGCAGCCGATGCAGGCCCGCGAGGGCCAGCGTCACCCCCGCCCAGGCCAGCGCCAGCGGCACGGGCGAGCCGAAAGGCAGCCACGACGTCGCCGCCAGCAGCAGCCCCAGCAGGCTGTAATAGCCCAGGCTGAACAGCGCGCCGGCCCGGCCCAGGCAGTCGCCGTAGCGTCGCAGCGCCGGCCCCAGCAGGTTGGGGATGGCCATGCCGTAGCCGGCGAAGATGGGCAGCGCGGCCACGGCCCACCAGAGGCCGGGCATGGGCGCGAGCCAGATCGCCAATCCCTGCGCCGCCACGCCGACCGCCACGCAGCACAGGCCCAGCGCCACCCGCCGCGCGGGGCCTTGCGAGGCCGGCAGGCGCCGGTTCCATAGCGCGCCGAGGGTGCCGGCCAGCGCCACGGCCATGCCGATCCAGCCGAACCCCAGCCACGGCAGCGGCCCTGTCATGAAGGGGCCGGCAGCATAGAACGAGAAGGCCAGCAGGTTCAGGCCGGCCACCAGCATGGCCGTGCACAGCAGCTCGGGGTCGCGCAGCATGCGGCGCGCCAGCCGGAGCATGGGCTGGCGCGCTGCCGGGGCCGTCCGCGTTTCGCCGACCTGCGCCCATCCGGCCGCCAGCAGCAGGCCGGCCAGCGCCGCGATGCCGCCCAGCACGCCGCGAAAACCCGCCTGGTCCGCCAGCAGCTGGCCCGCCAGCGGCCCCAGCGCCGGCGACCAGGACAGCACGGCGCCCAGCATGATGAAGCAGCGGGTCAGCGCCTCGCCCTGCAGGCGGTCGCGCAGCATGGTCTGCGTGGTGATGGAGCAGGTGGCCAGCCCCAGCGCCTGGACGAAGCGCTCGGCCAGCAGCGCCTCGAATCCTGGCGCCCAGGCGGCGCACAGGGTGCCCGCCAGTCCCGTGCACAGGCCTGCCAGCAGCGCCGGCCGCCGGCCCCAGGCGTCGCACAGCCAGCCCCACAGCAGCACGCCGGCGGCGAAGCCCAGGAAGTAGATGCCCATGACGGACTGCGTCAGGGCCGCGTCCAGCCGCCAGTGGCGGGCCAGGTCGGGCAGCGCGGGCGCGAGGATGGTTTCCGCCGCTTGCGGCAGGGCCAGCAGGGCGATGAGCAGGGCCGCCGGCGGCAGGCCGTCGCGGCGGGGGGAAAGAGGGGCCTTCATGATGCGCAACTCAAAAAGTCCCTAGCGTAGCCAGCGCGTCGCACGCAAAATCACGATGTTGAGTCAAAAAACATAGGGAATCGGACAATGCCGATTTACGCCTACGATGCCGTGATCGATCCCGACCAGGCCGCCTGCCCGGTGGTCGGGCTGGGCGTGGACGGCCGCGCGCATGCCTCGGGCTGGCACAGCCACCGGCGCGGACAGTTGTTGTTCCAGGCGCAGGGCAGCATGACGTTGTTCCTGGCCGACCGCGTCGGCGAGCTGGCGCCGTTGCAGGCGGCCTGGCTGCCAGGCGGCTGTGAGCACCGCGTGACGATGCCGGGCGGCTACGCGTTTCGCAGCCTGTTCTTCGATCCGAACGTCTATCCGGGCCTGCCGGCGCAGCCCTGCGTGCTGGACGTCAATCCGCTGCTGCGCGAGCTGATCCTGCGCATCGTCGCCTGGCCCGCCGACGCGCCGCTGGACGCCGCCCGGGCGCGTATCGTAGACACCCTGCTTGACGAGTTCGCGGCGGCGCCGTCTCGGCCCATGCCCCTGCCGATGCCGTCCGACCGCAGGCTGCGCCCCATCGCGGCCGAACTGCTGAAGAATCCGGCCTGCGGCCTGTCGATAGAGGAATGGGGCGGCCGGGTCGGCGCCAGCGGACGGACGCTGGCGCGCCTGTTCATCGCCGAAACCGGCCTGTCGTTCACGCGCTGGCGCACGCAATGCCGACTGCTGCTGGCCCGCGCCCGGCTGGCCGAAGGGGAATCGGTGACCACGGTGGCGCATGCGATGGGCTATGCCAGCGACAGCGCCTTCATTGCCATGCACAGGCGGGTCTACGGCGAATCGCCGGCGCGGTTGTGGCGCCAGTCGGCGGAGCAGGCCGAGGCCGTCGCGGCCAGCGCGCTGCGCCGGCCGCAGCCGGCGCAGCCCTATTGCCCCTGAGGAGTGCGCGGGAAAAGGCGGGGATCAGCGCCGCTGGCGCGCCCGCCGCTCTTCGCGCACGACCAGGGCCACGCCCACCAGCAGCATCAGCGCCAGCCCGTACCAGGTGATGGCATAGACCAGGTGATTGTTGGGGAAGCTGAGCACCGTCAGCCCGCCCACCGGCGCGGTCTTGGGATCGCGCGCGGCGCCGTCCGAATCGGCGTCGATGAAGTAGGGCGCGACCGGGTCCAGGCCGCGCGCGGCGGCGATGGCCGGCAGGTCGCGGCCGTACCAGAGGTTGGCGGCCGGGTCGTTGTTGCGCAGGAAGCCCTTTCCGGACTCGCCCATGCGCAGCAGGCCGGTCACGCTCGCCGTGGCCGGAGCGGGCGGCGTCAACGCCGCCTGGGTCTTGCGCCACTCTGGCAGCACGAAGCCCCGGTTGACCAGCACGATGTCGCCGCTGTCGAGCCGCAGCGGGGTCATGACCCAGTAGCCGCTGCCCAGTTCCGTGGCGGCCTGCACCAGCGTCTGCTTGTCGTACAGGTAGCTGCCGGACGCCGACACGCGCCGATACTCGGCGTTGTCCGGGGTCAGGGCCGGCCATTCGGCCGCTCGCGGCGCGGGCACGGGCGCGGCATGGGCGCGCGCGTCGACCTTGGAGATCAGGTCGCGCTTCCAGGCCAGGCGCTCGACCTGCCAGGTGCCCAGGCGCAACAGGCCCAGGAACAGGGCGAGCGCGACCAGGCCCAGGATGACCAGGGTGGTCGCGCTGCGGGGATTTCGGGGGGTATCGCCGGTGGGATCTTTTACTGCCGCCATCAACTTCTAGCCGCCATCAGGGCATATTCCGCATGTCGTGGGTCGACACGGGCATCATGTTGGAATTCAGGTGGTACATGATCCAGATGGATCCGCTGAGGGTGATCACCACCAGGACCAGCGTGAATATTAACGCCAACATGTTCCAGCCGCTTTCCGAGCGGGCGTCCAGGTGCAGGAAGTAAACGATGTGGACCACGATCTGCACCGCCGCGAAGGCCAGTATCACCAGCGCCGTCGTGCGCGAGCTGGGGAACACCTTGCCCATGACCAGCCAGAACGGGATCGCGGTCAGGATGGCCGCCAGCACGAAGCCGGTGACGTAGCCCTTCAAGGTGCCGTGGCCGCCTTCGTCCTCGTCGTGATGGCCGTGGTCGTGATCGTGGCCGGCGTGGCCGCTGTGCGCATTCATGGCAGCACTCCCATCAGGTACACGAAGGTGAACACGCCCACCCAGATCAGGTCCAGGAAGTGCCAGAACATCGACAGGCACATCAGCCGGCGGCGATTCTCGGGGATCAGGCCGTGCCGGCGCACTTGCAGCATCAGCGTCACCAGCCAGACGATGCCGAAGGTGACGTGCAGCCCGTGGGTGCCGACCAGCGTGAAGAAGGACGACAGGAAGGCGCTGCGCTGCGGCCCGGCGCCGATGTGGATCAGGTGGGCGAACTCGTAGATTTCCAGCGACAGGAAGCCCAGGCCCAGCAAGCCCGTGACGGCCAGCCAGCCCTGGGTGGCGCCGACCCGGTCGCGGCGCATCTCCAGCATGGCGAAGCCGTAGGTGATGGACGAGAGCAGCAGCAGCGCGGTGTTCACCGCCACCAGCGGCAGGTCGAACAGGTCGGCGCCGGACGGGCCCGCCGCATAGTTGCGGCCCAGCACCCCGTAGGTGGCGAACAGGCAGGCGAAGATGAGGCAGTCGCTCATCAGGTACACCCAGAAGCCCAGCAGCGTGCCGTTCTTCGGGTGGTGCTCGCCGGGCACGTGGAAGCTCAGCTTCTCCGGCTGCGGGGGCGGCACATGATGGCCGGGCAGGGGCGGGGACAGGGTTTCAGCCATGGTTGCTCAGCAGTCGGGTGCGGGCGTCTTCGCTGCGCACGACCTCATCGGCCGGCACGTAGTAGTCGCGCTTGTAGTTGAAGGTATGGACGATGGCCACGATGATCAGCGCGGCGAAGCTCAGCACCGTCAGCGGCCACATGTGCCAGATCAGCGCGAAGCCCATCACCACGCTCAACCCCGCCAGCACGATGCCGGCCCAGGTGTTTTTAGGCATGTGGATCGGAATGAAGCCGGACGTCGGCCGCTGGTAGCCGTGCTGCTTCATCTGCCACCAGGCGTCCTGGTCGTGCACGCGTGGCGTGAAGGCGAAGTTGTAGACGGGCGGCGGCGAGGACGTGGACCATTCCAGAGTGCGGCCGTCCCAGGGATCGCCGGTGTCGTCGCGCAGCGCGTCGCGGCGGCGGTAGCTGACCACCAGCTGGATCAGGAAGCTGGCGATGCCCAGCGCGATCAGCAGCGCGCCGAAGGCGGCGACCTGGAACCAGATCTGCAGCGAGGCGTCCTCGAAGTGGCTGACGCGCCGCGTCACGCCCATCAGCCCCAGCACGTACAGCGGCATGAAGGCGAAGTAGAAGCCCACCAGCCAGAACCAGAACGAGCACTTGCCCCAGAACGGATCGAGCTTGTAGCCGAAGGCCTTGGGGAACCAGTAGGTGATGCCGGCCATCAGGCCGAACAGCACGCCGCCGATGATGACGTTGTGGAAGTGCGCGATCAGGAACAGGCTGTTGTGCAGCACGAAGTCGGCTGGCGGCACCGCCAGCAGCACGCCGGTCATGCCGCCGATCACGAAGGTGACGATGAAGCCCATGGTCCACAGCATCGGCACCTCGAAGCGGATGCGGCCGCGGTACATGGTGAACAGCCAGTTGAAGATCTTGGCGCCCGTCGGGATCGAGATGATCATGGTGGTGATCCCGAAGAACGAGTTCACGCTCGCCCCGGACCCCATGGTGAAGAAGTGGTGCAGCCAGACCAGGTAGGACAGCACCGTGATCACGACCGTGGCGTACACCATGGACGCGTAGCCGAACAGGCGCTTGCCGCAGTAGGTGGACACGACCTCGGAAAAGATGCCGAAGGCCGGCAGGATCAGGATGTAGACCTCGGGGTGGCCCCAGATCCAGATCAGGTTCACGTACATCATCGGGTTGCCGCCGAAGTCCGCCGTGAAGAAGTTGGTGCCCACGTAGCGGTCCATCGACAGCAGCGCCAGCACCGCGGTCAGCACGGGGAAGGCCGCCACGATCAGCACGTTGGTGCACAGCGACGTCCAGGTGAACACCGGCATGCGCATCATGGACATGCCGGGCGCGCGCATCTTGACGATGGTCACCAGCAGGTTCACGCCGGACAGCAAGGTGCCCACCCCCGCGATCTGCAAGGCCCAGATGTAGTAGTCCACCCCCGCGTCCGGACTGTGCAGGATGCCGGACAGCGGCGGATACGCCAGCCAGCCGGTGCGCGCGAACTCGCCCACGAACAGCGACATCATCACCAGCGCGGCGCCGCCCGTGGTCATCCAGAAACTGAAATTGTTCAGGAACGGAAAGGCCACGTCGCGCGCGCCGATCTGCAGCGGCACGATGTAGTTCATCAGGCCCGTGACCAGCGGCATGGCCACGAAGAAGATCATGATCACGCCATGGGCGGTGAAGATCTGGTCGTAGTGGTGCGGCGGCAGGTAGCCGGTGGAGTCGCCGAAGGCGATGGCCTGCTGCAGCCGCATCATGATGGCGTCGGCGAAGCCGCGCAGCAGCATGACGATGCCCAGGATCATGTACATGATCCCGATCTTCTTGTGGTCGATGCTGGTGAACCATTCGCGCCACAGGTAGCCCCACTTGCCGTAGTAGGTGATCGCGCCCAGCAGCGCGATGCCGCCCAGCGCCACCATGGCGAAGGTGGCGATCAGGATGGGCTCGTGCAAGGGAATGGCATCCGAGGTCAGGCGGCCGAATATCAGCTTGGCGAGGTCTGTTTGATCCGTCATCTTGATTCCTGGATAGAAGACCGGGGTTGCGCCGCGCCGCCGTGCTCGGCGGCCGGGGCGCGGGCGGCTACATGGCCAGTTCCGAGGCCGAGGTGCACATGGCGCCCACGTACTGCCTGGGCGGCCCGTCCAGCCCGATGCGCTCGCGCGTGGCGGCGTCCAGGCTGGCCAGGTTGCGCGCGCCGGGCAGGCCCATGCCGCCGCGGGCGTCGATGGCCATGGCGTCCTTCATGCACATGCGGTTGGTTTCCACGCAGCGGTTGACGATGGCGTCGAACAGGCCGGACGCGACGCTGGCGTATTGCTGGACGGGGTTGCGCTCGCTGGGCTGTTCGAGCTTCAGGTAGGCCGCGCGGTCCAGCGTGGCGCCCGATGCGCGCGCGCCGGCGATCCAGCGGTCGAAGCCGGCCTGGTCCACGCCGTGAAAGCGGAAGCGCATGCCGGAGAAGCCCGCGCCGCTGTAGTTTGCCGACAGGCCTTCGTATTCGCCGGGGTGGTTGATGACCGCGTGCAGCGTGGTCTGCATGCCGGGCATGGCGTAGATCTGGCCGGCCAGCGCCGGCACGAAGAAGGAGTTCATCACCGATGACGAGGTGATCTTGAACTGGATCGGGCGGTCCACCGGCGCGGCCATTTCATTGACGGCCGCGACGCCCTGCTCGGGATAGAGGAACAGCCATTTCCAGTCCAGCGCCACCACTTCCACCACCAGCGGCTTGGTGCCGGGCGGCACCTCGCGGCCTTCGGACAGACGCGCCAGCGGACGGTAGGGATCGAGCTGGTGGGTGCTGACCCAGGTCAGCGCGCCCAGCGCGATGATGATGAGCAGCGGCGCCGCCCAGATCAGCAGCTCCAGCACGGTGGAGTGGTTCCATTCGGGATCGTAGTGGGCGGCCGTGTTGTTGGCGCGGTAGCGCCACGCGAACAGGAAGGTGAGCAGGATCACCGGCACGATGATCAGCAGCATCAGCACGGTGGAGATGATGATCAGGTTGCGCTGCTGCAGGGCCACGTCGCCGGAAGGCGAGAGCAGGACCGCATTGCATCCGGAGAGCAATGGCAGGGCGGCAATCAACATCCATCCGCAAAGCCTTGGGAGAGACAGCATGGCCATACCCCGAAACGTAACCGTGGGAGCTAAACCGAACACTACGCTGGAAGCCGCCAAAAATCTAGGGTAAAAAGAGCAAAAGTATGCGGGATCCAACATGCCGCGCCGCGCCCAGGCCCTTTGCGGGCGCGGCTTGCCGGGCATCGGGGGGTACGCATGCGGATGTGTTGCAAGAGCGTAGGCCAGGCGTATTACAACCCTCCTTTCAGCGAGCAATCACATGGCGACCACCACGCGATATCCCGGTCATGCCCCCGTCGTTCCAGAGCCGAGCGCGGCCGGACACGGCGGCCACGCCAAGGTGGCGCCAGGCGAGATCGCGGTGGGGGTCATCGTCGGGCGGACCTCCGAATACTTCGACTTCTTCGTCTTCGGCATCGCCTGCGTGCTGGTCTTTCCGCGCGTGTTCTTCCCGTTCGAGCCGGCGCTCGAGGGCACGCTCTGGTCCTTCGTCATCTTCAGCTTCGCCTTCATCGCGCGGCCCATCGGCACCGCGCTGTCCATGGCCATCCAGCGCCGCTGGGGGCGCGCCACCAAGCTCACCGCCGCGCTGTTCCTGCTGGGCACGGCCACCGTGGGCATGGCCTTCCTGCCGGGCTATGACGTGATCGGCATGCACGCCATCACGCTGCTGGCGGTGTTCCGATGCCTGCAAGGCCTGGCGCTGGGCGGCTCCTGGGACGGCCTGCCGTCGCTGCTGGCGTTGAACGCGCCGCCGCAGCGTCGTGGCTGGTACGCGATGCTGGGCCAGCTGGGCGCGCCCATCGGCTTCATGGTCGCCAGCGCGCTGTTCCTGTTCCTGCATCTGACGCTTACCCAGGCCGATTTCCTGGAATGGGGCTGGCGTTATCCCTTCTTCGTGGCCTTCGCCATCAACGTGGTGGCGCTGTTCGCGCGGCTGCGGCTGGTGGTGACCGAGGAATACACGCAGCTGCTCGAAGAGGGCGAACTCGAACCCATCGCCATCGTCGAGATCGTGCGCGACCAGGGTTACAACCTGTTCCTGGGCGCCTTCGCGGCCCTGGCCAGCTACGCGCTGTTTCATCTGGTGACGGTGTTCCCGCTGTCGTGGATCGCGGTCAGCGGCACGCAGCAGATATCCGATGTGCTGATCGTGCAGATCGTGGGCGCGGCCGTGGGCATCCTGGGCACGATGGTCTCCGGCTGGATCGCCGACCGCATCGGCCGGCGTACCACGCTGGGCCTGTTCGCCGCGGCCATCGGCGTGTTCGCGCTGGTTTCGCCCTGGCTGCTGGGCGGCGGTCCGAAGTCGCAGGACGCCTTCATCCTGATCGGTTTCGCGCTGCTGGGCCTGTCCTATGGGCAGGCCTCGGGCACGGTCACGGCGAACTTCTCGCGCCGCTTCCGCTACACCGGCGCGGCGCTGACGTCAGACATGGCCTGGCTGTTCGGCGCGGCCTTCGCGCCGCTGGTCGCGCTGGGCCTGTCGGCGCGCTTCGGGCTGGTGGCGGTCAGCGTGTATCTGCTGTCCGGCGTGGCCTGCACCCTGCTGGCGCTGCGCGTCAACAAGGCGCTGGAAGACACGCGCGACTGAGTGGCTGTCACATTCGGCGGCCCGCGGCGCTACGGGGGAAGCTACCCCCCGTAGCCTTCCAGGACGTTGGCGACGTTGGTGCCGACTTCTTCCACCGCATAACCGCCCTCCATCGTGAAGACGGCCGGCAGCCCCAGGGTCGCCAGATCGCGGCCGACTTGCCGGTAGTCGGCGCTGGCCAGCTTGAACTTCGAGATCGGATCGCCTTCGATGGTGTCCACGCCCAGCGCGATCACCAGCGCGTCGGCGCGAAAGTCCTGCACCGCGCGCATGCCGGCGCGCAGCGCCTCGCGCCAGCCGGCGTAGCCGGTGCCGGCGGCCAGCGGCAGGTTCAGGTTGCAGTCCTCGCCGGCGCCCGCGCCGCGCTCGTCGGCGTGGCCCAGGAAGAACGGGTATTCGGTGAGCGGATCGCCGTGCACCGACATCGTCAGCACGTCGCCGCGCTCATAGAAGATGGTCTGGGTGCCGTTGCCGTGGTGGTAATCGATGTCCAGCACGGCGACGCGCGCGGCGCCGGCCTCGCGCAGCGCCTGCGCGGCCAGGGCCGCGTTGTTCAGGAAGCAGTAGCCGCCGAAGAAATCCGGGCCGGCGTGATGGCCGGGCGGACGGGTCAGCGCCATGGCCGCGCGCGGGCCGCCCGCGCCGCCCACTGCGCGCGCCGCGTCGATGGCGCAGGCCGCGCCGGCCAGCGCGGCGTCCCAGGTGCCGGCCGTCAGCGGCGAGCCGCTGTCGAACGAATACAGGCCGACGCGCGCGGCGAAGTTGGCGGGCGTCACGTCATGGCGGAAACCCCGCACCGGCCAGACGGACGGCAGCACGTCGAGTTCGGCGTTGGCCGGATCCAGCGCGATCCACTCCCGCCACGCGCCTTGCAGGAAATCCAGGTAGCGCGGGCTGTGCACGCGACCCAGCAGCGCCATGTCGGCGGGCGATGGCGCGCGCAGTTCGCCGATGCCGCGCTGGCGCAGGGCCTGCAGCACGAATTCCAGCCGCGCGGGCGATTCGTGGCAGGGCACCAGTTTGCCGCGAAACATTTCCTGGCGGCCGGCGTGCAGGTGATGGATGGGGTTGTGGAAGATCAGCACGGTAACGCTCTGTCGTTGAGGGGATGCGTCACTATAGCGGCCGAGCGGCATAGAAGGCGACGGCGACCAGCTCGCGCAGCAGCGAATACAGGTCGCGCGGCTCGGCATAGGCCGGATGCGCGCCGCCCACGTGCATGACGCCGTGGCGCCTGAGCGCCAGCATGGTGCGCGGCACATGGAAATACTGCGTCACGGCCAGCGCGCGGGCATAGCCATGCTCGCGCATGTAGGCGCTGGCGTGGCGGGCCGTGGCCCAGGTATCGACGCCCGCGCTGTCCGCCACGATGCGGTCGGCGGGCACGCCGCGACTGATCAGGTAGTCGCGCATCACGGCGGCTTCGTCGGCGCCGGCCGCGTCCACGCCGCCGCTGACGAACAGGACGCGGCATTGCGCGGCGGCGTAGCAGTCATAGGCGCGGTCCAGGCGCGCGGCCAGGCGTGGCGAGGGCTGGCCGTCGGGCGTGACCGTATTGCCCAGCACCACGGCCACGTCGGCGGGACCGGCGGGCGCCAGCAGGCCGACGGCGGCCAGGATCAGGGCGGCCAGCGCGACGAACGCGGCCAGGGCGGCCAGGCCGCGCGCGAGGCGTCTTCGGAAGGATTTCAATTCAGCGGGCCTGCCGGTCCGACGCCGGAGCGTCTCCCTGCGCGGACGGCGCGAGACCATGCCTGTCGATCACCAGATCGACATAGCGCAGCCACTTGAGCGCCGCGGCGTCTTTCTGCCCGGGCAGGCGCACTTGCAGCCAGCCCGCCGGCCGCAGCGCCACCACGTCATACCGCTCGCCGGCGCGCAGCTGCGTCGATGGGCCGCTCGTGATGTCGGGCGCGTCATAGAGATCGACGCGGTCGAGGGGCGCCACGTTGTCGCCGCCGTCGAACGGCGAGCCTTCGCCGTCCAGCAGGATTCGGGCCACCGTGCCGTCGCCGTGGAACTCGTACCGGGCCTCGACCTTCGCGCTTGCCTGCGGGAACCAGATCTGCGTGATCCAGGACACGGGAACGGCCGTGCCGTCTGGGCGCACGGCGTAGCTTTCCTCTCCCTGGCTGTCGGCGCTGTATCGGCAACCCGTTGAGAAGGCGGGCTTGCCGGCGTCGAAGACCGGGTTGACGAAGCCGTGGCAGGGGCTGGCCTCGGGAGCGGGATGGCGGATCTCCTGGTAGCGTCCCTCGTTCGGGCGATACAGGAACAGGCGCATGCGGGCCTGCGCGCCGCCGCCGGATTGGCCGATGGCCAGGTCGGCATAGCCGTCGTGGTCGATGTCGGGCGTTTCGAACACATCCACTGCTTCGTCGTCCATGACGGCCAGTTGCTGGACGGGGCCCTTGCCCACGCGTGCCGAGACCGCGGGCCGGTCTTGCCCCGACACGGTGACGACCGCCGTCAGGCCGGGCTTGATCTGGTACGCGTGATCGCGCGCGCCGGCGTATGCGGCGGGTGCGAGCAGGACGAGGATGGCGGTGGCCAGAAGGGTGCGCTTCAAGGTCTTGCTCCCGTGTCGGTCGGATGGCCTGCATTATGCAGCAGCGGCGCGCCGGCCTTACGGGTATTACCGGGGCCGCGCCGCCGGGCCGACGCGACGATCGTGAGTAGAATGGTTGATACCGGCCAGACCGACCGCGCTCGTCATGAACCTCCCGTTTCCGATCCGCCAAGAATGCCCGCCGGGCGCCTGCGTGTGCGACCGCGAAAGGCTATTGGCCGATCGCGCCGCCGACATCCGCGTGCTGCGGCTCACCAAGGAAGAGGAAAAGCGCCTGATCGCGCGGCTGGAAAACCTGGCCAGCCTGGACGACCTGCGCGGCATGCAGGAACGCTTGCGGGCGCAGCTGGGCATCGTGGTCCGGATCCTGCCCAGCGACAACGAGGTGCGCACCACGCGCGGCATCTTCATCCAGCTGGACGAGCAACCCGGCCTGTGCCGCAAGACCCGTTCGGCGATTCCGGCGGCGATCCGCCGCAGCTTCGATAACCGCCCAGAAATCGTCTATGCGCTGCTGAACGAGCGCGACCTGCTGGCCGGCGCCTGAGCGGGCCGATTCAACGACGGCGCGGTCCCGGGCAGGAGTTCAGCGGCTCCACGCGGGTCGGCGTGCGCCCCGCCTGCGGGCTGGCTTCCATCTTCTTGCCGCTGCGCGCGGGGTAGGCCAGCAGCACGGCGGCGCCGGTTTTCAGCGCCGGCGGTTGCGCGGTGCCGTAGGCGACCGTCCAGCCGCGCGTCGCCAGCGGCGCCAGCGTGTATTGCAGCGCCGATCCGGGCGACACGTGCGCGACCTTGCCGGCGTACAGCTCTTCTTCGCGGACCAGCTGGTCGTTGATCGATTGGTAGGTGGCGATGCTGACCAGCGCGGCCGATTCGCCGTGGCGGGCCAGGACGGCGGTTTCATATTTCCCGGGAGCGATGTCGGTAAGGCTGACCCCGATCTCGCCGGCCGCATGCCCGCCGGCGTCCAGGCGCACGCCAGTCACGTCGGCGCGCGCCAGCGGCACGGCGCCGGTATTTTGCACGCGCACGCTGTATTGGCCGGAGGTGCCGGCCACGGTGCAGACGATGACGCCATAGGCGGGGGCGATGCTCAGGGCCGACGCGGGACCGGCGGCCAGCGCCGTGGCCAGCAGGCATAGGCGAGCGGTTGTCGTGTTCACGGGTTCCTCCTCAGGCGACTTGGGTGATGGTCAGCACTGCGCCCAGATCGATCCTGCCTTCGACAAAATCCCTGACCGCATCTTCCGCATCCATGATCCGTTCCCCGTGTGGCTGGATTCAGCGCTTGCGGTCCGCTGCCAGCGCGTGCCCGCGCCGGCGGCGGGCGACCGCAAGCCAGGGCATTATCCCACCACCTGGCCGCCGGCCTGTTCGGCCTGCTGGCGCTTGCCGGCCAGCCAGTGCAGGATCAGCGCCAGCACCAGCAGCGCGGCCATGATGAAACCCCAGAAGATCCAGCCCAGCACCGAGATCCAGGTGCCCAGGCCGCCGGCCGCGGGCAGGATCTGGTTCAAGCCCTGCACGGCCCACACCAGCGATTCCTGCAGGCCCTTCAGCCAGGACGGATCGACCCAGGGCGCGGCCCAGGCCGGTGGATTCCATTGCGCGGTGCCCAGCGCGGCGGCGCCCGGCACCTGCGAGCCGGCGATCAGCGACAGCACCCAGTTGGCCAGCTGCAGGGTCAGGGCGACGAATCCGGTCCACAGCGCGGCCAGCGCGGCGAACGCGATCCAGATGATTTTCTTCATGAAAGCGGTACTCCAGAGTGCGGAAAAGCCACCAGGATAGAGCTGATTCTATTTCTGAAAAACCAGCGACAATGTGACAAACATTAAGAAAAAACCGAAGTCTTGGCCTGCTCCAGGATGCGTCGCACCAGGGGATGGTTCTGTCCCCGGCGATTGCGGATGGCGTGGATCTCCTCGTGGACCGCGTCGCAGCGCGCCAGCGGCCGCAGGCCGCGCAGCAGGCCGATATCGTCGCCGCCCAGCCGGCTGAGCGGAAACACGCCCAGGCCGCGCGCGGCGAACACCGACATCAGCGCGCTGTCCTCGAATTCCCCGACCACATTGGGATGGATGCCCTGCTCGCGGAACCAGCGGTCCAGGGTCTGGCGCAGCACCGAGTGGCCGGTGGGCAGCAGCACGGGCAGGCGCTCCAGCGACTGCGGAAAGGCCTGCACGTCGGCGCGCCGCAGCAGGCGCGACGGGCCATACCAGTCCACCGGCGAGGACACCAGCCGGTCGCTGGTCAGGCGCAGGTTGGGATTGGCCGGCGCGCCCTGGCCGGCCAGCACCAGATCCAGGTGATGCTGCGCCAGTTCGCCCAGCAGTTCCTCGAACTCGCCTTCGTGGCAGGTCAGCCGCAGGTCTGGCGTGTCCAGCACCGGGCCGAGCAGCGCGTGCGCGGCCAGCTTGGAAATGCCGTCGGACAGGCCCACGGACAGCCGGATCACCGGCTTGGTGGCGGCGGTGCGCACTTCCTGCGCCAGGCCCTGGCCGATCTGGAAAATTTCCTCGGCGCGGGCGAAGGCCGCCTGGCCGGCATCGGTCAGGGCCACGCCGCGTCCGGCCGGCTTGAGCAGCTGATGCCCCAGGTTGCGCTCCAGTTCGCGCACCTGGGCGCTGATGGTCTGGATGGCCATGTCCAGCCGTTCGGCGGCGCGGGAAAAGCCGCCTTCCTTGGCGACCATCCAGAAATAGTACAGGTGGCGGTAATTCAACATGGGGACGGATCCGGTATGTCCAATACTTCGGTTTTTCCGAACCTTAACTCAATTTACGGCTGATTTCTCAAGCAGGTCCGGATCCGGATCATGAACGTCTTCGGATCTTAGATTTCAGACCCAAGCGGAACACACATGGAAACCCTGCTGACCTTCTTCAATGCCGACTTCCTCGGCACGCCAGCCTGGAGCTGGCTGCTCTTCCTGGGCATCGTCGTGACGCTGCTGGCTTTTGACCTGGGCGTGCTGCATCGTGACGAACGCGAGATCGGCGTGCGCGAAAGCCTGCTGCTCTCGGCCGGCTACATCACCGCCGCGCTGATCTTCGGCGCCTGGGTGTGGTGGCAGATGGGCGCGGCCAGCGGCATGGCCTACTACACCGGCTTCATGATCGAGAAGTCGCTGTCCATGGACAACGTCTTCGTCATCGCGCTGATCTTCAGCTTCTTCGCGATCCCGCGCCAGTACCAGCACCGCGTGCTGTTCTGGGGCATCCTGGGCGTGATCGTGCTGCGCGCCATCATGATCGGCCTGGGCGCGGCCCTGGTCAGCAACTTCGGCTGGCTGCTGTACCTGTTCGGCGCGTTCCTGGTGTTCACCGGCATCAAGATGTGGCTGATCGCCGACCAGGAGCCGGACATCGCCAGCAACCCGATCCTGAAGTTCCTCAAGCGCCGCATGCGCGTGACGGACGGCCTGCGCGGCAACGCGTTCTGGGTCTACGAGAACGATCCGGCCACGTCGCGCAAGGTGCGCTGGGCCACGCCGCTGTTGCTGGCCCTGGTGCTGATCGAGTTCGTGGACCTGCTGTTCGCGGTGGATTCGGTGCCGGCGATCTTCGCCATCACCACCGATCCGTTCATCGTGTACACCAGCAACATCTTCGCGATCCTGGGCCTGCGCGCGCTGTACTTCGCGCTGGCGGCGATGATCCACCGCTTCCACTACCTGAAGTACGCGCTGGCCCTGGTGCTGGTGTTCATCGGCGGCAAGATCTTCCTGGTCGGCTTCATTGGCAAGGTGCCGGCGGCCCTGTCGCTGAGCGTGACCTTCGGCCTGATCCTGGGCGGCGTGCTGTTCTCGCTGTGGAAGACGCGCAAGGCGGCCTTGCAGGCGGGCTGATTCCGCGAGGACCGGCGGCCCCTCATGGGGCCGTCGGTCCGATGAAGTCCATGATGGCCCGCGCCGCTTCTTGCGGCGCGGTTTGCAGCAGGCAGTGCGGCGCGGCGATCTCGACCCGTCGCGCCTGCGGGATCAGGGCCATGACATGGTCCCCCGCCCGGCGCGGCACCACGCGATCGTCGCGCGCGCTCAGGTATAGCACCGGCAGCGTCACGCCGCTCATGCGCGGGCCGGCATCCACGTCGATCACGGCCCGCAGCCGCGCGCGCATCACCCGATCCTCGACCCGCGACACCGCGTCCAGCAGCTGGGTCCGCAGGCCGGGATCGGCGCGCGGTCCCAGCAGCATGCGGACGAGCAGGACGCCGGGCAGCAGCGATACTGGGAGTAGGCCGGTCAGGAATCGGGCGTAGCCCAGTTCCGGCCGCGGATTGCGCAGGAAGGTCGCGCACAGGATCAGCCCGCGCAAGCCGGGCGGCGGAGCGGCGGCGATGGCCGCGGCGATGGGGCCGGAGAACGATTCGCCCAGCAGCACGAAAGGCTGGTCCTTGGGGAGCGCGCGCCGCGCGTGCGCCTCCAGTTCGGCATAGCCTAGCGGCCGGTCGCAGGGGTAGCGAACGACAATGGTCCGCAAGGCGGGAGGCAGCGCGGACAGCAAGGGCGCGAACAGATCGCCCGTGCCGTCCATGCCGGGCAGGAGTACCAGCGCGGTCATGCGGGATTCCGGTGTGGGCGTGGGCGCATTGTGGCATGGCGGGCGCGCCATACGCGGCCGATATGGATGAGGCGCGATCCGGGTATTTGTGGCGCGGGCGTTGCGGGCGTAGAGTGCGCAGGGCACGCAGACACCATTCCGGAGCCGCCATGAACTGGTCAGCCAAGCAGTATTCCGCCTTCGAGAACGAACGCACCCGCCCGGTGCGCGACCTGGTCGCCGCCCTGCCCAATGAGCGCGTGGCGCGGGCGGTGGACCTGGGCTGCGGCCCGGGCAACTCCACCGAGGTGCTGGCCGCGCGCTATCCGGACGCCGCGATCAGCGGCACGGACAATTCGCAGGACATGATCGACGCGGCGCGCAAGCGCCTGCCCGGCCTGTCCTTCGAGCTGTCGGACATCGCCGCCTGGAATCCGCCGGGAGGCTACGACGTGATCCTGGCGAACGCCTCCCTGCAATGGGTGCCGGGGCACGAGGAACTCTATCCGCGCCTGGTGGGCAAGCTGGCGCCGGGCGGCAGCCTGGCGGTCCAGACCCCGGACAACATGGAAGAGCCGGCGCACCGGCTGGCGCGCGAGGTCGCGGCGGACGGTCCCTGGGCCGCCCGGATCGGCGCGGTCAAGCACCCGCCGCGCCACAGCGCCGCCTGGTACTACGAATTGCTCAAGCCGGTCTGCGGCCGGCTGGACGTGTGGCGCACCATCTATCACCATCCCCTGGCCGGCGCGGCGGCGGTGGTGCAATGGTTCACCAGCACGGCGCTCAGGCCCTACCTGGGTCCGCTGGACCCGGCGGAGCAACAGGCCTTCCTGGCCGAGTACCAGTCGCGCATCGAACGCGCCTATCCGGCCCTGTCGGACGGCACCGTGCTGCTGCCGTTCCCGCGCCTGTTCATCGTCGCCGGGGCGAAGTAGCGGGCGGGCGTGGTGCCCAGCGCCTTGCGGAACATGGTGATGAAGGCGCTTACCGATTCATAGCCCAGCTGGTCGGCGCTGCGTTGCACCGACAAGCCCTCCGACAGCCATTGCAGCGCCAGGATGATGTGCAGGCGCTGGCGCCAGCGGCCGAAGCTCATGCCGACTTCCTGGCGCACCAGCCGCGCCAGCGTGCGTTCGCTCATCGCCACGCGCCGGCCCCAGTCGGCCAGGGTGGCGCGGTCGTCGGGCCGCGCCGCCAGCGCGTCGGCTATCTCGCGCAGGCGCGGGTGGGCGGGCAGGGGCAGGTGCAGCGGTTCCGGTTCCAGCCGCGCCAGCTGTTCGACCAGCACATCGGCCAGCCGGCGGTTGCCGGGCGCCGCGCTGTCCTCGGCCGACAGCGCCGCCAGATGGACCACCATTTCGCGCACCAGCGGCGTCACGCCCAGCGTCTGGCAGGTGGCCGGCATGCCGGGCGTCTCGGCGGGCACGAACAGGAAATTGACCTGGCCGTTGCGCGTGACGTGATTGCAATGGGGCACGCCGCCGGGGATCCAGACGGCGCAGCGCGGCGGCACCATCCAGATGCCCTGCGGCACCGTGCAGGTCACGCCGCCTTCCAGGCACAGCACCAGCTGGCTCATGCGGTGCTGGTGCGTGGGCGATTCGTGGGCCCGGGCGGCGGTGTCCACGCGCATGGCGTAGGTCCATTGGCCGGGCCGGTCGGCGTCCAGGCCTGAAGGATCGGAGACGGGCGGGTACATGGCGTGGAGGCGGCTGGCGGAAGAGGGCTGCGGACGGGTTTGGCCGGATTTGCGTATATTTTGTCATTGTCTCGAAATTCAGCAAGCGGCCGCGTGGCTAAGCTGTGGATTCCGGGCCTGCCGGCCAATCGCCGGCGCCCGCCGCAACTTCCAGGTGTCCGATGTCTGTTTCCTCTTCCGACGCCCGCGTCCTCAGCCGTCCCGTGCTGCTGGTCGCCGGCATTCTTTGCATCGCCATGGCGCTGCGCGCGCCCGTGACCGGCGTGGCGCCCTTGATCGGCATGATTCGCGCGCAGCTGGGGCTCAGCTCCACCGCCGCCGGCATGCTGATCACCTTGCCCCTGCTCGCCTTCGCCGGCGGCTCGCTGGCCGCCGCCGGCCTGGCCCGCCGCTATGGGCTGGAGCGCACGCTGTTCGGCGCGCTGCTGCTGATCGCCGCCGGCATCGTCGGCCGTTCGCTCGGATCCGAGGCCGCGCTCTACGCCGGCACCCTCGTCATCGGCGCGGGCATCGCGCTGGGCAACGTGCTGCTGCCCAGTCTGGTCAAGCGCGATTTTCCGCAGCGCGTGGCCGGCCTGACCTCGGCCTATGTGCTGACCATGAGCGTGATCGCGGGCGTGGCTTCGGCCGTGGCGATCCCGCTGGCCATGCTGTCCGACGCGACGTGGCGCTTTTCGGCGCTGTGCCTGCTGGCGGTGCCGGCGCTGGGCGCATTGCTGTGGCTGCCGCAGTTGTCCCGCCGCACAAGGCCCGCGTCCGTCACGGCGCATGCGCCGCACGGCGAGCGGCTGTGGCGCAGCGCGCTGGCCTGGCAGGTCACGCTGTTCCTGGGCATCAATTCCTTCGTGTTCTATGCAATGGTGAGCTGGCTGCCGGCGATCCTGCAGGATGCCGGCTACACGGCGGAGCGGGCCGGCTCGCTGCATGGCCTGCTGCAGCTGATGTCGGCGGGGCCGGCGCTGTTCCTGGCGCCGGCCGTGCGCAGGATGAAGGACCAGCGCGCCGTGGCGGCCGGCGCGGCGGGCGCGTCCTGCGTGGCGATGATCGGCCTGATCGTCGCGCCGGGCTGGGCCAGCCTGTGGATCGTGCTGATGGGCCTGGGCATGGGCGCGGGCATCATCCTGGGACTGGCCTTCGTCGGGTTGCGGGCGCGCCATGCGCAGCAGGCGGCCTCGCTGTCGGGCATGGCGCAGTTCGTGGGCTATCTGCTGGCCGCCTCGGGGCCGCTGCTGATCGGCGCGCTGCATGACGCGCTGGGCGGCTGGAGCGCGGCGCTGGCGCTGTGCGCGGCGGCCTGCGCGGCGATGGCCGCCGCCGGACTGTACGCCGGCCGCGCCATCCAGATCGGATCGTTCCCGGCCGGCGCGCATGCCGCGCCGGCGCGGGCGAGGGCGTCTCGCTGAGCCTATTGCCAGCCGCCGCCCAGCGCCCGATACAGGTCCACCAGCGCCAGCGATACCGCCGCCTCGGTGGCCACGCGTGACTGGTCGTTGGCCAGCACCGCGTTCTGCGCGCTGAGCACATTGACGAAGTCCGACGCACCCTCGGCATAACGGCGCTGGGCATGCAGCAGCGCCTGGCGCGCGCTGGCCGACGCGCGTTCCAGGCTGGTCCGCGCCTGCTGCTGGCTACGATAGGCCGTCATGGCATTGTCGACATCGTGCCAGGCGCCGAGCACGGTTTTCTGGAATGCCAGCGCTGCCTCCTGGGCCTGCGCCTCGCGCAGCCGCAGCCGGCCGCGCAGCTTGCCGCCCTCGAAGAGAGGGATCTGCAGCGCCGGGCCCACGCCGAAGATGCCGGCGCGGTCGGTGTCCAGGTTGCCCAGTTGCAGCGCCTGCAGCCCGATGTTGCCCGACAGGGTGATGCGCGGATAGAAATCGCCCTCGGCCACGCCGATCGCGGCCACCGCGGCATGCAGGCGCGCCTGCGCCTGGCGGATGTCGGGACGCCGCTCGGCCAGCTCGCTGGGCAAGCCCACCGGCACCCGCACCGGACCGCCCGGGATGGGCGCCAGCGTTTCCAGCCGCGCGTGCAGCGCGTGCGGCGGCTGGTCCAGCAACAGCGCCAGGGCGTTCATCAGCTGGTCCACGCGCAGCGCCAGCGGCGGCACGGCCGCCTCGATGGCGGCGGCCTGGGCATCCGCCTGGGACACATCCAGCTCGGTCGCCACGCCTTCGCGTTGCCGCAGCCGCGTGAGCGCAAGATTGCGATTGGCGTTGTCCAGCGTCTGGCGCAGCACCGCCAGCTGGTTCTGGGCGCCGCGCAGCCGGATGTAGTGGCTGGCGGTTTCCGCGCGCACCGACAGCATGACGCCGCGCTGCGCTTCCAGCGCGGCCTGCGACAGCGCGCCGGCCTGTTCGACCTCGCGCTGCACGCGGCCCCACAGGTCCAGTTCCCAGCTGGCATCGACGCCGGTTTGCCACAGGTTGAACGAGGACTTGCCGCCGCGTCCGGACGGATCGGACAGCCCGGCCTCGCTGTTCTGGCCGCGCCGGTAGGAGGCGTTCGCGCCCAGCTTGGGCAAGCCGTCGGCCTCGCTCACGCGCAGCGCCGCGCGGCTTTGCCGCAGCCGCTCGTAGGCGATCAGGATGTCGGGATTGGCGGCGCTGGCTTCGGCCACCAGGGCGCTGAGTTCAGGGTCGCCGAAGCTGTCCCACCAGGCGTCGTTGACAGGCTGGGCCACCGGCGCGCTGGCCGGGCCGCCCGCGCCGGCATCGCGCCATTGCGTCGGCAGTTGCGCCTGAGGCGCCTGGAAGTCCGGTCCCACGGCGCAGCCGCCCAGGCTCAACAGCGCCGAGGTCAGGACCAGGCGCGGTATTTTCAACAGGCTCATTTCGCGGCCTCCGCGAGCAGGGGCATTGTCTCGACCACGGCCTCGACCGACATGCCCGCGCGCAGCGGCGGCGCGCCGGCCGGCGTGGCGTCGAGCACGATCTTGACCGGCAGGCGCTGCGCGATCTTGGTGAAGTTGCCCGTGGCGTTGCTGGGCGCGACCGGCGACAGGCTCAGGCCGGTGGCGGGCGCGATGCTCTGCACGGTGCCGCGCAGCCGCAGGTCGGGATAGGCATCCACGGTGACGGTCGCGGGCTGGCCGGGTCGCATGTGGGTCAGTTGCTTTTCGCGGAAGTTCGCCACCACGTAGGCCTGCTGCAGCGGCACCACGGCCAGGATCGGCGTGCCGGGGGCGACGTAGGCGCCCACGCGCAGCACGCGGCGTCCGACCACGCCGTCGACCGGCGAGAGGATGCGGGTGTGGGACAGGTTGAGTTCGGCGCGGTCGACCAGCGCCTGCGCGCGCAGCACGCCGGCCCGGGCCGCCTCGTGCTGCGCGGCCAACACGTCCTGCTGCTTGCGCGTGGCCTGGAGGATGGCCTGGTGCTCGGCCTGGCGCGCCTGGGTCATGTCCAGGCGGCTGCGGGCCTGCTCATAGGCCTGGCGCGTGCCGGCGCCCTCGCTCGCCAGGTTGCGGTGGCGCTGGACTTCGCTCTCGGCGAAGCGCAGGTCGGCGGCGTCGGCCTGCGTGACCGCCAGCGCCTGGCTGATCACCGCCTGATGGCGTTCCAGCGTGGCGTTGGCGTTGACGAGCTGGGCCGAGGCCACGGCCAGGTCGGCGCGGGCCGCGGCCAGGGCGGCCACGTATTCGCGGTCGTCGATGCGGGCCAGCAGCTGGCCGGCGGCGACGCTCTGGTTGTCTTCCGCCAGCACTTCCTGGATGAAGCCGGATACCTGGGGCGCGACCACGGTGTGGTCGGCGACGACGGCGGCGTCGTCGGTGGATTCGGTCGGCGACGTGCCCGACCAGGCCCAGCCGGTGTAGGCAAGCAGGCCGAGCGCGCCGGCCAGCGCGGCGCGGGGAAGATGAGGACGGATTGTGGAATAAGTCATGATGTTCTCGATGATCAGGCCGCTACGCGCGGAGGATAGATGCGCGTCGCGACGAAGGGGATGAGCAGGATAAGCAGCAGGGCCACGGCGGCCATGCACAGGTACAGGTCGGCGGACGTGAGCGCCGTGGCCTGCTCCTGCACGCGGCGCGCCAGCGTGGCCGCGCTTTCTCCATCCGCGCTCAGCGGAAAGCTGCCGAGCTGGTCGGCCAGCATGTGGCTGTGATGATGGCGGCGCCAGGTCGTCAGCGCGTCCAGCAGGCCGGTGGCCGCCACCGCGGCGAAACCCTTGATGGTGTTGAACCAGGCCGAGGCGAACGGCCCGTCCTGCGGCGCCAGGCCGCCGGTGGCCAGCATCAGCAGCGGAATGACCGCCATGGGCTGGGCGAAGATCTGCACGGCCTCCAGCGCGTAGAACTGCTCGCGCGACCAGGCCGGCGTCAGCTGCGAGCCCAGCGCGCATGACAGCGCCAGCAGGCCCAGGCCGGCGGCCAGCACCCAGCGGCAGTCGACCCGGCGCAGGTTGCTCAGCGCGGCCACCAGTGGCAGCGCGATCAGCTGGGGCAGGCCCATGGCCAGCAGCACCGGCGCGGTTTCCAGCGGCCGGTAGCCGCGCAGCTGCGCCAGGAAGCTCGAAGGGATCAGGATCACGCCCAGCAGCACCACCAGCACGCCGCCCAGCGTGAGCAGCGAGTGGCTGAGGTTGCGGTTGCGCAGCAGCTGGATCTTGAAGAACGGCAGCGGGTGGAACCACTCGTTCAGCAGGAACAGGGCCATCAGCGCGCCGCCGCCGCCCAGCAGCACGCGGATCAGCGGCGAGTTGAGCCAGTCCAGGCGCTCGCCCTGCAGCAGGCCGATGACCAGCATGGCTAGCGCGGGCGCGCCCAGCAGCAGGCCGCGCCAGTCGAACACACGGAAGCGCTCCAGCTTGAGCGGGTCCTGCGGCAGGCCGCGCCAGACCATGACAGCCGCCACGGCGGCGGGCGGAATCACCAGCCAGAAGGTCCAGCGCCAGCCCAGCGTCTCGGTGCAGAACGCGGCCAGCGGAATGCCCAGGCTGGGCGCGAAGGTGGCGGTCAGGGCATAGCCGCCCAGGCCATAGAGCTTGATGTTGGCGGGCAGGAAGCGCAGCGCCACCGTCATCAGCATCGGCGGCAGGGCGCCGCCGGCCAGGCCTTGCAGCGTGCGCAATGCGAGCAGGGTCGGATAGTCGCGCGCGAACGGGCTGAGCGCGCCGAAGACGGCGAAGGCGACCAGCATCGCGGTGGTGAAGCGACGCAGCGAGAACGTCACCGAGCACCACGGAGCGAACGCCATGGCGCAGACCGAGGCGGCCGCGTAGACGGCGACGAACCAGGTGCCCTGGTCATAGCCGATGCCAAGGGCGCCGCGGATGTCGGCCAGCGCCATCTTGGTGACGTTTTCGTTCAGGCCGGCCAGGATCACGGCCAGCAGCACGCCGACCAGACCGGTCAGGATGCGTGCGCCAAATGCGGCGGCCGGGGGAGCGGCGGCCGCAGGCGCTTGGGGCGGGAAGGGAGCGGTCGCGGCGGTCATGCTTGCCTCGCGCCAGGAGTAGGGAATGAAGACATGGGTATCGCGTACTTGCAGAAAACAGCCCCAAGTCTAGGCAGGCTCGCGTTTCGGAAAAACCGGTCGCGGCGCAGCCCTGGCTTGCGCGCCGTGCAAGTGTGGGCGGATTCGCGCCATGCGCCGGGCGGCAGTTGCGTCGCGTGCAATCCTGGCTTGCGCGTGGCGGGATTTATCGGCCGGCGGCCTCGCGCCAATATGGCGGCACGCAAACCAACGCAAAGGATTTCCATGCAAACCCTAAGACTCTCCGCCCTGACCCTATGCCTGGCCTTCGTCGCCGGCGCCGCCCACGCCGAGGGCAAGACCCGCGAGCAAGTGCGCGCCGAGCTGATGGAAGCCAAGGCCGCCGGACTGGTCACCTATGGCGAACAGCAATATCCCGTCGACGTGCCCGACAACGCCGTCAAGACGCGCCAGCAGGTGCTGGAAGAACGCGACGCCGCCCGCGCCGCCGGCCAGATCACGCGCGGCGAACTGGACTATCCGCCCGTCGCCCGGGAGGCCGCCGGCAAGACCCGCGAACAGGTCATCGCCGAAATGCGCCAGGCCCGCGCCCAGGGCCTGATGAAGTCGGGCGAACTCGACTATCCGCCCACCGGCCATTGATGGTTTTCACCGCCAGACTCCCATAGGCATACACACACCATGATGAAGAAAATCGCTTTCGCCGCCATCGGGGCGGGCCTGGCCGGATCCGCGCTGGCCGCCGACACGAGCGTCACGCTGTACGGCTTGCTCGACATGGGCCTGGGCTATGAGCGCGTGCGCGCGCCCGGCTTCAAGCAAAACCGCATAGGCACCGTGCAGGGCGTGAACAGCGGCTCGCGTTTCGGCCTGCGTGGCGCCGAGGACCTGGGCGATGGCCTGCGCGCGATCTTCACCCTGGAAGGCGGCATCACGCCCCTGAACGGCAAGTCCGGCCAGAGCGGCCGCCTGTTCGGGCGCCAGGCCACCGTGGGCCTGGCGGATGACAGCTGGGGACAACTCGAATTCGGCCGCCAGGCCAACCTGGCGTCCAAGTACTTCAGCGGTCCGATCGATCCGTTCAGCGGCTCGTTCAACCTGGCCAACATGGGCACCACGTTCAGCGCGACGAACACCCTGCGCTATGACAACCTGGTGCTGTACCAATCGCCAGATTGGTCGGGCTTCCAGTTCGGCGTGGGCTACTCGTTCAACGCCGACGACACCCGCGCGCCGGCCACGGGCCAGAAGACGGGCTTCGCCACCGGCGACAACAATCGCGCGCTGACCACCGGCCTGCGCTACGCCAACGGCCCGCTCGCGCTGGTCGCCACCTATGATCGCTTCAATCCGACCAATGCCGCGGAAGGCGGGAAATCTCCCACGCGCATCCAGGAAACCATCATCGGCGGCGCCTACGATTTCGAGGTCGTGAAGCTGGGCGCTGCCATCGGACAGACCCGCGGCGGCTGGCTGCAAGGCGCGACGATGGGCGTGTCGCCCGACACCAAGGGCTACCGCAACGCCGATACGTTCAAGCTGGCCCACGGCTTTCGCGCTGATTCGTATACGGTCAACGCGACCGTGCCGCTGGGCAAGAGCAAGCTGATGGTGTCATGGCAGATGGCCCGCCCCAACGGCAGCGCCCTGACGGGCGACGACGCGAACACGCAGGTGTACAGCGCCGCCTATACCTATGATTTCACCAAGCGCACCAACCTGTACGCCTATGTCGCCTACGCGGACAATTTCTCGTTCCGGCGTGACGTGACGGACACCGCCGTGGCCATGGGTATCCGGCATCGCTTCTAGGCGCGACGCGCGGGGGCGGCCTGGTTTCGGGTCGCCGCCAGCCGCGCGGCCAGGCCCAGCCGCTCCAGCCCTGCCGCCATCTCGGTGGACCAGGGCCGCGCGACGTTCAGGCGCAGGCAATGACCGTGCTTGCCCGCGGCCGAGAACAGGGCGCCGGGCGTGTAGGCGATGCCTTGTGACACCGCATCGCGCAGCAGCGCCAGGGTGTCGGCCGGCTCGGGCAGTTCCAGCCACAGCCACCAGCCGCCTTCGGGACCCAGCACCCGCGTGCCCTGGGGAAAATGCCGCTGCGCGCAGGCGCGCGCCGAGGCGGCGGCCTGTGCCAGCTGGGTCCGCAGCCGGCGCAGGTGCGCCGGCAGGCGGCCCGATTTCATGTAGTCGGCCAACACCTGTTGTTCCAGCAGCGGCGCGGCCAGCGAGCTGCCGATCTTCAGGGATTCCAGCTGGCGCTGGTGGCGTCCGCCCAGCACCCAGCCCAGGCGAAAGCCCGGCGCCATGCTCTTGCTGCACGACCCGCAATAGATGACCCGGCCGTCGCGATCCCAGGCCTTCACGGCCGGCGGCCGTTCCGCCGCGCTGCCCAGGTCGCCGAAGACGTCGTCTTCGATCAAGGCGATGTCATGGCGCTGCACGATTTTCAACAGGCGGCGCTTGGCCGCCTCGGACATGCAGGCACCCAGCGGATTCTGGAACGACGGCATGGCCACCACGGCGCGCACGCCGCCGTGATGTTCCAGTGCATATTCCAGCGCTTCCAGGCTCATGCCCTGGCCGGGCACGCAGGGAACCTCCAGCGCGCGCAGGCCCAGGTGTTCGATGGTCTGGAGCAGGCCGAAGTACACGGGCGATTCGACGATGACGGTATCGCCGGGCCGGGCCACGGCCCGCAGCGCGATCTGCATGGCCTCGGTGGCGCCGTTGGTGACGAGCAGGTCTCGCGGATCCGCGTCGATGCCGCAGGCTGCCAGATGGCGCAACACTTCATGCTTGAACGCGGGCAGGCCGGTGCCGGACGGATAGGCGCCCAGCAGACGCGGATTCTCGCGCAGCAGGCGCTGCGCGATGCGCGCCAGGGTTTCGCAGGGATACCACTCGGGCGCGGCGCTGGCCAGGTGCAGGGCCAGCGGCAACGGCTGGGCCGTCAGCGCGTAGAGCTGGGTCATTCGGTGCTGCAGCGAGGCCAGCATGTCGTACTCGACGCCGGCCGGCGCGGGCGGCGGCGCGGTCTCGGGCGCGGCGCGCGCCTGTCGCAGCGCCTTCCAGTCCGCGACGTACATGCCGGACTTGTAGCGCGCCTGCGCATAGCCCTCGTGTTCCAGCAGCCGGTAGCAGCGCGTGGCGGTGGAGACGCTGACGCCTTGCGCGGCGGCCAGTTCGCGCACGGAGGGCAGGCGGTCGCCCACGCGGTACTCGTGGGTGCGGATGGCGGCCTTGATATGGTCCGCCAGGACGGCATAACTGTGCTGCATGACAGATATGGAAATGAAGGATCTGTGCAGCATAGCCCAAGCGTGGTCTGTCGCGCCCGGGCGCATGGCAACGGCGCATCATGCCGTTCACGCAACCCTTTGCAGGAATTCCCCCGCCATGCACGCAGATAATTTCTCCCTGGCCCGCTACTTCGACCGTATCGGCTACGCCGGCCCGGCCCACGCCGACCTGGCCACCGTGTCCGAACTGATGCGGCGCCAGTTGTACACCGTGCCGTTCGAAAACCTGGACGTGCAGGCCGGGCTGGGCGTGTCGCTGGCGCCCGAGGACATCGCCGACAAGATCCTGGCGCGCGGCAGGGGCGGCTACTGCTACGAGGTCAACGGCCTGTTCTGCATGGCCATGCAGGCGCTGGGCGTGCCGTATCGCTATGTGGCGGCGCGGCCGATGTTCTATCCCGCGCGTCGTCCCCGCACCCACATGGCGTTGGTGCTGCGGCTGGACGGCCAGGACTGGCTGTGCGACCTGGGCTTCGGCAGCTACGGCATCCGCGCGCCCATGAGCCTGGCGGTGCTGGACACCGACATCCGCCAGGATATGGATCGTTTCATGCTGAGCCGCGAGGCGGACGGGGTCTACGTGCTCAAGGCCTGGCGCGATGGCGGCTGGCAGAACCAGTACGGTTTCGACCTGTCGCCGCAGGAATGGATCGATTTCGCGCCCGCGAACTATCTGAATTCGAACCATCCCGACGCGATCTTCGTGCAGAAGCGCGTGGTGGTGCTGCACAGTGAGCGTGGCCGCGCGATCCTGGTCGGCAACACGCTCAAGCTGGTCGACGAGACCGGCACGGTCGAGTCCGAGCTGGACGACGGCGCTGTGGCGCAAGCGCTGCGCGAGCGCTTCGGCCTGGCGTCGGCCTGAGGCCGCTCAGTCGAACACGCCGGACAGCACGTCGGCGACCACCGAGGTGGCGATGGCCACCAGGATCAGGTCGCTGCCGGCTACGCGCCATTCATAGCCAGGGTGCACGGGCAGGCGCGCCAGCATGGCGCCCGGCACCATTTTCTTGGCGATGCCGGGAGGCATCGGCTTGCCGCGAGCCAGGTTCTTGCGGATGCCGGGCGGCAGCGAGCCGTAGCCGGTCGCGCCGGCCTGCACGGCGTAGCCGCGCGCCGTGGAGATGCTGATGCCGGCCGTGCTCAGCGTGACGCTGACCGAGCCGTCCGAATCGCGGTTGTCCTTGTTCTTGCCGTGACCCTGTCCGGCGTGATCGGGCTTGCCCTTGCCTTCGGGCGGCGCGGCATGCGCCGGGGCGGCGAGCACCAAGGCGGCGGCCAATATGGCACAGGACAAAGAGGAGGAACGGAACATGGCGTTGGTCCTTTGGGGTGGCATGCTGCGCTCAGCGTAGCGCCGCGCGGCCAACCATGCCACAGCTCGTCTCGGATTACTCTTAAAAATGGCGACAATCCGTGTCCTTGCAACGTCCCGGCCAGCTTTGGCGGATGAGCAGGCTAGAATGCCTTGCTTTTTTCCGGGAGGACGCACGATGAGGTATTTCCTGATCCTGGTAGGGGCCGCCGTAGTCGCCTACCTGCTCGCGCGGGGCATCGCCGCGGTCCTTTCCGACCGCAAACGTTCCAAGAAAGAGAGGGATTGAAATGAAGCCTGCGGATCTGCAGATCATCAAGGCGGCCAAGCCGCGCAGCCTGGCAGTGGCCATCGGCACCGGACTGTTGTTCGTGCTGATCCTGTTCCTGGCTTTCGGCTCATGGTTCCAGGTGGACCAGGGCGAGCGCGGCGTGGTGCTGCGCAACGGCAAGCTGGTGCGCGTGGCCGAGCCCGGCCTGGATTTCAAGACCCCTTTCATCGACAACGTGTCGGTGGTGTCGGTGCGCGACCATACCTTCGTGTTCGAGAACCTGGAAGCCTACAGCTACGACCAGCAGCCCGCGACGCTGCGCGTGTCGGTCACGTACCGCGTGCCGGCCGAGCGCGTGGCGGAACTCTATTCCGAGTACGGCACCATCAACAATCTGCAGGGACGCGTGCTGGAGCGCAAGACGCCCGACGCCGTCAAGAACGTGTTCGGCCGCTTCACCGCCGTGCGGGCCATCCAGGAACGCCAGAAGCTGGGCCTGGACGTGAACACCGCCGTGGTGGAAGCCATGGACGGCGCGCCGGTGCAGGTGGTGGGCGTGCAGATCGAGGAAGTCGGCTTCTCGAAGGCCTACGAGCATTCGATCGAGCAGCGCATGCTGGCCCAGGTGCAGATCGAGACCACGCGCCAGCAAAAGGAAACCGCCGTCATCAATGCCGAGATCCAGGTGGTCAAGGCCAAGGCCGAGGCCGATGCGCGGCGCCAGCAGTTCACCGCCGAGGCCGACGGCATCCGTTTGCGCGGCGAGGCCGAGGCGGCGGCGATCCGCGCCAAGGCCGAGGCCCTGGCCGCCAACACCAATCTGGTCGGCCTGAACGCTGTCGAGAAATGGGATGGCGTGTTGCCCACCACGCAGGTGCCGGGCGCGGCGCTGCCCTTCATCGGCATCAAGTAATCGCGCTGTCGGCGGCCTCGCGCCGCCGGGCGTAGTCCATCAGCCCGGGGCCGGGCAGCGCCTTGCTGAAGTACCAGCCCTGCACGATGATTTCGGCGCTCGATTCGAGCGCCGAAATTTCCTTGTCAGTCTCCACGCCCTCCACCACGATCTGCAGGTTCAGCGCCTCGCAGAATCGCAGCAGGCCGCTCATGACCAGCGCGCCGCGTTCGCTGCTTTGCGCCTGCACGAAGCTGCGGTCGATCTTGACCGCGTCGATGCGGAACTGGTGCAGGTAGCTGAGCGCCGAGTAGCCGGTGCCGAAATCGTCGATGTAGATGCGCGCGCCGATCTGGCGCAGGCGGTCGAAGGCCATGTGCAGTGCCTCGGCGTCCTCGACCAGCGCGTCCTCGGTCAATTCCACCGACACCTGCCCGCCGGCCTGCGCCAGCACGCCGATCAGCTTTTCCAGGTGGGGAGTGGACGTCAGGGTACCGCTGGTGACGTTGATCGTCATGGGCAGCGCGAAGCCCTGCGCGCGCCAGCTCTGGCATTGCACCACCGCCTGCCGGGCCACCCAGAGGTCGACGTCGCGCATCAGGCCGGCCTGGGCCAGGCCGCGCAGGAATTCCAGCGGCGCCTGTTGCCGGCCTTCGGGGCCGGTGGCGCGCAACAGCGCTTCGCAGCCGGTGCAGCGTCCGCTGCGCAACGAGACCTGCGGCTGGTATTCCAGATAGAAGTCATACTCGCTGATAGCGCGGATGCGGGTGATCTCGGCGCTGCGGCGCGCGCGGTCCGCGTAGGTGTTGATCAGCGGATCGTGCACGTAGAGCAGCGATTCGTCCTGCAGGCGCGGGAAGGTGGTGTCCAGCGATTTGAAGTACACGGTGGCGTCGGCCAGCTGCCGGCGTTCCAGCGCCAGCACGAAGGGCGTGTAGAGGCATACGCCCAGCGCCAGCAGTCCCAGTTGCAGCACGATGCCGCCCAGGTGACCGCCGGTGCTCAGGTAGGCGTTGACCAGCACGGGAGAGGTCAGCGGCAGTGTCACGGCTGCCGGCGGCAGCCAACCCAGCTGCACCACCGCCAGCGCGATCAGCGTGTTGCAGACCGGCGCCAGCATGAAAGGGATCAGCAGCCGGGGGTTGAGGATCAGCGGCAGGCCGAACAGCAGAATCTCGTTCACGTTCAGCAGCGAGGCCGGGACGCTGGCGACGGCCAGCATGCGCAGCGATTCCGTACGCGAGAACAACAGGATGGAGACCGCCAGCGACAGTGTCGCGCCGGCGCCGCCGATAAAGGTGAACGCGCCCATCAGGCTGCTGTTCAGCGCGTACACGCCTTCGTAGCCGGCGGCGTTGATGGCGGCGTTCAGGTAGGCGGCCTGGTCCAGCACGTCCATGATCGGCGCCAGCGCGTGGTAGCCGTGTATGCCGAAGAACCAGAGCAGCGAGTTCAGCGCCGAGATCAGCGCGCCGGTGGCATAGGGGTTCTGCAGCGAGGTCAGGCTGACGGGAATGCTGAACTGCGCCACGCCCGGAATGCTGAGCAGGGCGGACAGTGCGCCGATGAGCACGGCCGCGGTGAGGATGCCGGGCACGACCATGTTCAGCGTCTCGCGCACGTTCTCGCCGGTGAGGCCATCGGGCGCGAGCCGCGTCCAGCGGAACCGGTGCAGCCAGGACAGCAGCGGCACCGCGGCCAGCGGCGAGATGATGGCCACGAACAGGGTCAGCGTGGAGGCCGCCAGCGGATGGGCGGCCAGCAGCGTTTCGGCCACGGCCACGTAGGACAGGCACAGGAAGGCGGTGGGCAGGTGCGGCACGCGATGCCGGATCGACAGCATGTAGCCGATGGCCGCGGCCACCAGCATGGGCATGATGCCGGTGAGCTTCTGGTGGACCGAGGTCAGCAGTTCGGTGGCCGGTTCGGGCAGGCCGGCCTGGCGCGCCAGCACGGACAGGACCAGGAACAGCGCCGACACCAGCAGGCAGGGCAGGGTCCATAGCAGCCCTTCGCGGATGGCGCGCAGGGCGTTGGCGCTCGCGAGCAAGGCCAGTCGATCTTTCCGGTAGAGCGAGAGGATTGCTTTCAGCATTGTCGGTATGCCCAGATTGCCCAAGGTCTTTGGGGCAGAGCCTCCCCGCGCTTTGTAAGAATCCTTGTCGAATCCTAGCGCCTGCGGTCGGGCTTTAGCAATCCGGCCCGAAAATGTGGGCACTAGGGGATTCCCCTCTGTCAAGAATTGCAAAGCAGGCGCATCTTGCAGTGGCGGGGCCTGGACCGCGCTATACCATCGGCCCATGTCCCGCCGCGGCTCGCGGGCCGCGGCGCAGGCACGACAAGCTTCAAGCGGGAGGAGACACGGATGTCTCAGGGCAATTGGATGTCAGGCGATACCGCGCCGGAACGACAGGGATACTACGAAGCGCGGTATGACACGGGGCTGGTCGCCGTGACGTTGTACAGTGTGCTGGGCTGGCTGCCGACCCGCACGCCGGGGAACATGGTCGGCTGGCGGCCGCTGCCGCCGGGTGCCGAGAAGGAAGAGGCCGAACGGCATCTGCAGGAATTGCGCACCGCGCAGGCGCACATGCCGCTGGATGACTAGGACGAGTCCGAGGTCTGCGCCGGTCGCAGTTGCCCGTCGACGCGCCGATGGGCATGACGCGCCGGCAGGGGTCGGCGCGCCAGCCCATGACGAGCTGGCAATGCTGCCGGCCTAGCGCAAGGCCGCGTCCAGCGGCGCGAGGGCGGGTCCGATCAGGGCGAGCAGCCTGGCCTTGCCCACGCCATCGCGCGCTTGCACCGACAGGCCGTGCAACACGGCGGCGTAGTAATCGCCCAGGGCCTGTATGTCCGTGCCGGGAGCGAGTTCACCGTCCCGCGCGGCGGCGGCGATGCGGTCGACGACGGACTGCGTGCGCGCCTTGCGATGCGTCGCCAGCCAGCTCATCACCGGCTCGTTGGCGGCCGCGTAGTTGGTCGCGGCGGACACCACCATGCAACCCTGGGGACGGCCGCGCCGCGTGTACGTCAGCACGGCATCGCGCAGCATGTGCTCGACCGCGCTGCGTACGTCGCCCGCCTGCAACGCCTTTTCGGCAAAGGCGCCATCGCCCTCCTCATAGCGCGCCACGGCTTCGCGGAACAGGTCTTCCTTGGATCCGAACGCCGCATACAGCCGCGCCGACGCGAGCCCGGTGGCCGCGACCAGATCGGCCATCGACGTGCCTTCATAGCCGTGCTGCCAGAAGGCGAGCATCGCCTGCTGCAGCGCGAGATCGCGGTCGAATTCCCTGGGTCTGCCTGCCATTGCACTTTTGTCCTGATTGAAATTCCACGCAGTGTACCGCCGCGTCCTGAGGCGCGGTCGATTCAGGCGTGCTTGCGTCACAGATCGATTTTCGTCTATTCTTTGTCGTTTGACAAACAATTAGGGCGAGCCGGGAGACGGCAAGCCGAAGGCAGATTCATCATGCAAACCCTCAAAGGCCCGAGCATCCACCTCGCGCAATTCAGCGGCGCCGACGCGCCGTTCAACAGCCTGCCCGCCGTCGCCGAATGGGCGGCGGGCCTGGGCTTCAAGGCCCTGCAGGTGCCGGCCTGGGACCAGCGCTTCTTCGACGTGGAACTGGCCGCGTCCAGCCAGGACTATTGCGACGAGATCACCGGCATGCTGGCCGGCCACGGCCTGGTCATCAGCGAACTGACCACGCACATCTTCGGCCAGCTGCTGGCCGTGCATCCGGCCTACGACGCGATGTTCGACACCTTCGCGCCGGCGCCGGTCCGAGGCAATCCGGCGGCGCGCACCGAATGGGCCAGGCGCAACCTGTTGCTGGCGGCGCGCGCGTCGCGCCGGCTGGGCCTGACCGAGATGGGCACGTTCTCGGGCTCCTTCGCCTGGCCCTACCTGTTCCCGTTTCCGCAGCGGCCGGAGGGATTGATCGAGACCGCGTTCGACGAACTGGCGCGGCGCTGGCTGCCGGTGCTGGATGCCTGCGACGAGCAGGACGTGAATCTGTGCTTCGAAATCCATCCCAGCGAAGACCTGCACGACGGCATCAGCTTCGAGATGTTCCACGAGCGCGTAGCCGGGCACGCGCGCTGCGGCATCCTGTTCGATCCCAGCCATTTCGTGCTGCAGCAGCTCAACTACCTGGACTACCTGGACATCTACAAGGACCACATCCGCATGTTCCATGTGAAGGACGCCGAGTTCAATCCGACCGGACGCCAGGGCATCTATGGCGGCTATCAATCCTGGGTCGACCGCGCCGGCCGCTTCCGCTCGCTGGGCGATGGCCAGGTGGATTTCAAGTCCATCTTCTCCAAGCTCACGCAGCACGGCTATCAAGGCTGGGCCGCGCTGGAGTGGGAATGCTGCCTGAAGGACCAGGAGGCCGGCGCGCGCGAAGGCGCGGCCTTCATCAAGCAACACATCATTCCGGTCACGGACAAGGTGTTCGACGATTTCGCCGGCGCCGCCATCAGCCAGGCCCAGATCAACGCGCTGCTGGGCATCGCCTGAGCGGACAGGAACACAGACCATGACGAACTTTCATCAAGACATCCCCTCCGCCGGCGCGGAGTTCGCCCATCGCTACGTGATGGTGAACGGCGCGCGGCTGCATTGCGCCATCGCCGGCGACGGCGCGCCGGTGCTGCTGGTGCCCGGCTGGCCGCAAACGTGGTTCACCTGGCGCCACGTAATGCGCGCGCTGACGGGGCAGGGCTACATGGCCATCGCCGTGGACCCGCCGGGCACGGGCGATTCGGACCGTCCGGCCGCCGGCTATGACACGGGCGCCGTGGCGGCCACGCTGCATCAGCTGATGCGGCAGCTGGGCCATGCGCGCTATCAGGTCGTGGGCCACGACATCGGCATGTGGGTGGCCTATGCGCTGGCCAGCGACTTCCCGGACGCCGTCTCGCGGCTGGCGCTGACCGAGGCGGTGATCCCGGGCCTGGCGCCCGAGCCCACGATCTTCGCGCCGCCGGACCAGAACATCTTCCTGTGGCATTTCATGTTCAACCGGCTGCCCGACCTGCCGGAAGCGCTGATCGCCGGTCGCGAGCAGGCCTATCTGACCTATATGTTCGACAAGTGGTCGCACCGCCGCGACCGCGTGGCGGCGCAGGTCTATATCGACGCCTACGCGGCGCCGGGCGGCCTGCGCGCGGGCTTCTCCTACTACCGGGCGATTCCGGAAACGGTGCGGCAGAATGTCGAGCGCGCCCGGCGCAAACTGGCCATGCCGGTGCTGGCCATCGGCGCCGAGCATGCCACCCGCGACGCGCCGCTGATCACCATGCGCGAGAATGCGGTGGATGTGCGCGGCGCCATCATTCCCGACTGCGGCCACTTCGTCACGGAAGAATGCCCGGACGAGTTCCTGGCGCAGCTGTTGCCGTTCCTGTCGCGGGAGAGCTGAGCATGGCGCTGGATCCGAAGATCGATGCCTACCTGGCGCGGCTGTCCTCGACCGCCACGCCGATGTCCCTGGTGGAAATGCGCGCGGCCACCGAGACCAGCCTGGGCGCGCTGCACGGCCCGCTGGAAGACGTGGCTGACGTGCGCACCTACTTGGCGCCGGGCCACGACGGCGCGCCCCTGCGCGTGCGCGCTTACACGCCGGCGGGCGCGCCGCCCGGCGCCGTGCTGCCTGCGCTGGTGTATGCGCATGGCGGAGGCTGGTTCCTGTGCTCGCTGGAACTCTATGACAACCCGTGCCGCGCGCTGGCCAATGCCACCGGCTGCATGGTGCTGTCCGTGGACTACCGGCTGGCGCCGGAGCACAAGTTCCCGGTGCCGGTCGAGGACTTCTATTGCGCGCTGCGCTGGGTCTGCGAGCAGGCCAGCATGCTGGGCGTGGACCCGGCGCGCATCGCGGTGGGCGGCGACAGCGCCGGCGGCAACCTGGCGGCGGCCGCCGCCATCATGGCGCGCGACCGTGGCGGCCCCAGGATCGCGCACCAGCTGCTGTGCTATCCCGTGTTGGACCATTCCTTCAGCACCGATTCGTATCGCGCCTATGGGCAGAATTTCTTCCTGACGGAAGAGACGATGCGCTACTGCTGGTTCACCTACCTGCTCAACGAGCAGGACGGCGACTCGCCCTACGCATCGCCGCTGCGCGCGGCGGACCTGACGGGCCTGCCGCCGGCGACCGTGCTGGTATGCGAGTACGACCCGCTGCGCGACGAGGGCGAGGCCTATGCGCGCCGGCTGCGCGAGGCCGGGGTCGATGCGTGCGACCATCGCCTGCCGGGCATGGTCCATGCGTGCATCCACATGCTGGGCTTGACGCCGGCGGCGCGGCATCTGTTCGAACTGGCGGGCGGCGCGCTGCGCGCCGCCTTTGAGTCCGAGCCGCAAGCGGCCTAGGCGGACGCGTCTCCAGTGGCTTGCCGGCAGCGCACGGCCAGGGCCTGCCGGGTGATGACGATCACCACATCCGTGCGTGGCGCCACGGCGTCCGGATCGGCGACTTGTTCCAGATGGAAGGAGTCGTCATGCTCCAGCAGCGCGGACAGTTCATCGGGAGCGAGCAGGTCGTGGACATAAGTGCGCGGCTGGCCGTGCAGTATGCTTGTTGACTTGTTCATCCGTATCCTTCGCGAAGCAATGACAGACTTTCCTTTTGACGCCGTGCTGTTCGACTGCGACGGCGTGCTGGTCGATTCCGAACCCATCACCAGCCGCGTGCTGGCGGGCATGCTGACCGAGCTGGGCTGGGCCATCAGCACCGAAGAGACCATGCGCATTTTTACCGGAAAGGCGGTGCGCGATGAAGTGGCGCTGATCGAGGAGCGCACCGGGGCGCGCCTCAGCGAAGCCTGGCTGGCCGAGTTCCGCGAACGCCGCAACCAGGCGCTGGACCGCGACCTGGTCGAGATTCCGGGCGCGCCCGACGCGGTGCGCGCGCTGCACGGCATCCTGGACGGGCGCATCGCCGTGGCGTCCGGCGCCGATCGCCGCAAGGTCGAGTTCCAGCTGGCCAAGGTCGGCATCGCCGACTGCTTCGACGGCCGCGTGTTCAGCGGTCATGAAATGCCGCGCAGCAAGCCCTTCCCGGATGTGTACCTGGCGGCGGCCGAGTCGCTGGGCGCGGATCCGCGCCGCTGCGCGGTGGTCGAGGACACCGTCACCGGCGCCACCGCCGGCGTGGCGGCGGGCGCCACGGTGTTCGGCTACAGTCCGGGCGGCCTGGGCCATAGCGGCGCCGACGCGCTGCGCTCTGTGGGCGTGGCGCGCGTCTTCACCGACATGCGCGACCTGCCCGGCCTGCTGGCTGACTGGACCGGCCACTATCTGGGCTGAGCCCGGATCCGTCTCGGCCAGGACGCGCCGGGTTCAACCGGCGTATTGCTCGCCGCCGTCCAGGTCGATGACCGTGCCGCTCAGGTAGCCGGCGCGCGGCGAGGCGCAGAACGCCAGCATGTCGGCCACTTCGCCGGGTTCCATCAGGCGGCCGAACGGCAGGCCCGACAGCGTTTCCTGCCAGCGCGTTTCGTCACCCCAGCGCGCCTGGGCGCGCTGGCGCGCCAGCGTGAGTACGCGGTCGGTGCGCGTGCGCGAGGGATTCAGGCCGAAGACGCGCACGCCGTGGCGCGGAGCCTCGCCGCCCAGCGCGCGGGTGAAGGCGATCAGCGAGGCATTGGCCGCGGCGCCGCAGATATAGTCGGCGCGCGGCGCCGAGCCGGCCATGCCGATCACGTTGGCGATCACGCCGGCGCCGGCCTCGCGCATCAGCGGGTAGTACAGGCGCGCCAGCCGGATATAGCCGTGCACTTTCAGTTCCCAGCCCGCGAGCCAGCGTTCGTCGTCCACCTGATCCAGTGCGCCGCCTGGCACGGCGCCGGCATTGTTGACCAGGATGTCGACGGGGCCTGCCTGGCGCAGCAGTTCCTGCGGCGCGTCGGCGCGTCCCAGGTCCAGCGCCACGCAGGCGGCGGGCATGCCGGTCCGGGCGGAGACCGCGTCGGCGGCCGCGCGCAGCGCGGCCGGGTCGCGGCCGACCAGGGTGGGACTGGCGCCTTCGCGGGCGAAGGCCAGCGCCGCCGCCAGCCCGATGCCCTTGGACGCGCCCGTGATGAGCACGCGTTTGCCTTCAAGCTGCAGGTCCATGGCGGGTTCCTTCGCGTGAGCCGCGCGGCTCACTTCAGTTGCACGAGTACGAATTCGTTGCCGTACAGATCGATGAAATGCGCGTACACCGCGACGGCGTCCTCGACGGGCTCGCGCGTGAAACGCACGCCTTGCGCGGCGAAGCGCGCGTGATCGCGGCGCGTGTCGCTGGTGTAGAACACGCCCACCGGCTGGCCGCCGGTCTGGTCGCCCACGCGGTCGCGCTGCGCCTGCGTTTGCGCCTGCAGCAGCCATACGCCCACCGAGGGCTGCTCGGGCAGGCGCAGGTGCACGTAGCGCTGGGCGCCGACGGCCATGTCGACGAAGACCTCCATGCCCAGCTTGTCCTGGTAGAAGGCGATCGCGGTGTCGTAGTCGGTGACCAGGATGACGAGTCGGCCCAGCGCGTGCATATCGTTGTTCTCTTGAGGGTGTAGGGAAAGCGTGCGCCTATGCTAACCGGTTCCGCCCGCCTTGGTCCGGCGGGCCGGATCGGGCCCGCCGTCTCAACCCGCCTTGCGCAGCGTGAGGTTCAGACGCAGGCTGCCCAGGCGCGGATGCGGCCTGTCCTTCAGCGGCAGCACGCCGTGGAAACGCAGGCGGTCCGCGCCACCCCAGACCACCACGTCGCCGTGGAACAGCGGCACGCGGGCGGCGGGGTCCGAGCGCGCCAGGCCACCGAAAAGAAACACCGCCGGCATGCCCAGCGACACCGACACGATGGGCGCGCTGAAATCGCGCTCGTTGCGGTCCTGGTGCAAGGACATGCGCGCGCCCGGCTCGTAGCGGTTGAGCAGGCAGGCGTCCGGTTCGAAGCCGGCAAAGCCGGCCGCGGCGGCGGCCTCGCGTCCCAGGGCGGCGAAGGCCGGCGGCATGTCGGGCCAGGGCCGCCCCGACAGCGGGTCGGCCGGCGTGTAGCGGTAGCCGTCGTGGTCCGTGGTCCAGCCCAGCCGGCCGCAATTGCTCAGTGCGACAGACATCAGATGGCCGCCGGGGGTTTCCATGCGTCGGAACGGCGACTGCCGGATCACTTCGTCCAGGGATTGCAGCAGGGCGTCGGCGACGGGCAGGGCGTAGCCGCGCAGCACCACGGATCGCGGGCCGATGGATTCGCTGCGGGCGGGCTGGGGGTCGGCCTCGTCGAAAAGATCCAGGTTCATGCTCATGATGTTCAGTATGCCGCCGCGCGGGCTGAGGCGCGCTCCGCTTGTTGCGTCGCGTCCTGGCTGCGATTACAGCAAGGACTCCACCGGCAGCAGCGAGATGAACCAGACCGACAGGCGCTGCCAGACGCTGGCGCCGGGTTCGCTGTCATAACGTACGGTCTGGCCGTCGTCGCGCAGTTCCAGCCAGTAGACCTTGCCGCGTTCGTCCAGCAGCGCGCGATAGGCCGTGGCCGGCACGTCGCGCGTGAAGGCCGTCGAGATCTGGCTGGCCAGCCTGGGACTGTCGATGATGAAGCCGAGTTCGGTGTTGAGCCTGGCCGAGCGGGGATCAAAATTGAACGAGCCGACGAAGATGCGCTGGCCGTCTACCGCGAAGGTCTTGGCGTGCAGGCTGGACCCGGAGCTGCCCAGCGGGCCCAGGTTCTTGTTGCGTCCGCCGCCGGCGGCGCGCTTCATTTCGAACAGCTCCACCCCGCCCGCCAGCAGATCGGCGCGGCGCCTGGCGTAGCCGGAGTGCACGGCCGCCACGTCGGTGGCTTCCAGCGAGTTGGTCAGCACGCGCACCCGCACGCCGGCGCGGGCCATTTCGCTGAAGGCGCGCGTGCCGGATTCGCCGGGCACGAAGTAGGGCGACACCAGATCCAGCGACTGGGCGGGCTTGCCGATGATCTCGTGCAACTGATGCGGCAGCATGGCCTCTGGCGGCGCGGTGCCCAGGGTCTTGCGCGGATCGTCGCTGACCATGCGCGTGGGCGCCCATTCCAGTTCCAGCTCGCCCTTGAGCAACTGACGGATGAAGGGCAGGGCGCGCATGGCCTCGGCATAGGCGGCGGCGTCGGACGAGCGTTCCATGTCGTCGGCGCGCCGCTTGAGCAGGTCCAGCGCGCCCGCCTCGGCCGGCTTGAGCAGGCGCGCCACCGGATAGGCCGAGTCGCTGGCCCAGTAACGGTCGAAATCGGCGGACACGTCCTGCACCGCCGCGCCGATCGCCAGCACGTCCAGGTCGGTGAACAGCACGCCGTTGGCGGCGCCGAAATATTCATCGCCGACGTTGCGGCCGCCGATGATGGTGGCCTGGTTGTCGGCGGTGAAGGACTTGTTGTGCATGCGCCGGTTGAGCCGGCTGAAGTCGGTCAGGTAGCCCAGCGTCTTGGGCCAGCGCAGCGCGAAGGGGTTGTACAGCCGCACTTCGATGTTGGGATGTCCGTCCAGCGCGGCCAGCTCGCGGTCCAGGCCCGAGGTGCCGTTGTCGTCCAGCAGCAGGCGCACGCGCACGCCACGATCGGCGGCTTCGTGCAGCGCTTCGAGCAGCATCATGCCGGTCATGTCGCCGCGCCAGATGTAGTACTGCACGTCCAGGCTGCGCTCGGCGGCGCGCGCCAGCATCATGCGCGCGGCGAAGGCGTCGTGGGCGTCGGCCAGCGGGTGGATGCCGGACAGGCCGGCGTGGCCGGCGGCGACGGGCGCGATGGCGCGGCCCAGCGGGGTGGCCGCCGCCGCGTCGGGATCGAGCGCCTGCGACTGGCTGCGCTGTTCCTGCGAGGGCAGGGCGCAGCCGGCCAGCAGGCCCAGGCAGAGAATCGGCATGATCAGGTATCGAGCCAGGAACATGGGCCCTATTGTGCCGAATTCGGCGGGGCGTGGTTGACGGGCGGAGCGGACGCGGGCTCGCTTGACGGAATTTCTTATTTGAGAAAAAATCCCAAATATGGAAAATAATCCCGAATTCGATCACGGCCTGGACATGCGCATCGCCTCGCGCCTGAAGGGCCTGCGCCAGGAACGCGGCTGGTCCCTGGACGAACTGGCCGGCCGGGCCGGCGTCAGCCGCGCCACGCTGTCGAGGCTGGAAAACGCCGAGGTCAGCCCCACGGCCAGCGTGCTGGGGCGGCTGTGCGCCGCCTACGGCCTGACCATGTCGCGGCTGATGCTGATGGTGGAAGACGACTTCGCGCCGCTGGTGCCCGAAAGCGCGCAGCCGGTCTGGGTCGATGCGAGCGCGGGCTTCCGGCGCCGCTCGGTCTCGCCGCCGGCGGCCGCGCTGGCCGGGGAAGTGCTGGCCTGCGAGCTGGACGCCGGTGCCCGCATCGAATACCCGCAGCCGCCGCGTCCGAATCTGGAACACCATCTGCTGATGCTGGAAGGCGCGCTGCACATCACCGTGGATGGCCGCCGCCACGGGCTGCGTCCGGGCGACTGCCTGCGCTACCAGCTGGCCGGAGCCAGCCTTTTCGAGACGCCGCGGGACAGCGGCGCCCGCTACCTGCTTTTCATCGTCTGAACCACAACGTCTACAGGTGCTACATGCCCGACCATCTTGCCTCCCTGCGCATGGCCACGCTCTCGGCCGCCGAAACCGAAACCCTGCTGCCGGAACTGGCGGAGCTGCTGCACGCCAGCGTGCACGCGGGCGCCAGCGTCAGCTTCGTCCTGCCGTACAGCCCGGACGACGCGCTGGCGTTCTGGCGCGACAAGGTGCTGCCCGGCGTGGCCGGGGGCGGCCTGCTGTTGGTGGCCGCCTGGCAGGACGGCAGGCTGGCCGGCGCGGTGCAGCTCGATTGCGACACCCCGCCCAATCAACCGCACCGCGCCGAGGTGCGCAAGCTGCTGGTGCATCCGGATTTCCGGCGCCAGGGCATCGCGCGGGCCTTGATGGCAAAGGTCGAGGCGCTGGCCGTGGCTGCCGGGCGCAGCCTGATCACGCTGGACACGCGCACCGGCGATCGCGCCGAGCCTTTGTATGCCTCGCTGGGGTATGTGACGGTGGGCGTCATCCCGGGCTTCAGCCGCGATTCGCATGACGCGCACCGGCTGGACGGCACCACCATCATGTACAAGCAGCTGTAGCCGCCCTCGCGCGGGCGTCAGGCCAGCGGCTTGAGGCCCACGCTGTACGGGGGCGCGTTGCCGCGCGCGGCGGCCTTGATCTTCAGCATCGAGCCGCCGGGCGTGAACTCGAAATCCTGGTAGGGCACTTCGAACCATTGGTGGAAGCTGGTGCGCGAGAACTCGGGCACCCAGATCTTCGGACGCTTGGCGTCGCAGTGGAATTCCACCAGCGTGCAATCAATGCCCAGCGGGCGAGTATTGCCGATGCGGTAGCTGGCGCGCAGCTCCGCGCTTGCGGTGGCGCCGGGCCGCCAGACGAGGCCGATGGATTCCATGAAATGTTCGATCGCCTCGATGCCGCGATACATAGCTGACTCCGGATTACGGGCGCGGGCGACAGGCCCGCGAAAAACCGCCGCCCGGCGGGGCGGCGGCGCACAGACCGAATTATCCGTCATTCCGGGGGCGTGCAGGGGCGCGGGCCGGCTGACGAGCCGTGTACGGACGGATCCCGCGCCCGGTTTCAGGCCGGTTCGCAGAATCTCAGGATGGCCTGGGCCACCGCCTGCGGCGCCTCGCGTTGCGGGAAATGGCCAATGCCGTCCAGCACGCGGCGTTGATAGCGGCCGCTGAAATAAGCGTCCTTGCCCTCGGACGTGGCGGGCGAGTTGCAGGCGTCGGCCCCGCCGTGCAGCACCAGGGTCGGCACGGCCAGCTCCGGCGCGGGCGTCAGGCGCGCGGCATCTTCGGCATAGGCCGGGTCGCCCTGGGCGTGGCCCCAGCGCTGGCGATAGGAGTGCAGCACCACCTCGGCCCAGTCCGGATTGTCGAAGGCGCGGGCGGCTTCGTCGAAATCGGCTTCTTCGTACCAGCCGGCGGGCGACCAGGTGTCCCACATGTAGCGGGTGAATTCCCGCCGGCTGTCACGGACGGTGGCCGCGCCCCTGGGCGTGGCCATGAACCAGTGATACCAGTAATTGCGTGCCTGGGACAGCGGCACGGGTTGGTCCGGGCTGTTGGTGCCGTAGCCGACCGATAGCAGCACCAGGTGCGAGGCCGCGTCGGCGTCCAGGCCGCAGGCGTTGCCCGCGGCGCGCGCGCCCCAGTCGTGGCCGACCAGCACGGGGCGCTCCAGGCCCAGCTCCGAGCGGAAGTCCAGCAGGTCGCGGCCCAATGCGGCCAGTTCGCCGCTGCGGGGCGTGTCGGCGCGCAGGAAGCGGGTCGGGCCGAAGCCGCGCAGCGCCGGGCAGAGCACACGGTAGCCCGAGGCGGCCAGCTTGTCTGCCACGCTGTTCCAGCATTCGGGGCTGTCGGGCCAGCCATGCAGCAGCACGGCGGTGCGCGCGCCGGCCGGATTCCATTCCAGATAGGCGATGTCCAGCTGCGAGGTCTTTACGTGGTGATAGGCGGACATGGTGGAGCATTCCTGAGAGTCGTCACGCTTCGATCATAGGAGCGTTGAAGATCTTGATTGGTGAATAATTCTGCGTTGTTGTCCACGAATCATGACCAAAGACTTGCTGTCGGCGGGCGACAGCGGCGGTTGCCGGCGCGTCGGTGCTCCGTCCGGCGCGGCCGTCCGCAACGGTTCCAAATCCGGCGTCAATCGCCGCGATTGAACAAACCAAATGGACGCCCTGATGGCCTGCGGCCAAGATGAACCCCTGCTGTTTCCGCGCCGCCGGCCTGGCGGGCGGCGAGCGCATCATCTCAGCATGGAGAAAACATCATGACGGATTTTGTTCAAGCATTGGTCAGGGCCGAACTGTCGCTGTTCGGGGTTGTTGCAGGGGAACCCGCGCAGGACGAGGCCGCGCCGGCGCTGGCGGCCGATGCGCCGGCCTTCGACGCCGGGCACTATCGCAGCGCGCTGGGCTGAAGCTGTTTGGCGGGATTGCAGGATTAGGCAGGTTTCCCGCAAGAACGCGGCTGTACGCCGCGCGCCTCGTTTTCTAACATTCCTTTCCATGGCGCGGCGCCATCCGGCCCGCGCCGGGTTCTAGGGAAGGGATGAGCATGGAATCCGGAAAAATCTGGTTTGTGACCGGGGCCTCCGCGGGATTGGGACTGGCGCTGGTCAAGGCCCTGCTGGAGCAGGGCCATCGCGTGGCGGCGACCTCGCGCGACGTGGACGCCCTGCTGGAAGCGACCGGCGCGGCGCTCGATGGCCGCCTGCTGCCGCTGGCCGTGGACCTGGGCGATGAACGCAGCGTGCGGCGCGCGGTCGACGCGGCGCATGCCGCCTTCGGCGGTCTGGACGTGGTGGTGAACAACGCCGCCTGCGCCGCGCGGGGGCCGCTGGATCAGCTGTCCGACGCGGCGCTGCGCGAGGGTTTCGATATCGGCGTCTTCGGCGCCATGAACGTGATACGCGCCGCCATGCCGCGCCTGCGCGCGCAGCGTGGCGGGCATGTGTTCAATGTGTCGTCGATCCTGGGCTTCGATGGCGCGGCCGAGGGCTGGGGCGCGTACTGCGCGGCCAAGTTCGCGCTGGGCGGCCTGACCGAGGCCCTGGCCGTCGAAGCCGCGCCGCATGGCGTGCGCGTTACGCTGGTCTACCCGGGCGCGGCGCGCGTGCCGGCCCAGGTCGCGCGTACCCTTATCCAGGCCTCGCAGGCCCAGTACGCGCCACGGCATCTGTTCCTGGGCCGGGACGCCTTCGATCAGGCGCGCATCAAGATCCAATCGGTGCAGCAAGAGCTGGCGCGCTGGCGCGAGATGTCGATCGCCATCGGTCCGCTCGACGAGCGCCGCCTGGCCGCGTGAGGCGCGGGGAAGGCGACGCGGGGCGTCAGGACGCAAGCACCCCCGACCGCTTGGCAAGCGGCCTTGCTCGCCCCTAGGAATGGCTCGCGCCAGCTAGACCCTGGAAAACCTGGTAGATGCCCAGCAGCGCCAGGCTCGCCATGAAGCACAGCTTGAAGACGCGCGGGGACAGCCGGCCGCGCAGCCATTGTCCCAGTCCCATGCCCAGTAGCGCGGGCAGCAGCATCAGCAGCGAAGCGCCCGCCGCATCCGCGCCGTAGCTGCCGTTCAGCCACAGGCCCGCCGCCAGCGCCAGCGTGGACACCGAGAAGGAGATTCCCATGGCCTGGATCAGCCCGTCCTTGCCCAGGTTCAGCGCCTGCAGATAGGGCACGGCCGGGATCACGAACACGCCGGTGGCGGCGGTGACCAGTCCCGTCGCGGCGCCCACCGCCAGGCCCAGCGCGCCGTCGCGCCGCGTGGGAATGGAGGGTGGCGAACCGAACAGGCCCCAGGCCGCGTACAGGACCAGCGCGACGCCCATGCATACGCCTGCCCAGACGCCGGATGGCGCGCCCAGCCACCAGGCGCCCGCCAGCGTGCCGGCGCAAGCGCCCGCCTGCATGCCGGCGATGCGGCGCCAGATCGGGCCGAAGGTCGCGGCGGGCCGAGCCTGCCACAGGTTGGTGACCAGCGATGGCACCACCAGCAGCGCGGCGGCTTGCGCGGGCGCCATGATCAGCGCCAGCAGGGCCATGGAAATGGTGGGCAGCCCCAGCCCGACCACGCCCTTGACTACGCCGGCCAGGAGGAACACGGCGGCCGCCGCGGCCGCCAGCAGTGGCGTGGCGCCGGACATCATCAGGTCGGCGGGACTCATGGCCGGGCCTCCCGGTGGTCGGTGTCGACTGCCGAGGCTATGGAAAAGACTGATGGCAAGGCAGGCGCGGCAAGATCGGAATAGCGGGTGGACGTGGTTCGGATTGGCATGGAGAACACCGAAATAAAGGTTGTGGGTGCGGGCATGTCGTTCATTTTCGGCGCGTATCCGGCGCGGCCCTATCGGGAACTTGCGTATGCCGGGTTCGGAAATTCCATAGCCTGCGGTGCTACGATCCTTGCATGCGCTTCGATCTCACCGACCTGCGGCTGTTCCTGCATGTGCAGGAAACGGGCTCCATCACCGCCGGCGCCCGGCGTTCCAACATGACGCTGGCCTCGGCCAGCGAGCGCGTGCGCGGCATGGAAGACACGCTGGGCGTGCCCTTGCTGTTGCGCGGCCCGCGCGGCGCGGAGCCGACGCCGGCCGGGCGCACGCTGGCGCATCACGCGCGGCTGGTGCTGGCGCAGATGGACCGCATGCGCGGCGACCTGGACCAGTACGGCCAGGGCTTGAAGGGACTGGTGCGCGTGCAATGCAACACCACGGCGCTGAGCGAGCATCTGCCGCCGGTGCTGGGCGAATTCCTGCAGCGTCATCCGCGCGTGTCGGTGGACCTGGAAGAGCGGCCCAGCCACGAGATCGCCGACGCCTTGCGCGCCGGCACCTGTGACATCGGCGTGCTGGCGGACTCGGCCGATCTGGGCGGCCTGCGGGTGGCGGTGTTCCGCCACGATCCGCTATGCCTGATCGTGCCCTCGGGGCATGCGCTGGCCGCGCGCGGCGTCGTCGCGCTGGCCGACGCGGCGGACGAGGATTTCGTCGGGCTGGTCGAAGGCAGCGCCTTGCAGGAGCACATCGCGCAGCACGCGCGCCGCGATGGCAAGAGCCTGTCCTACCGCGTGCGGCTGCGCGGTTTCGACGCGGTCTGCCGGATGGTGGGCCAGGGCGTGGGCGTGGCGGTCGTGCCGCGCGCCGCCGCCGTCCGCCACGGGCGTTCGGCCGGCTTCCGGCGTCTGGATCTGGGCGATGACTGGGCCGCGCGCGATCTCGTGCTGTGCGTGCGCGGCGACCTGCCCGCCTATGCCGAGGAATTGGTGGCTCATGCCCTGCGCGGCGCGCCGGGCGCTACCCGCAGCGAGGCGGCGCCGGCGTCGGTGGAATAGGGGGCGGGGCTGGACTGTCCGAAGCGCCGGTTGTAGCGTATGAGGTTCCGGCCGCGCCGTGGGCTTGCCCCGCGGCGTCCGGCTGTCCCGCCGCTTCCCGCCACCTCTTGCCGTCCGAACCGCCATGTCCGACGTCATTGCCGTTTTTCCGATCGAGCGCGAGGATTCCCTGATTTGCCATGGCGCGGCCTTGCGCAAGGCCACCCGCCGTGTCTCGCAGCTCTACGATGCCGTGCTCGCGCCGTGCGGGCTGAAGGTGTCGCAGCATTCCATCCTGTCTCACATCGCGCGCGCCGGCGCGCCGTCCATGACCGACCTGGCCCGCCTGCTGGTGTTGGATCGTTCGGCGCTGGCGCACAACCTCAAGCCCCTGGTGCGCGATGGTTATGTCCGCACCACGCGCGACCTGCGCGACGGGCGCAGTCGCCGCGTCGCGCTCACCGATGCCGGTTGCGAGAAGCTGACGCAGTCGCGCCGCCTGTGGACCGACGCGCAGGCCCGCTTCGAGGCCGCCTACGGCGCCGAGCGCGCCGTCGCGTTGCGGCGCGCGCTGGCCGAGATATTCTCCGAGGATTTCGCGCTGGCGTTCAGCCGGGGCTAGGGACGGACGCGGCCAGCGCCTGATGGTGTCCGCGCCTTAGTGCGGGCCGCGAGCGGAGGCGCGGTTCGACAGTCCCAGCAGCGCGATGGCCGCCAGCACGCAGGCCATGCCGGCGAGCTGGCGGGTCTGCAGCGCCTCGCCCAGCAGGCCCGCCGCCAGCAGTACGGCGCATACCGGCGCGACCGCGGTGAACAGCGCGGCTTCCGCGCCATTGCTGCGGGCGGCGCCCGCGTACCAAAGCAGGAAGCCGCCCACCGTGGGCGCCAGCGCGTAATAGGCCACGGCCAGCACCGCGTCGGCGGGCAGCGCCAGCGTCCAGGGCGCCTCGGCCAGCAGGCTCGCCAGCGCCGAGGCGGCCAGGCCGATGGCGGTCATGATGGTCGACAGCGCGAGCGGCGGCACCGGCGTGCGCAGCCGCTTGTGCAGCAGGATGAACAGGCCTTCGCAGCACACGGCGCCCAGCACCAGCGCATTGCCCGTCAATGACGAGGCGCCTTCAGGGCCGGCGGGGCTGGCCATCGTCAGCCATACGCCCGCCGTGGCGATCGCGATCGCGACCAGCGTGGAGCGGCCGGGCCGTTCGCCCAGCAGCGTCACGGCCAGGGCGGCGGACACCAGCGGCAATGCGCCCAGGATGATGCCGGCGTCCACCGCCGACGCGCGCTGCAGGCCGGTGATGAGCAGCACCGTGTAGCCCACGCTGCCGGCGGCGGCCTGCGCCGTCAGCAACGCCCAGTCGCGTGCGCCGAGTCGGGGCAGGGACGCGCCGGTCAGTTTCATGATCAGGAGGAAGCAGGGCAGCGCCAGCGCAAAGCGCAGCGCGGTGGCGGTGAAAGGGGGGAGCCCTGCCGCGATGATCTTGCTGGCGACCACCGTGCTGCCGACCAGCGCCATCGCGGCGGCCAGGCAGGCGTAGCCTTGCATTCGCTCGCCCGAGGATTGAAGTGGCTTGCTTGCTGCGCTGCTCATGGACGTCCGGCCTTTGCGTGGAAAAGCGTGCAGCGTAGGCGGACGGCCGCCGGCGGGTCTTGAACGAAATTGCGGGGGGCTGCGAGCGGGCGCTCAGGCGGGACGCGCGGCGGCCGCGTAGCGGCCCGGCGACAGCCCGTAGGCGCGGACAAACAGGCGGGTCATGTGGCTCTGGTCCGAGAAACCGCCGGCCGCGGCCGCGTCGGCGAGCGTGGCGCCGGCCCGGATCCAGCCGCGCGCCAGCAACAGCCGGCGCTGGACCTGGTAAGCATGCGGTGTCATGCCGGTGTCGCGGGCAAAGGCACGCAGCGTCTGGTAGCGGCTCAGGCCGCAGGCGGCGGCCAGATCGGCCAGCGACAGGCTGGCTGCCGGATCGTCATCGATGCGGGCGCGGGCGTGACGGATGGCCGAGGGCGCGGATGGCGCGGCGGCGGCGCGGCGTCCGCCCGCCGCGCGCGCCAGCACGCGCAGCAGCAGCGCGTCGCAGGCCAGCGCTTCGGCACTGGCGATGGCTTGCGCATAGAGCGCCAGCACATCCCGGGCCAGGACGGGGTCGTCGAACACAGGCTGCGGAAATTCGAATTCGCCGGCGGGCAGGAACTCGCGGGCCGCTTCGGCGGCGACCGAGGGATCCAGGTAGAGCATCTGCCAGGCGCGGCCGGCGTCGCCCAGCGGCGCGCCGTCATGGATTTCACCGGGATTGACGGTGATGACCTGCCCGGCCTGGGCCTGCACCTGGCCGCGTCCGCTGTGCGAGGCCTGCGCGCCATGGCGGATCACGCCGATGCCGAACTGTTCGTGCGAGTGGCGTGCGAAGGTCCGGTTGCTGCGCGCGGCCACGGCCTGCACGCCGGCCAGGGCGCTGCGCTGCATGAGGAACTGGCTTGCGGGCATGGAACGGGCCGCCGGAAGGCAGGGAACGCGGGGCTTGCAGTATCGCGCGGCGCGCGGGCGCACGGCAAGCGCCTGGGCGGGCCGCGCCGGTCGGCGCCAGCGGCGCGCCCGAACGGGCCTCAGCGCAGGCCGTGCGTATAGACCTCGCGCAGCGCCGCCGAGAACAGCGCCTCGACATTGCGGCTCGGGCCTTCGTCGCGCATGAACAGCGAGATGGGCGGCATGGTCCAGTCCAGCGAGTAGGGCACGATGGCCACGCCGGCGATGCGCACCAGCTCCTCGGCGATATCGGCCGGCAGGATGGAGACGGCGCGTTCGTTGGCCACGATCATTTCGCCGATCAGCTTGGCCGAGTCGCTTTGCACCAGCGGCGTGGGCGGGGCCAGGCCGGCCCGCAGGAAGATGTAGACCACCTGCTCGCGGATCGGGCTGTCGGCCGTGCCCAGGATCCAGTCCAGGTCCGCCAGCATGTTCCATTCCAGCCGCGAGCGGCCCAGCCGGGCGGCCAGCCGGCGGCTGGCGATGAGCCGGGGCGGCTGGTGGTAAAGCGTCTCGAAGCGCATGCCGCTCAGGTCCACGGATGGCGTGGCCCAGCCGACCACGATATCCAGCGTATGGTCGCGTAGCTGGCGCAGCAGGGCGGGGCCCTGGCCCTCGTGGATGGTGGCGGTGATGCCGCGGCCTTGCGGCAGGGTGCGGCCGATGGCGGCCGACAGCATCTGGCCCGAGACGAAGGGAATGGCGCCGATGTTCAGGTGCGCTGCGTGGCCGGTGGCCAGCGCTTCCATTTCCTGGACCATGTGGCCCAGATCGTGGACCAGGGCGCGGGCGCGCGCCAGCACCACCGCGCCCAGCGGGGTGGGCGTCATGCCGCGCGCGGAGCGCTCGAACAGCGGCACGCCGAACATGCTTTCGAGTTCGGACAGGGCATTGGTCACGGCCGGCTGGCTGGTCGCCATCTGCTCGGCGACCCGGGTCAGCGACCCGTGCTGCTCGATCTGCAGCAGCAGCATCAGGTGCCGCATCTTGAGGCGCGAGCCCAGTTTCCGGACGACTTCCTCGGGATTAAACGAGGTCATATATTGGGGTCATAGCCAGGGCATAAGTTTTTTATGATTGAACAATATTAAAACCTTATGAATACCTTATGCCATTGGGCCTAGAATTTTTCCATACTTCAAGCCCAAGGAGGCATCGCCCCATGAATTCCCCATCCGACCGCCAGGCAGCCCTGGACTATCACCAGTATCCGGTCCCCGGCAAGATCTCGGTCGTGGCGTCCAAGCCGCTGGTCAACCAGCGCGACCTGGCGCTGGCCTATTCGCCCGGTGTGGCGGCGGCCTGTGAGGAAATCGTGGCCGACCCGGCCAATGTGTTCCGCTACACGGCGCGGGGCAATCTGGTGGGCGTGATCACCAACGGCACGGCGGTGCTGGGCCTGGGCAATATCGGCGCGCTGGCGTCCAAGCCGGTGATGGAAGGCAAGGCGGTGCTGTTCAAGAAGTTCGCCGGCCTGGATGTGTACGACATCGAGATCAACGAGACGGACCCGGACAAGCTGGTGGAGATCATCGCCGGTCTGGAGGCGACGTTCGGCGGGATCAATCTGGAGGACATCAAGGCGCCGGAGTGTTTCACGGTGGAGCGCAAGCTGCGCGAGCGGATGAAGATCCCGGTGTTCCACGATGACCAGCATGGCACGGCGATCTGCGTGTCGGCGGCGTTCATCAATGGCCTGAAGGTGGTGGGCAAGCAGATCGACCAGGTGAAGGTGGTGACCTCGGGCGCGGGGGCGGCGGCGCTGGCGTGCCTGGACCTGATGGTGGACCTGGGCCTGCCGCTGGAGAACATCTGGGTGACGGACATCGAAGGGGTGGTGTACGAGGGCCGCACGACGCTGATGGATCCGGACAAGGCGCGCTTCGCGCAGAAGACGGACGCGCGCAAGCTGGCCGAGGTGATCGAGGGGGCGGACGTGTTCCTGGGGCTGTCGGCCGGGGGCGTGCTCAAGCCGGAGATGGTGGCGGCGATGGGTACCCGGCCGCTGATCCTGGCGCTGGCCAACCCGACGCCGGAGATCCTGCCGGAGGTGGCGCACGGGGTGCGCGACGACGTGGTGATGGCCACGGGTCGGTCGGACTATCCGAACCAGGTGAACAACGTGCTGTGCTTCCCGTACATTTTCCGGGGTGCGCTGGACGTGGGCGCGACGACGATCACGCGCGAGATGGAAAAGGCGGCGGTGTACGCGATCGCGGAGCTGGCCGAGGAAGAGCAGAACGAAGTGGTGGCGGCGGCCTATGGCACGTATGACATCTCGTTCGGGGCGGACTACCTGATTCCGAAGCCGTTCGATCCGCGCCTGATCGTGCGGATCGCGCCGGCGGTGGCCAAGGCGGCGATGGAAGGCGGGGTGGCGACGCGTCCGCTGGCGGACCTGGAAGCGTACGAGGAACAGCTGCAGCAGTTCGTGTATCACTCGGGCGCCTTCATGAAGCCGCTGTTCTCGGCGGCCAAGCGCATCGTGCGCGGCGGCGGAAAATCCCGCATCGTCTTCACCGAGGGCGAAGATGAGCGCGTGCTGCGCGCCGTGCAGGTCATCGTCGACGAAGGCCTGGCGCGTCCCATCCTGGTGGGCCGTCCCGCCGTGCTGCTGTCGCGCATCGAGAAATTCGGCCTGCGCCTGCGCCTGGGCGAGGACGTGGAAGTCACCAACCCCGAATATGACGAACGCTTCCATCAGTACTGGACCACGTACTGGGAGCTGATGTGCCGCCGTGGCATCACCAAGGAGATGGCGCGCGTGGAAATGCGTCGCCGCCTGACGCTGATCGGCGCGATGATGGTGCACCTGGGCGACGCCGACGGCATGGTCTGCGGCACCGTGGGCGCCTATCACGACCATCTGCGCTTCGTTGATGAAGTGATCGGTCGTCGCCCCGGCGACAACGTCTACGCCGCCATGAACATCCTGCTGCTGAACGAGCGCACGGTGGTGCTGGTGGACACGCACGTCAACGACGAACCCACGGCCGAGCAGATCGCCGAATTCACGCGCATGGCGGCGCAAGCCATGCGCCGCATGAACCTGGCGCCGAAGGTCGCGCTGCTGTCGCGCTCGAATTTCGGCTCGGGCAGCTCGGCCTCGGGCGCGAAGATGCGCCGCGCGCTGGAGCTGGTGCGCCAGATGGAGCCGGACCTGGAGATCGACGGCGAGATGCACGGCGACTGCGCGCTGGACGAGGCGCTGCGCCTGCGCATCCTGCCTTCGTCCACGCTCAAGGGCGAGGCCAACCTGCTGGTGTGCCCGAACGTGGACTCGGGCAACATCGCCTACAACCTGCTCAAGACGGCGGCCGGCGGCAACGTGGCGGTGGGTCCGTTCCTGCTGGGCGCGAACGCGCCGGTGCACATCCTGACCTCCAGCTCGACCGTGCGTCGCATCATCAACATGACGGCCATGACGGTGCTGGACGCCAATCGCGCGGAAACGTCGGCCTGAGTCTCGCGCCGGGAACCCGCCGGCGCGAATCCGGCCAGCGGGTCCCGCAAGGTAGCGGGCCGCGCTGGTTTCGTGGCGGCCTTGCGATGAAAACAAAACGCCGCCCGGTCTGTGGACCGGGCGGCGTTTTGTCATTCGCGGGGCCGGTTCCGCGCCAGGCGCGGGCGGGCCCGGCCAGCCTTAGTTGCTGCTGGCCTTCCAGCTGCCGTCGGGCTGCTTGCAGAACCAGAACTTCCAGGACTCAGTGGTGTTGGCCCGCGCGAAATCGCCTTCCAGGAAGCGGCAGGCGCGATCGTCCTTGAGCTTGGTGGTCTGCGTCGGGGTGAGCTTGACCGTGATCGGCGGCGTGACCTTGCGCTTGGGCACGCTGGACCAGTTGGTGCTCTGGCCGTCGGCGGAGTTGTTCAGCGCGTCGGCGATCGCCTGGTGGAACGAGGGCTGGTCGGCCTTGGGGATCTGCGTGATCAGCGCATGGTTGAGCATCACGGCGGGCGCGGCCACGGCGGCCTGAGCCAGGCCGAGGGCGAGCGCCGCCGAGGCGAGAACGCGGGTGTATCTCAAGATGGGCTCCCGGATAATGTAGAACCGCTATTGTCCTACACCTGCCGGGAACGGGGCCATGTTCCCGTGATTCTTTTGCTGGCGGGGCGCTGGCCGCCGGGCAAAAAAATGCCGCCCCGGAACCGCGGGCGGCGAAATACAACACGGGGGAGGGTTGTTCGTTGCGGGGCGAGGCGGGCGGCGCCCGCCGGTGACTCATTCGCCGTGATAGACGCCGGAGAACGGCATGTCGTTGGGTTCGACGTTCGACACCTGGCCGGCGATCTTGGCGCTGGCCAGATCGGCTTCGACCTGGGCGCGGCTGGGGCCGTTGTACGGAGTGCCGTAGACGCCGGCGAAGGGCGTGTCGTTGGGCTCGACGTTCCAGACCTGGCCGGCCGCCTTGGCGGCGGCCTTGGCCGCGGCCAGCTCGGCCTGCACCTGGGCGCGGCTCGGGCCTTCATACGGCGTGCCGTAGACGCCCTGGAACGGTACGTTGTTCGGTTCGATGTTGGGCGAGGCGTGGGCGGCGGCGCCCAGCGCGGCCAGCGAGAACATCAGGGCGGTTGCGAAAGTCTTGGTGGTCTTCATGGTGCTTCTCCAATTTGTAGAGCCGGGGGGAGCGAATCCGGCGGCCTGCCGTCGTGGTTCGTTGTTGTTTCCGGTTGAATGAATGATGCGCCGATCCGGGATCCGGATAAACCCGTATATTCAAAAAGCATATTTCCACCAGTGGGATAATTTATTTGTTTTTTCTGAATAGACATCACCGGTGGCGGCCATGGGGGCGTGCGCAAGCCACCGACATGCCAGCTGATGCGCGGATAGGCGGGGGAATCGGAGCGGGGATGAGCCGGACGGGATCGTCCGGCACGGCGCAGGCGTGGCGCGGGCGCGCCGGAACCGGGCGGTCAGTAGTGCGGCGGCAGTTCGTCGCGCAGGCTGCGGAAGGCGGCGCCTTCGGGCTGCTGTTGCTGGCGCAGGTCGGCCAGCTCGCGCGCCAGCCGTTCCATCTGCTGTTGCTGGCGGACGATGATCTGGTTGAGCTGCTCCAGCATGTCGTCGGCGAAGCTGGCCTTGATCTCGAGTTCCGTCAGGCGGCGTTCAATGTCTTGCGTCGTGTCCATGGCGGGTATTAGAACCGATTCCCGGCGGCGCGCGGGATCCGCTCCGGTCGCCGCGCGCCAAGGCGCGACCGGGCGGCGCGGCGCAGTCAGGCCGCCGCGCCGCCGTAGCAATGTTCATGGTCCTCGCAGCCCGGACAGCCGGGCGCGGCGGCGGGCGGCAGCCCGGCATGTTCGCAGGCGGCATAGGCCAGGTATTGCTTCCAACGCAGGTTGCGCACGTTGCGCGCCGCCAGTCCGGGATAGTGGCGCGTCAGCAGGGCAGTCACGTCCTCGCGGCCGGACAGGCCCAGGTCGCGCCACAGATGGTCGGGGCGCAGGCAGGCGCGCGTGAGCACGCTGCTGACCAGCGGGGTGGTGTCCAGCTCGGGCGCGCTCCAGGTTTCCAGCAGCACGCGCAACAGCAGCGAAAAACCGGGCTGCGGATCGTCCAGGCCGCGCGCCTCATAGGCCTGGAGCTGCGGTCGCAGCGCTTCCAGCTCCGCGCTGGTGTCGTCCAGCGCGCCGGGGAACAGGGTCTCGAGTAGCGCGCGCAGCTCCGCTGGCGGCAGGCCGCTGCGGCCCGGATCGCCCAGCGCCAGGCACTTGCCAAGCACCGTGGCGAAGAACGCGGCGTCGGGGTCGTCGGGCTGCGCGTGGCGCAGCAGCGTACAGGCCAACAGGCGGGAGGACTCGTCGGCGACCAGGGCGTGATCCATGAGGGGCGGCTACGGAAAAGGAAGGCGGGAGCGGAGCGGGATATTGAAGGTGCCAATCAATCGTTATGTCGCAGAATATATAACGAATCGATCTTGCGTCGCCGGGCCGGGCGGCGTCATCAGGCCAGTGGCCAGGACGCGGCCAGCGTGCCGGCGGCCAGCAGCAGGCACAGCGGTGAATAGACGCGCGTGTCCAGGCGCGCGAAGGGGTTGCCGCCCTTGCGCTTGAAGAATCCCACATAGCCGAAGTCGCCGATGGCGCGGACCAGCAGGCCCAGTGCCAGCGCGGCGCCGGCCCAGCGCGTCCAGCGCGCGGCGCCGATGGCGGGCAGCAGCCCCGCGTTGAAGGCGACCAGCGCGGCGCAGGCCAGCAGCGCCGTTCCCACAGCGGCGGTGCCCGCGGCCGATGGGCGGAACAGCGGCGAGCCGTCCTGGCGCGTCGGAATCGCGGCGCCGTGCGCCAGCTTGCCGCCGGCTGCCCAGTACAGATGCCAGAGGCCGAGAATGACGAAGATGGCGCTGGTGAGCGTGTGGCCCATGGTAGTCATGTTTGCTTGTGTTCCAGGTGCGGCGGTAGGGAGCGGGCCGGGGCGGCGGCTCGAGGACATTCCATCGTCGCCAGCCGCGAGGCGTCGGCGCCAGCATAGCGGCAAGCGCCAGGTTCCGGACAACGATCCGGACAAGCGGCGCGCGGACGCGGCCACGAGCCCGCGCCGCGCTCGTGCTCACTGTGGCTTTGGAATCTGCAGCGATTGGTTCACGGATGCGGGTGCGCCAGCCTTGGCCGCCTGCGCGCCAAGCAGGTTGAGGTATTTCTGCAGATCGGCCAGACTGCCGGAGAACGTGGCCATCATGGTGGCCTTCTGGACCGTGCTGTCCTTGTAGACGGTTTCGGTCACGTTGATCACGGCCGCTGCCGTGGAGGCGTTGCTCAGTTGTGGAAGGGGTTCGTCGATGATGGTCCGGACTTCCTGCGCCAGTTGCACGACGGTCAGCACGCCTTGTAGCAGCCGGACAGTCTGCAGCGCCGAGGCGGCGCGTCGTTCGCGCTGCAAGGCGCGCTGCAACTCGGCGTCGGCCTTGGCGACGCGTTCCTGGGAGGCGCGGATTTCCAGCATGGCCGAGTCCACCGCCTTGCGCGCGAATGTGTCCGCCAGCCGCTTCTTGGTGGCTACGGCCACGTTCTCCCAGCGCGTGCGCGCGTTCCAGCTGCGCCGGGCATGGTCCGCCGCATAGCGGCCGAAATCGTCGCGCAGCCTGGCGTCCAGATCTCGCGCCAGGCCGCGCTCCACCGCCGCGATCACCGGTTTGTCGCCCTCCAATTTGATCCAGAAATAGGTCTCGCCCAGCGGGTGCACCGACCAGCTGTCGGGCACGCCGGGCCGCAGGCTCGGGCGCGACCAGTAGTCGTAGAGCGCGTCCTCGGGACGGGTGCCGGTACCGGCCAGCCACAGCCGGTCGCCCAGGATGCCCACGGCCTTGAAGGGGCTGTCGGGGTGGGAACGCTCGATCAGCCGTACTTCGACCAGTGCGCCGTCGCCAGTCCATTCGATGAGTTTCCTGGCGTCGGCGACCGATTCGCGTAGCAGCACATCGATCTGCTTGCGCACCGCCTGCTCGCCGTAGAGATTGACCCACCAGGCGATGCCGTCGATGGCGCCGGACCAGGCGTCGGCCACTTCGCTGGGCGAGCGGGGCACGGCCGCCGCGCTCCAGGTCTTGCTTGGGATCAGCACCGTCAGATCGGACGGCGACTTGCCATCCTGGGCATGGCTGTCCGCATGCATGCCGGCGGCCGCCACGACCAGCGCGAGTGTGAGGGCGAGGGCCTTCATGCGACCGCCCGCGCGAAGGCGTTGCGGCTCGCACGCGTGGCGTCGAGCAGCTTGTAGGTCGTGAACACCAGCGCGCGCTGGGCGTTGTAGCTTGCCAGTTCGTTGCCATCGAATCGGCCGAGCGCATCCTCCACGGATTTGAACTGGCGCTGCACCGCCGCCGCCTGTCCCGCCTCCGTGGTTTCGCCGCCGTTCACCGCGATGCCGCAGTGGGCGGGCGTCGCCGCTTTCCAGCCGCGGTCCAGGGCAAGCTGCGGCATCTGGTTCTCGTCCTGGTATGAGCGCAATGTCCCGACCAGGCCAGATGCCCGGTCTGGGGTGTAGATGGGATCGGCGGCGTAGCTGCCGCAATAGCAAAAGTCCTTGTGCCTCGCCAACACCGATGCGTCGCCCAAGGCGGGCGCGGCGCCCATTGTCGCTTTTGGCGCCAGTCGGTTCGACGCAGGCGGTGGCAATTCCGCCAGTTCCGGTTCCGCCATGCGGCTGGCTTCCAGGATGCGGCCAAGCGCCGAGTTGATCTCCAGGTCGCGGGATACCATGCGTGGATCGCAGACGGACTCGATGCACTTGCCACGCTTGGTACCGGTCTGTTTGCCATAGGTGCCGCAAGCCAGGACGAATTCCTGCGAGGCCGAGCCCGGCCCGTTGGCGATGATGGCTTGCCATTGCGCTGTCATGGCCTGTCGCTGCGCGGCCGGCAGACCGTTCAGCGCGGTCGCGCCCATGTTGGTCAGCAGCGTGCCCTCGTCGATCAGAGAGCGGTAGAGGCTGAACTCGCTGTCACCCAGGATGGCGTCGAACCAGGGCAGGTAGGCGATGGCGACCCAGCGGCGGAAGTCCGCCTGTCGGCCCAGGAACCAGTGCGCGCGGGCGTCGACCGCGCCGATGACGGCGATGCAGGATGCTGCGGTGCCGCCCACGCCATAGGCGGCCGCGCGCGCGCCGGTCAGGTTGGCGCAGGTCTGCAGGATCTGCTCGCAGCTGCGGCGGTCCACGTCGCGCAGCTTGCCTCGCTGCTTGTACGATTCTTCCACGGCCTGCAGCAGGTTCAGCGCGGTCTGCGTCTGCTGGGCCAGCTGATAGCCCTGGACCTCCACGAAAATCCGCCGCATCCGTTCGGGCAGCTCCGCCAGCTTGGCCTGGATTTCCGCGACGCGTAGCAGCACTTCGCGGGTCAGGCGGATGTTTTCTTCCGACAATTGCTTGATGTTGGCCAGGTAGGCGCCGAGCCCGCCGTCGCCGCCCCTGGAGAAAGCCGAAATGGCGCTCAGCGCCAGCGCGGCCACCTGTACCCAGGCATGGGCGTCGCGCATGAACGATAGCCTGCCCTGCCTGAGCCCCGGATTGATCCATGGCAGCGTCGCGGCCATGGCCCCCACGACGAAACGACGCCGCGTGACGCGCTCGATACGCATGTGCAAGTTCTCCCCGGTTCGGCTTGCCTCGGATTCGTGGGCAGGATTCTTGAACCTCCCGGGCGCTGACACAACTTGGTGGAAACGAGGATTATCTTTCCCGGGATTTCGGCGGAAGCTGATAGACCCCCGCTCGCCGCCCCGCTTGCCCGGTCCGACGGCGATTGCCCGTGCGAACCCCGCCGTTGCGCAGCGGCGGCGCAAGAAAAAAGCGGATGCCGTCAGGCATCCGCTTTTTTTACGCTGTCCGCGCAAGCGCGGCACGGGACGCGATTTACATCGCGTGGCCCATGTTGACGTTCATGTTGTACAGCACCCAGGCCGAACCGCCGACGATGATGGCGATGATCATCACGGTGAACAGGAACGTGGCCAGGTTGTCGCGGGCGGACTTGGAGGCGCCCATGTGCAGGAAGTACACCAGCTGCACCAGCAGCTGGAGCACGCACAGCGCCACCACGCCGATGATGGTGACGGTGTGCGACAGCGCGCCGTGCATCACCAGGCCGAAGGAGCCGAAGGTGAGGAGCAGCGACAGCACGAACCCGGTGATGTAGGACTTCAGGGTGCCGTGGTCGGCGGCGTGGTCGTCGTGGCCGTGAGCGGCCGCAGCGGAGTGCGACATCAGATGGCTCCCATGAGATAGACGAAGGTGAAGACGCAGATCCAGACGATGTCCAGGAAGTGCCAGAACAGGCTCAGGCACGCCAGGCGACGCTTGTTGATCGAGTCCAGGCCGTGGCGGCGGATCATGTCGATCATGACGATGATCCAGATCAGGCCGAAGGTCACGTGCAGGCCGTGCGTGCCGATCAGCGTGAAGAACGCCGACAGGTACGCGCTGCGGCCCGGGCCGGCGCCTTCCGTGATCAGGTGATGGAATTCATAGACTTCCATCGCGATGAAGCCCGCGCCGAACAGGAACGTGACCATCAACCAGCCCATCGCGCGGGACTTGTTGTTGGCGTGCACGTTCAGGTTCGCCATGCCGAAGGTGAAGCTGGAGAACAGCAGCAGCAGGGTCTCGACCAGCACGAACTTCAGGTCGAACAGCTCCTTGCCGGTGGGGCCGCCCGCCGTGGCGTTGGCCAGCACGGCGAAGGTGGCGAACAGCACCGAGAAGATGAGCAAGTCGCTCATGAGATAGACCCAGAAACCGAATACGGTCTTGGAACCATCGTCATGGTGCGCGTGATCGTCGTGACCCGCGTGGGGGTGGGTGGCAACAGCTTGGATCATGACTCAGGCGGCCTTCTGCATTTTGTCAAAGTGAGCGTTCTCGATGCGTTCGACTTCCGCGGCCGGGACCCAGTAGTCGACGTCGCGGTCATAGGCGCGAACGATGAACGAACCGATCATGCCGACGAAGCCGACGATCGACAGCCACCAGATGTGCCAGATCAGGGCAAAGCACATGACCAGGCCAAAGGCGCCGATGAATACGCCGGCGGCGGTGTTCTTCGGCATGTGGATGTCTTCGTACTTGGCCGGGCGCTTGTAGGCCTTGCCGCTTTGCTTGTCTTCCCAGAACTGGTCCAGCTCGTTAACCTGCGGCACGTGGGCGAAGTTGTAGAAAGGAGCCGGCGAGGAGATGGCCCATTCCAGCGTGCGGCCATCCCAGGGATCGCCGGTCACGTCCTGGTTCTGCTTGCGCTGGCGGACCGACACGAACACTTGCTGCAGCAGGAACCAGATGCCCAGCATGATCAGCGCGGCGCCGGCCAGGGCGACCAGCAGGTAGGGTTGCCATTCGGGGTTGTCGTAGTGGTTCAGGCGACGCGTCATGCCCTTGAAGCCCAGGATGTACAGGGGCATGAAGGCCAGGAAGAAGCCGACGAACCAGCAGTAGAACGAATAGCGGCCCAGGCGCTCGTTGAGCGTGAAGCCGAAGGCCTTGGGGAACCAGTAGGTCATGCCGGCGATGCAGCCGAAAACCACGCCGCCGATGATGGTGTTGTGGAAGTGAGCGATCAGGAACAGGCTGTTGTGCAGCACGAACGACACGCCGGGGATGGCCAGCATCACGCCGGTCATGCCGCCGATGACGAACACGATCATGAAGCCCAGCGTCCACAGCACCGGCGTGGTGATGCGCAGGCGGCCTCGGTAGATGGTGAACAGCCAGTTGAAGATCTTGGCCCCGGTCGGGATCGAGATGATCATTGTCGCTATGCCGAAGAAGGCATTGACGTCGGCTCCCGCGCCCATGGTGAAGAAGTGGTGCAGCCAGACCAGGAACGACAGCACGCCGATGGCGGCCGTGGCGTAAACCATGGATTTGTAGCCGAACAGCGTCTTGCGGGCGAAGGTGGCGACCACTTCCGAGTACACGCCGAAGGCCGGCAGCACCAGGATGTAGACCTCGGGGTGGCCCCAGATCCAGATCAGGTTCACGTACATCATGACGTTGCCGCCCATGTCGTTCGTGAAGAAGTGCGTGCCCAGGTAGCGGTCCATCGTCAGCAGCGCCAGCGTGGCGGCCAGCACGGGGAAGGCGGCGACGATCAGGACGTTGGTGACCAGCGAGGTCCAGGTGAAGATCGGCATCTTCATCAGGCTCATGCCCGGCGCGCGCATGCGCAGGATGGTCACGATGAAGTTGATGCCGGAAAGCGTGGTCCCCAGGCCGGATATCTGCAAGGCCCAGATGTAGTAGTCCACTCCGACGCTGGGGCTGTAGTCCAGCCCGGACAGCGGCGGATAGGCCAGCCAGCCGGTGGCGGCGAACTCGCCCACGAACAGCGAGACCATCATCAGCACGACGCCGGCGCCGAACAGCCAGAAGCTCAGCGAGTTCAGGAACGGGTAGGCCACGTCACGGGCGCCGATCTGCAGCGGCACCACGATGTTCATCAGCCCGGTGATGAAGGGCATCGCCATGAAGAAGATCATGATGACGCCGTGGGCGGTGAAGATCTGGTCGTAGTGGTGCGGAGGCAGGAAGCCGGCGGAATCGGCCGAGGCCACCGCTAGCTGGGTGCGCATCATGATGGCGTCGGCGAAGCCGCGCAGCAGCATGATCAGGGCGACGATGATGTACATCACGCCGATGCGCTTGTGGTCGACGGAGGTCAGCCATTCCGTCCACAGGTACTTCCACTTGCCGAAGTAGGTGATGGCGCCGAAGAGCGCGAGGCCCCCCAGGCACACGGCGGCCAGCGTAACCATGACGATGGGTTCATGGTACGGAATGGCCTCTAGGGTGAGTTTCCCGAACATTGTCAGTTGATTCCTGCGATCAGATTATTCGACGTGGGGGTGCACGTGGCGTCTTCCACGCCTGCCATCTTGGACATGGTCTTGCCCAGGATGAAATCGAACATGGCGGGCGGCACCGAGGCGTATTTCACGACCGGGTTGTGCTCGCTGCGCTTGGTCAGCTCCTGGTAGACCTCGGGCGTCAGCGCCTGGGGCGCGGCCTTGGCTTGCTTGACCCATTCGTCGAAGCCTTCCTGCGAGGTGGCGATGGCCTTGAAGCGCATGCCGGAGAAGCCGCCGCCGCTGTAGTTGGCGGAAATGCCGGCGTAGGTGCCGGGTTCGCGCGCGTTCAGGTGCAGCTTGGTTTCCATGCCCGCCATCGAATAGATCTGGCTGCCGAGCTGGGGAATGAAGAACGAGTTCATCACCGAGGCCGAGGTGATGCGGAAGTTCACCGGCACGTCCACGGGGAAGGCGATCTCGTTGACGGTGGCGATGTCGTATTCGGGGTAGATGAAGAGCCACTTCCAGTCCAGCGACACCACCTCGATGGTGACCGGCTTGTGTTCCGACACCAGGGGCTTGTACGGATCCAGCGCATGGGTCGAGCGCCAGGTGAGCACGGCCAGGATGGTGATGATGATCAGGGGAACGGTCCAGACCACGACCTCGATGGCGGTGGAGTGGGCCCACTTGGGCTGGTAAACGGCTTTGGTGTTGGAAGCGCGGTATTTCCAGGCAAAGCCCACGATCATGAAAAGGACGGGAATCACGACGAGGAGCATGAGCCCGGTGGCCGTGAGCAGGAGCGTCTTTTCCTGGGCGCCAATGTCTCCCTTGGGGGAGAGGATTTCCATGTTGCAGCCGCCAAGCAGCATGACCGCGCCGACGCCGAGAATGCGCGTAAGGGTCGCAAGGAGGGGGTGTTTCACGTACAGCCTTGGATGGAAGGTGGAAAATGCTGCAACGCAGCAGATGGTATGCTGCGAGGCAGCAACCTCCATCCTATCGACTTGATCTGAGTCAAGCCTGCGACGAATGGTCGCATTGCCCTGCGTGGCGCCAGCCCCATATTGCGGGATTCAGGGTTTTCCCAGGGAGCGGTGCGGCTGTCGCGGCGGTGGGCGGGTGCGACGATATGTCGCACCTGCACAAATCAATCCAGCAACACTTCGCGTTCCGGCCCCGGTTTCTTGGCCAGCTTGCGCTGCAGGGAGCGCCGGTGCATGCCCAGCAGGCGGGCGGCGGCCGAGACGTTGCCCCCGGTCTCGTGCAGCGCCTGGTGGATATGTTCCCACTCCAGCCGGTGCAGCGGGGTCATGGTGGCCTCGATCTCGACGCTTTCCGGCTTCACCAGGCCCAGGGTGCGCAGGATCATGGGGGCGGTGGCCGGCTTGGGCAGGTAGTCGTCGGCGCCGCGCTTGATCGCCTCGACCGCCGTGGCCACGCTGGCGTAGCCGGTGACCAGCAGGATCCGCATGTCGGCGCGCAGCGCGCGAAGGGGACGGATCAGGGTCAGGCCGGAGTCCTCGCCCAGGCGCAGGTCCACCAGGGCGAAGGCCGGCCGGATCTCCTCGGCCACGCGCAGCGCCTCGGCGATGCCGGTGGCGGTGCGGGTTTCCAGGCCCCGGCGCGACAGGCTGCGTTGCAGGGTGCGCACATACAGCTCGTCGTCGTCGATCAGCAGGCCAAGGTCGGTAGGATTCATAGTCAGGTCCCGGATGTGCCGAGAGGCAGATAGAAACGGATGCGGGTGCCCCCGTCTTCGGCGGCCGTCATGGTCATTTCGCCGCCCAGCTGTTCGACCGTGGCGTGCGACAGCGCCAGGCCCACGCCCAGGCCGCCCGGCTTGCCGCTGTTGAACAGGCTGGTGGCCGGCAGCAGGGTCCGGTCGGGATCGAAGCCCCGGCCGTAGTCCCGCACTTCGCCCCGCAGCGCGCCGTAGCCATATTCCAGATGCAGGTCCACGCGCGGCGCGCCGGCGGCTTCGCCGGCGTCGGCGGCATTGTTCAGCAGCGCCTGCAGCAGGTGGGCGATGGCCGGATCCACCCGCAGGCTGGACGGCAGGCTGCCCGAGCGCTGCAGGTCGATGGTGGGCCGGATCAGGCGCCACTGGCCCACCACTCGGACCAGGTCAACAGCGGTTGGGACCGCCAGATTGCGGATGCGTTCCCGGCACAGCGCCAGCAGCTGGCTCAGCGTGGCCACGTCGGCGCGCAGGTCGGGATCCTTGACCTCGGCGGAGATCTCGTCGGCCAGCAGGGTCATGGTGGCCAGCGGCGTGTTCAGCTCATGGGCCATCGCGGCGGCGTGCGTGGCCAGGGCCACGATGCCTTCATTGCGGGTGAAGCGCTCGCGCAGCCGGGCCAGTTCGCGCTCGCGGGCGCGCAGGTCGGCCGCCATGCGGGTCGAGAACACCAGCACCACCACCACGGAAATCAGGAAGTTGGCGCCCAGGCCCCACAGCAGCAGGGTGTGGGCGTCGATGCCGCCTTGCAGCGGCCGGCCGAACAGGGCCGCCAGCACATAGCCGCTGATGCCGGCCACGGCGGCGGCCAGGGCCCAGTTGCGCGGCAGCGCCAGCGCGGCCAGCGCCGTCAGGATCAGGAACATCATGCCGAACGGATTGCCGATGCCGCCGCTCCAGCCCACCATCCAGGCCAGCACCGCCATGTCGACCAGCAGGTGGGCGAAGGCCGTCACGTGGGACAGGTCGCGGCTGTGCCGCAGGCGCAGGATGGCGTAGAGGTTGAAGCCGATCAGCACGCCCACGCCGGTCCACAACGGTTCCAGCGGCAGGTCCAGCCGCAGCAGGCTGCTGGCCAGCAGGATGGTGGCGGCCTGGCCCGCGATGGCGAGCCAGCGCAGGCTGCATAGGGTACGCAGGAATGAAAAGGCGGAACTACCGGGCATGTCCAGACACTGATGAGCCGGCGCTTCCTGCCGGCGGGTACGGGCGCCCGGCTGCGCCAAACGCTCGCGTCCGCGGGGCCGGCCGGGGCGGCCAGGCCATGCCCGGGCGTGGTCGGCGCGGGCGGCGGATGCGGGCTTATTGTAGGCGAATCACAGGGGGCCGCCGGTCGGCGGGCCGGCCAGGCTGTCCCCGATAGCTGGCCTGCCGCGCTTACTGCATGCCGGCGGTGCCGCTGTGCGCCATCATGGGCGGCGGATAGTCTTCCTCGTCCGAGGCCATCAGGCCGGCGACCTCGGCCTGCTGCAGTTCCTGCTCGACCTGTGCGCGGCTTTCCGGCATGCCTGTCGCCGCGATGGCGGGCGGGTAGTCTTCCTGGCCGAACGAATACTGGCCGCTGGTCTTGGCCTGGGCCAGTTCGGCGGCGACCTGATCGGACGTCTTGGGCGCGGGCGCCGCGTAGCTGACGCGCCAGTCGCCGTAGAGATCGCGCTTGTACTGGGCCGGCTGCGCCTGCGCGGCGCCGGCGGCGGCCAGGCCCGCGCAGAGCCAGAGAGTGGCTGTTAGGGATTTCATGAAACGCTCCTTGCTGTCACAAAGCATGCGGCCTCGGAGCGAACCGGGCCGCGCCGTCGCCCGCGCGGCTGCCTGCGGGCGATTTCCCATTGCCGGTTGGACCGGCGGGCGGCAGTGGCGTTGCGTGGGGGACGGCGCGGTTACACAAGAAGCGTTTCAAGAATGCAGCAGAACTGTCGCGCCGCTTTCAGGGGGGCGGAGCGGCAGCGCCGCGGACGGTCGCCTACTTGGCCGGCGCGGCGCCGTGGCCGCCGGCGCCATGGCCGATCGCGGCGGCGCCCAGCGGACGGGCAATGGCATTCACCGGCACGCGGCGTTGCTGATGCTTGTCGTCCTCGACCACCAGCGTCAGGGCGACGTGGTCGCCTTCCTTGATCTGGCCGGGCAGGTCGAGCAGCATGATGTGATACCCGCCAGGCTTGAGTTCGACGGCCTGTCCGGCGGGCAGGTCGATACCGCTGACCTGGCGCATCTTCATCACGTTGTCCTGCATGGCCATTTCGTGGACTTCGGCATGCTTGGCCGCCTGGGACTCCACCGCCACCAGGCGGGCGGGCGTGGCCGAGGTCAGGCGCATGAAGACGCCGGTGGCGTGCTGGCTGGGCACGGTGGCGCGGACCCACGGGTCGTCGATTTTCAGGCTGGCTTCCTGCGCCAGGGAGGGAGCGGCGGCGGACAGCGCCAGCGTGCACAGGGCGAGCGCGGCCAGGGGCTTGAAGAATTTGATTGCTTGCATGGTGTATTCCTGATTCGGTGCGGTTGGGTCAGATCACGGTGCGCAGGTCCTGCGCGCATTCCTCGGCGCTTTGCTGGTGGCGCAACGCCAGGCGCAGCTTGCCCTTGGCGTCGATCACATAGCTCAGCGCGGTGTGGTCCATGGTGTAGGAAGAGCCCGTGGTGACCTTCTGGTAGAAGACCTTGAAGGACTGGGCGGCGGCGCGGGTCTGCTCGGCGTCGCCGCGCAGGCCGACGAATTCCGGGTCGAAGGCCTGGGTATAGGCCTTCAGGATTTCGGGGGTGTCGCGCTCCGGGTCCACGGTGATGAACAGCACGCGCAGCTTGCCGGCGTCGGCGCCCAGCAGTCGCTTGATCTCGGTGGCGCGCGTGAGCGCCGTGGGGCAGACGTCCGGGCATTGGGTGAAGCCGAAGAACAGCAGCACGGCCTGGCCACGGTAGTCGGCCAGCCGGCGCTCGCGATCCTCGGTGTCACGCAGCTGGAAATCGCCGGTGGGCATGCCGGACAGGTCCATGCCGTTGAGCTTGGGGGCTTCCTGGCCGCAGGCGGCCAGGGTCATGAGGCCGGCCGCGGACAGCAGCAGCCGGCGCCGCCGCGTATCGGGCGCGCGTGCCGCGCCGGTCGGCGCGGACAGGATGGGGGAACGCATGGAAAACCTCGGGTCGGACGGTTCGACAGGGCGCGCGGCGACAGGGCCGCGCGGTCGGTGCGAGTCAGGCCAGGGGAGGTGGCGCCCGCGAGCCCAGCGGCGGACCGTGGGCGACTGTCGCGGGCAGGGGAGGTTGCGCGGGTTGCGCCGTCGGCGTCGTGTCGGCCGGCAGCGACAGGGGATTCAGGGAAAACGCGGGCGCGGGCGTCAGGTGCGCCAGCAGCCCGAACGGGCATTGCGCGCCCGTCTGCGCGTCATGCGCGGGCTTGCCGTCCTTGAGCGTGCTCAGCGCCGCGCTGAGCGCGGCAGGCGCGCCGGCGGCGGTGCAGAACGTGACTTCGAAGCGGCCGGCGTCCAGGGCGCGGGTGTCGGGCATGTAGCCCGCTGGCACCAGCGCGCGCAGCAGCAGCGTCATCAGCGCCAGCCATAGCACCAGGCGGCCGCGCGTGGCGGTCCGGTTGCTGGGCGGGGCGTTGTAGCGGGACATGGCCGTATTCTAGGGCGGTTTTCGCGTCGGCAGTTTGCGCCGGGCCGTGTTGCCGTCGTATATGGGCGAGCCGGCGTCAGGCGTCCGCGTCCAGCCGCCGCACCAGGGCGATATAGCGCCGCCGCGCCTGGTCGGCGGGCAGGCCCGCCAGCAGCCGCCAGGCGGCGTGGCGCACCTGGGCGCGGGCATCAGCGTCCGTGGGCGCTTCGGGCGGGGCGTCGCCTCGCCGGACCTGCCATTCATACGCCTGCAGCCGGATTTGCACGGCGGCCGATGGCGGCTGTTGCAGCGTGCGCAGTTCGATCATGGCGGCCTCGAAGGCGTCGGCCAGTTCCTCGGCCGGGATCGCCAGCGTCTGCGGATCCATGGCGTCGGCCTCCGGCTCCACGCCGCTGGCGGCCGCCAGCCTGCGCCATAGCGCGTCCGCGCGCGGCGGATCGTCCGCCACGGAATTGACGCGGGTGATGACATTGGCGCGCAGCCGCAGCGTATGGGTCGCGCCGCTTTCCTGCAGGCCGGGACCGTCCTGGACCTGGAAGCGCAGCGGCATGGCGAAAGCGCGGCCGCGCGGCTCCGGCGCGCCGACCTCGAGAATGCGCAGCGTGTTGCGCGAATAGTCCATCAGCCGGGAGAACAGATCGATCAGCGCGCTCTTGCCCCGATAGACGCCGCTGAGCGGGCTGTCGCCTTCCTCGGTCCAGACCACGTTCTCGGCGAATAGCGGGAACAGGGTTTCGAACTCGCCCGCCCGCAGCGATTCGCGATAGGTCGACAGCAGGCGCTGCGCGTCCTCGCCTTCCAGCGATTGCAGCCGGCTCGGCTGGGAAGCTTCGGCGACGCGGTCCATGAAGCGCAGCACCTCCGCCGCGACGCGGTCGCGGTCATTGTCCACGCAGATCATGTGATAGCTGTTGTCCAGCAGGACCAGGCGGCTGTCCGCGATGCCGTCGCGCAGGAAATGCGCCGACCGCGCCGAGGTCAGCTCGTCCTCGTGCGCGTGCATGATCAGCGTCGGACAGGCGATGGCGTCCAGGCCGCGCATGACCCAGCCGCGCAGCCGGTCGACCTCCCGGACGCAGGACAGGGGCACCCAGCGGTAATGGAAGTTCTCGCCGCGCTCGAACTTGGCCTTGACGATGGAGCGGACCAGCTCGTTCTTCAGGCCATAGGGTTCTTCCTCTTCGACCCGCATGCCGTCGGCCAGCCCGGGAATGCGGTAGACCAGGTGGCGCAGGCCGCGGTACCAGGGCGTGCTCCAGCCGTCGATGAACACGGGGGCGGCCAGCGACACCAGCCTGCCCTTGCGGTGGTTTTCTCGCTTGCACAGTTCCACCGCCAGCAGCCCGCCCAGGCACATGCCCATGACGTGCAGCGTGTCGTGGCGACCGGCCACTTCGCGGTATTTCGCCGTGACGGCGTCCAGCCAGGATTCCGCGCGCACGCCGATCAGGTCTTCCGGCGCGGCGCCGTGGCCGGGCAGCGTCAGGGCATGGGTCTCCACGCCGGCGCGCCTGAGGATCTTGTGCATGGCCCCCAGGTCGTACTGCGTGCCGCCCAGCCCGTGGATGAGCAGGACTCCGGTGTCGGTGTCAGCGGACATCGCCTGTTCCCGGCTCCATCTCGCCGAGCCGCCACATGCCGGCCACCACGGCGACGCTGCCATCGAAATCGGCCAGCGGCGATCCCTTGTCGCTGATCAGCCGCCAGCCGCCCGCGCCATGCGCCAGCCGGAACAGCAGCGGCGTCATGTCCTGCGTGCCGGCGCGGCGCGCGGCCCAGTGCAGGGACAGGCGCGATCGGTCGTCCGGATGGGCGCGCGCCAGCAGCGCGTCCAGGTCGCGCATCGCATCGGCCGGCGCGCCCAGCGCCGCCTGCACGTCGCCGGCCAGCTCCAGCGAGCCGTCTTGCGGGTTGTAGCGGTACATCAGCTGATGGCTGCCGGCCAGCGCCAGCTCGAAGCGGCCACGCCATTGCTCGGCGCGCTCCAGCGACTGGGCGCGGGCGCTGCGCAGCGTGTTGACCAGCAGGATCAGCAGCGCGGTGATCGCCAGGTAGGCCTGGGTGGCCAGCAAGGCCTGCCAGGGATTGTCGGGGGCGACGAAAGGGCCTTCTCCCTGGCCGCTCTGGTAAAGCACCATGAACGCCAGCGTGACCACGGCCAGCGAACCGCCCAGCGGGCCCCAGACCAGGGCGACCAGCACCGCGAACACCAGTGGCAGATAGGTCAGCTCGAAGGTGACGACATAGGGCAGGTTGCGGATCATGTCGCCGTCGAAGGTCATGAAGGTGGCGCCGATCAGCAGCGCGTAGGCGACGGCGCCCAGCGCCAGGTCGCGCGCGCGGGGCCCGCCGGAACGGCGCGGCCGGAAATGCGCCAGGCCCAGGAGCGCCGGCGTCATGATGAGCACGCCGGCCAGGTAGGACGAGACCCAGTTGCGCAGCCGCAGCAGCGCGTGCGCCTCGTGCGCCAGCCAGAGCCAGCCGCCGCCCAGCAGCGCGCTGCTGGCCGCGCCCGCGACGGCGCCGGCCAGCAGCGCCGCGACGAAGCTCACGTCGCCCTCGCGCGGCGTCAGGCGCTGCACGGTCCAGGCCGCCAGCAGCGAGGACAGCGCCGCCGTGATGGCGAACACCAGCGCCGTCGCGGCCTGTCCGCGCCAGAGAAAGCTCAGGATCAGCTGGGCGCAGAACAGGCCCGCCATCAGCATCGGCCAGTGGCGGCGGGCCGTCAGCAGGTAGGCGCCCACCGCCACGCCCGAGGGCAGCCAGACGAAGCTGGCATGGCTGACCGGGTCGTTGAACAGATGCGAGAACGCGGCGCACAGCAGGTAGGGGATGGCCCAGAGCAGGCAGAGCGGCTGGCGTGGTCGGGTGTCGGGCTGGCCCATGGCTATCCTTGCGAGCGGTCGTGTCTTATTGGTCTGTTACGGCGAGATTGCGTCATCTTGCCATTTTGCGCGTTATACACGGCCTTGGGGGATGCGCGCAGCCGGCGGGCCGCGCCGGCCTCCCAAAATCTTGGTACGCTAAGGCCTGCCTGCATCCAGGGGCGCGCCCCGCGCGGGGCGCGCCTCCGGTTCCCCATCCGCCTTCGCCGCCCGTCTTCAGTGCCTTCGCCGACCGCTCTGCATCCTGCCTTTTCAGCGCCCGCTTCTGATCGGGCCAGTCCTCATCCGCGCCTGATTTCCTGGATACGCGTCGCCTGCGTGGCGGCGCTGCTGGCCGTGCTGGCGGCCTGCGGCACGACCAAGGTGCAGCCGGGTTACTACCGGGTGCAGTCGGGCGATACGCTGACGCAGATCGCGCGCAAGCAGGGCGTCAGCGTCGGCGACCTGGTGCGCTGGAACAAGCTGTCGAATTCCAACGCGATCGAAGTCGGCCAGACCTTGCGGGTCGAGGCGCCGGCCGGCCAGCAGGCTTCGTCCCAGCCCAGCCGGGCGCGCGCCAAGCCCTCAGGCGGCGGGCGCCAGGCCACGGCGCAGCCGCCGCGCCGGCGCACCGCGCCGCCGGGCGCGATCTCGCTGGTGTGGCCGGCCCAGGGCAAGGTGACGCGCGGCTACGACGGCTCGGGCTCGAATGGCATCGTGATCTCCAATGCCTCGGGCACCTCGGTGGTGGCCGCGGCCGCCGGCACCGTGGCCTATTCGGGCAGCGGCCTGCGCGGCTACGGGCACCTGGTGATCGTCAAGCACAACGCCAGCTTCCTCAGCATCTACGCGCACAACAGCAAGCTGCTGGTCAAGGAAGGGCAGCGCGTGACCCAGGGCCAGAAGATCGCCGAAATGGGCAATAGCGACAGCAAGCAGGTCGGCCTGTATTTCGAGCTGCGCTACGACGGCCAGGCGGTGGATCCGGCCGGATCGCTGCCGTCGCGCTGAACGCGCGCGGCCTGGACCTCTGTCGACGGTTGCCCGGGCGCCAGTGGGCGCTACCGCTTCCTGATGTGCCCGGCGGCGCGCCGCAGCAGCGTGCAGTAGTGTTCGGCCGCCGGCGTCAGCGGCAGTCCTGTGCGCTGCACGATGCAAACGGGCGGCGCGGGCAGCTTCTCCCGGACCTTGATTTCCTGGAACGTGTCCCGCAGCAGCGGGTAGCGCAGCCATTGGACCGGCAGCATCATCAGCAGGTCCGAACTGGGCAGCGCCGTCAGGAAGGTCAGCGCGGATTGCGCCCGCATCGCCAGCTTCGGCGCGGGCAGGCCATGCTTCTCGAACAGCGGGCCCAGTTCTTCCTCGGCCTTGTGGGTGATGGACGTGGTGATCCAGTGGGCGTCTGCCAGTTCGCGCAGCGATTTCGCCTGCGCCAGCGGATGGCCCTTGCGGCCCAGGATGACGCGGGTATTGTCGAACAGCTTCTCGACCCGCAGCTCGCCCGGCACGCGCGCGGGCGCCGGGCCGACGTAGAAATCCATGGAACCGTCCAGCAGCGCGCCCTCGACCAGCGGATAGACGCCGTCGACGATTTCCAGGTGGATGTCGGGAAAGCGCGCGCGGAACGCCGGCAGCACGTCGGGGAACAGCTCCAGGTGCGGGGCGGTGGACATGCCCAGCGTGACGCGGCCGTTGACGGCGCCGCGCAATTGGCCCGCCTCGTCGCGGGCGCGCTGGATCTCATGGTGGATGGCGGTGGCGCGGCGCAGGAAGGCCTGTCCGACCGGCGTGAGCTGCACGCCCTTGGCGTGGCGCTCGAACAGCGCCGCGCCCAGTTCCTTTTCCAGTTCCGCGATGCTGCGGGAAATCGCCGGCTGCGCCAGCCCCAGGTGGCGGGCCGCCGCCCGCACGCCGCCGCGTTCGGCGACGGCCAGGAAATCGCGCAGCGCGTTCAGCTTCATGGTCAGGGTGATACGAATTTGATATCGGCCTGGAAATTTTGCCATCTTTTTGTATCGAAGGGGGCTATCTAAGATACGCCGCAGTCCCGCAACATGGCGGGCGACCAGGGAGACGGCAAGGTGGAACAGCAAGCATCGCCACGGGTTCTGATCGTGGGCGCGGGACCGGCCGGTCTGAGCCTGGCGATCGAGTTGGGGCAGCGCGGCATCGCCTGCCTGGTGATCGAGCGCAACGACCGGGTGGGATACGCGCCGCGCGCCAAGACCACCAATGTGCGCACGCGCGAGCACTTGCGGCGCTGGGGCATCGCGGACCGCTTGCGGGCCGCCTCGCCGTTGGGCGTGGACTACCCGTCCAATGTGGTGTTCTGCACGCGCCTGGCCGGCGTCGAGCTGGCCAGGCACGAGAACGCCATGTACTGCGCGCCCGGACGCAATCCGCTGTATTCGGAGCATGCGCAATGGATTCCGCAATACACGGTCGAGGGCGTGCTGCGCGATCACGCGCAGTCGTTGCCGGGCGTCCAGATCCGCTACTGCTGCGAACTGCTGGACCTGAGCCAGGACGCGGACGGCGTGCGGACCAGGCTGCGCGATCTGTCGGGCGGCGCGGAATCGTCGGTCCGTGCCGACTACCTGGTTGGCGCCGACGGCGCGCGCAGCCGGGTGCGTGACCTGATCGGCACCCGCATGCTGGGTGAGTACGGCCTGTCGCGCAACCGCAATATCGTGTTCAGCGCGCCTGGCCTGGACCGCGCTCACCGGCACGGGCCGGCCATCATGTACTGGCAGGTGAATCGCGACGCTCCCAGCCTGATCGGCCCCATGGACCGGGGCGACACCTGGTTCTTCATGCCCACGCACGTCGATGCGGCGCGGCACGCGGGTGTGGCCGATGAGCGGGCGTTGATCGCGCGGGCGACGGGCATAGACCTGCCCTATCAGGTGCTGAGCAGCGACGAATGGGTCGCCAGCAAGCTGTTGGGAGACCGCTACCGCAAGGGGCGGGTCTTCCTGGCGGGCGACGCCTGTCACCTGCACCCGCCCTTCGGCGGCTATGGCATGAACATGGGCATCGCCGACAGCGTCGACCTGGGCTGGAAACTGGCCGCCGTGCTGCAGGGCTGGGCCGGGCCGGGGTTGCTCGACAGCTACGAGGCCGAGCGTCGTCCGGTGCATCAGTGGGTGATGGACGAGGCCGAGCGCAACCACGCGGTCCTGGGCAACCAGTTGCTGGCCGACGGCATCGAGGATGACGGCGAACGCGGGCAACGGATCCGGCGCGAGGTCGGCGGCCGCATCCAGGCCGCCAAGATGCGCGAGTTCGCGACCCTGGGCGTGGTGCTGGGCTACCAGTACGAGGATTCCCCCGTGATCGCGGCGGAGTCCGGCCCGTGTCCGGCCAGGGACTTCATCAACTACGTGCCGACCTCCAGGCCGGGCGCGCTGGCCCCGCATGCCTGGCTGCACGACGGCAGCTCCCTGTACGACCATTTTGGCCAGGGCTACACGCTGCTGGCGGCTTCGGCGTCGCTGGACGATATCGCGGCGGCCAGGGCCGATGCCCGGCGCGCCGGCGTCCCGCTGACCGTGATCCAGCCCGCCGAGGGCGCGATCGCCAGCCTGTATCCGGCCCGCCTGACCCTGATCCGCCCCGATCAGCACGTGGCCTGGCGCGGCGACGCCTGGCCGGGCGAGGGCGTGCTGGCCCGAGCGTGCGCCCTATCACTTCACCCACAACGAGGCGCATAGCCCGACGCAGGAAGCACGAGGAGACAACCATGCTGCGAAACGAAGACATAGCGGGGGCGACGCAGGCGGTCGCCCTGTTCAGGAACCGGGTGCTGCCGCTGCTGTTCGCGGGCTACCTGCTCAATTTCCTCGACCGCACCAATATCAGCTATGCCCAGCTGCAGATGGGCGCCGACCTGGACATTTCGCTGGCCGCCTACGGCCTGGGCGCGGGCCTGTTTTTCTTCGGCTACGCCAGCGTCTGCGTGCCGGCCAACCTCGCGCTGCAGCGCTTCGGCGTCCGGCGCTGGCTGGCTTTCATGTTCTTGGCCTGGGGGCTGGTGTCCTGCCTGATGGCGGCGCTGCAGGGCGTGAAGTCGTTCTACGTGTTGCGATTCCTGCTCGGGGTCGCCGAGGGCGGCTTCATCCCCGCCGTGAACTTCTACCTGGCATCGTGGATTCCGCCGCGTTTTCGCAGTCGGATCAACGCGGTGTTCATCATGGCGCTGCCGCTGGCCATGATATTCGGCGGCCCGCTGGCGGGCGTCCTGCTGAAGATCGATCTGGGCATGCAGGGCTGGCGCTGGCTGTTCCTGCTGGAGGGCCTGCCGACCGTGCTGCTGGGCCTGCTGATCCTGCGCTTGCTGCCGGCCTCGCCCGAGGAAGCTCATTGGCTGAGCGACGCGCAGCGGCGCGGCCTGCGCGCCGTGATGGAGGCCGAGGCCGCGCCGCGCCAGCCGGCCGGCAGCCTGCCCTGGACCCACGGCTTCGCCGTGTTCCGCCAGCCCTTGCTGTGGGGCCTGCTGCTGATCCTCCTGAGCGCCTATGCGGCCACCTTCGCGCTGGCGTACTTCCTGCCGACCATCCTGAAGAACCTGTACGGCATCACGCCGCTGGAAATCGGCGCGCTGCTGATGATCCCGAACGTGGTGGCGCTGGCCTTCAGCTATGTGGTCGGACACAGCAGCGAACGCAGCGGCGACATCCGCTGGCACCTGGCCGTGGTCTGTTTGATCGGCAGCGGCGGCTTCCTGCTGCTGCCCGTCGCGGCGACCGTGTCGCTGGCGCTGTTCCTGGCCGCGGTGTCCATCATCACCGGCTACACCATCGCCTACTACGGGCCGCTGAACACGGCGCTGCAGAACCGCATCGGCGCCCATGCCGGGCCGCTGGCGCTGGTCACGACCATCGGCTCGCTGGGCGGCTTCTTCGGCCCGACCCTGACCGGCTGGGTCATGCAGGCGACCGGCGGGCAGTGGACGCTGGCAGCGCGGATATTCGCGCTGACGACGCTGGCCAGCGCCGCGCTGGCGATCGTCTGCGTGCGCAATCTCGGCGGCGCGCGTCGGGCGGCCGCGCCATCGCGCGCCTGAACACGCGCTTCGGAACAGACAAGGAGACAGGACCATGAGCAAGGATCAAACCCGGATCGCCGTCGTCACCGGCGGCGCCAGCGGCATCGGCGAGGAGTGCGCGCGCCAGTTGCGCGACCAGGGCTGGCGCGTCGTCGTGTGGGACCGCCATGCGACTGACGGCGAGCCGACGGTGGACGTGGCCGACTACGCCTCGGTGGCGGCCGCCGCGTCCCGGCTCGACGGCGTCGACCTGCTGATCAACGCCGCCGGCATCGCCGGCAGCCGCGATCCGGTCGGGCGCAAGGATCCCGCCGAATGGGCCCAGGTGATGGCGGTCAACCTGAACGGCACGTTCCACTGCGCGCATGCGCTGTACGAGGCGCTGCGCGCGCGCGGCGGCGTGGTGGTCAACATCGCGTCGGTGGCGGGCATGGTGATGATGAAGGGCCGCGCCCACTACGCGGTGTCGAAGGCGGGCGTGGCGACCTTGACGCGCTCGCTCGCCAATGAGTGGGCCGAGGACGGCATTCGCGTGATCGCCGTGGCGCCGGGCTACGTCAAGACGCCGATGATCCAGCGGTCGATCGAGGCGGGCGAACTGGACGAGCGCAAGCTGGCGGCCATGCATCCGCTGAACCGGCTGGCCACGACCCAGGAGATCGCCGCGGCCATGATCGCGCTGGCCCAGCCGCCGTTCCTGTTCATGACCGGCGCGGTCGTCACCATCGACGGCGGCATGACGCTGGGCAAGTAGGCCTCAGCCGCCCGCTTCCTGCGTCAGGGTGGAGATGAAGGCGGCCGTGCGCGGGTCGCGCGGCTGCGTGAACACGGTCTTGGACGAGCCGGATTCGATCACCGCGCCGTCCAGCAGGAACACCACTTCGCGCGACACGCTGGCGGCCAGGCGCAGGTCGTGCGTGGCCATCAGCATGGTCATGCCTTCTGCGGCCAGCTGGCGCAGCACCTCGACCACCTCGGCGGCCAGGCCTGGGTCCAGCGCCGAGGTCGGCTCGTCGCACAGCAGCACGCGCGGCGCCGGCGCCAGCGCGCGGGCGATGGCCACGCGCTGCTGCTGGCCACCGGACAGGTTGGCCGGCCAGGCGTCGGCCTTGTCCTGCATGCCGACCTTGCGCAGCAGCTCCTCGGCGCGCGCGCGGGCGCGGTCGGCGGACCATTTCTGCACCGTGACCAGCCCTTCCATGACGTTGCCGATCACGGTCTGGTGCGGGAACAGCTGGAAGTTCTGGAACACCATGCCGGTCTGCTTGCGCACGCGCAGCACCTGCTCGCGACCCAGTTTCTGGCCGGGCTGGAAATGCACGGTCTCGGGGCCGATGGACAGCGTGCCCCGGTCGGGCGTCTCCAGCAGGTTCACGCAGCGCAGCAGCGTGCTCTTGCCGCTGCCCGACGGGCCGATCAGCGCGGTCACGCTGCCTTCGGCGATGGCGACATCCACTTTCTTGAGGACGGGATTGCCGCCGAAGGCTTTCTCGATCTTTTCCAGGCGGATCATCGATTCTTCTCGGAAAACACGGCATGCTGGCCGAAGCGCCGCTCCAGGCGGACCTGCAGGGCCGACAGGACGGAACTGAACGCCAGGTAGATCAGCGCCGCCTCGGTGTAGAGGATCAGCGGTTCATAGGTGACGGCGGCGATGCGCTGGGCGGCCTGGAAGATCTCGGGCACCGTCAGCACCGCGGCCAGCGAGGTGTCCTTCACCAGCGAGATGAAGGAGTTCGACAGCGGCGGCACCGCCACGCGCGCGGCCTGCGGCAGGATGGTGCGGCGCAGGGCCTGCGCGCGCGTCATGCTCAATGAGTACGCGGCTTCCCACTGGCCCTTGGTGATCGATTCGATGGCTGCGCGGATCACCTCGGAGTTGTAGGCGCCCACGTTCAGCGTGAAGCCGATCAGCGCGGCGGGCAGCGGATCCAGCACGATGCCGGCGCTGGGCAGGCCGTAGAAGATCACGAACAGCTGCACCAGCAGCGGCGTGCCGCGCACCAGCCAGACATAGAAGCGCACCACGGCCACCAGCGGCGCCGGGCCGAACAGCCGGATCAGCGCCACCACGAAGGCCAGCGCCAGGCCCAGCGCGAACGAGGCCAGCGTCAGCGGCACCGTGAACACCAGGCCGGCGTGCAGCAGCGGCCAGAACGAGTCCGCCATCAGCTGCGCCCAGGCCGGCGCCGCCCAGCCATTGATCTGCGCCAGCAGCGCGTCGGGCAGGGCGGCCTGCAACCAGGTGGGTAGCGTCATGGGCGGACCCGCGGCTTACTGCGCCGACACGTCGGTGCCGAAGTACTTGACCGAGATGGTCTTGTAGGTGCCGTCGGCCTTGATGTCGGCCAGCGCCTTGTTGATGGCGGCGACCAGCTCGGGGTTGCCCTTGCGCAGCAGCACGCCCGAGCTGCTGAACTCGGCGGCTTTGTCGGTGGCGGCGATCTTGACCTTGGCGTTGGGCTTCTGCTTCTTGAAGTCCAGGTACGACAGGTTGTCGTTGACCGTGGCTTCGACGCGGCCCGAGGTCAGCAGGTCGATGGATTCGTTGAAGCCCTGCACGGCGACCAGATCGGCGCCGTGGCGCTGCGCCAGCTTGCCGAAGTTGCTGGTCAGCGTGTTGGCGGACTTGCGGCCCTTCAGGTCCTCGAAGGACTTGATGGTGGTATTGTCGTCACGCACGATCAGCACCGCGGCGGACGAGATGTAGGGATCCGAGAAATCGTATTTGGCTTTGCGCGCGTCGGTGATGCCGACCTGGTTGATGACCGCGTCGTAGCGCTTGGCGTCCAGGCCGGCGATCAGGCCGTCCCACTTGCCTTCGACGAATTCGGCCTTCACGCCCAGGCGCTGCGCGATGGCGCGGCCGATGTCCACGTCGAAGCCGACCAGCTGGCCCGATGCCTCGTGAAAGGTGAAGGGGGCGTAGGTGCCCTCGGTGCCGAACTTGAGCACGCCGGCGGACTTGATCTGGTCCAGGCCCGACTGGGCGTGGGCGGCGGAGAGGGCGGCGACCTGGACCAGGCCGGCGACGAACAGCGTACGGAAGAGTTTCATTGGCGATGCTCCACGGGTATGGGGGCCTGGAGGAGCGACCTGTGGTTCAGGGCGCACTCCAGCGTAGCCGCACTCTAACAACGCGTCTATTTTTCCACAAAGCATAAGAAATAGTGAAAATATAACTTCCAGATATAACGAAAATCTCCGGAAACCCGGCTTTCCGGAGCCACGCAGGCAGCACCCCAAGGAGACGATGTGGAACAGCGATTGAACAGGAGGAAGTTCATGATGGCGGCGGCAGGCGCGGCCGCGCTGGCGGGCAGCGTGCCCGCGCAGGGCGGGGGAGGACTACGGCTGACGCCGGGCGGCGGGTCCATCACCCAGGTGCCGGGGCTGAAGGTCGGGCACTACACGGATACGCGGCGGCCGACCGGCTGCACGGTGATCATCGCCGAGGCCGGCGCCACGGCGGGCGTGGACGTGCGCGGCGCGGCGCCCGGCACGCGCGAGACCGACCTGCTCAATCCGTCCAACATGGTCGAGAAGGTCCACGCCGTGATGCTGGCCGGCGGCAGCGCGTTCGGCCTGGACGCGGCCGGCGGCGTGATGCGCTACCTGGAAGAACGCAAGATCGGTTTCGACGTGGGCGTGGCCCATGTACCCATCGTGCCGGCGGCGATCCTGTTCGACCTGGGCGTGGGCGACGCCTCGGTGCGGCCGGACGCGGCGGCGGGCTATCAGGCCTGCAAGTCCGCGAGCGCCGGCCCAGTCCAGGAAGGCAACGTCGGCGCCGGCGCCGGCGCCACGGTGGGCAAGCTGTACGGTCCGCAGCGCGCCATGAAGGGCGGCATCGGCAGCGCGTCGCTGACGGTCGGCGGCGTGACGGTCGGCGCGCTGATCGCGGTCAACGCGGTCGGCGACGTGCTCGATCCATCCAACGGCCGCATCCTGGCCGGCGCGCGCACGGCGGACGGGCGCGCCTTGCTGGACACGCGCGCGGCGATCCTGGCGGGCGACCTGCCCAAGTCCATGCGCGCCGGCGCGGCCACCACCATCGGCGTGGTGGCCACCGACGTCAAGCTGACCAAGGCCCAGGCGCAGAAGATGGCGCAGATGGCGCACGACGGGCTGGCCCGCACCATCAATCCCATCCACACCATGCTGGATGGCGATACGATCTTCGCGCTGGGCACGGGCGTGTCGGACAAGGCCGCCAACGTGATGCTGCTGGGCGTGCTGGCCGCCGAGGCCACGGCGCTGGCGGTGCAGCGCGCGATCCTGGCTGCGCGCGCGATCGAGGGTTATCCGGCGGCGGTGGATTTCATCGGCTGAACCGCGGCCTCCCGCTGACTTCGCCCTGTCACACACCTGCGTCAGCATGACCAGGCGCCGGCAGCGCGCCGGCGGGAGGCCATGCATGTACAAGGGTGAACGATTCAACGGCGCGACCCACCTGGCCGGCCTGGGGCTGGCCGTGGCCGCGTCGGGCGCGCTGCTGTCGCGGGCCGCCACGGTCCAGGCCGACGCGGTGCAGCTGACCGCCTGCGCGGTGTTCGCGGCGTCGATGATCGCCGTGTATGCCTCGTCCGTGCTGTTCCATTGGACGCGCGGACGGCGCAAGGCCTTCTGGGCCAAGGCCGATCATTGCGCCATCTATCTGCTGATCGCCGGCACCTACACGCCGCTGGCCTTCGTGCCCGAGCCCGACGGCATGTCCATGGCGGCCGGCGCGGGCATCTGGCTGCTGGCCCTGGCCGGCATCGCCCGCGAGCTGTGGTGGTCGTCGCGTGGCGCGTCGCCGGCGCTGCCGTTGTACCTGGGCATGGGCTGGCTGGGCGTGGCCTTCGCCATCCCCATCGCCGGGTCGCTGTCGACGGCGGGCCTGGCCTGGCTACTGGCCGGCGCGGCGGTCTATTCCGCGGGCACCGTGTTCTACGCCAACAGCAGGCGCTGGCCGCACGCGCACGGCATCTGGCATCTGTTCGTGATGGGCGGCACGGCCTGCCACTTCGTCACGGTGTTCGGCTTCCTGCGCCAGGGCATCGTCTGAGCCCGGGATGCCGCCGGGCGCGAGACCGGGCAGGGTGGTGAGCCGGGCAGTGCGCTAGCGCCAGCCCGCCAGCGGCAGCATGCCGCTGCGGTCCTTCACCTTGCGCATGACCAGGTGCGAGCAGATGTCGCGCACGCCGGCGATCTTGCTCAGCTTGTCTTCCACGAATTGCGAGAAGGCCGACAGGTTGCGCGCGCGCACCGTGAGGATGTAGTTGGACGCGCCGGTCACGATGCTGGCCTCGGTGATTTCGTCGTAGAGCGCGATGCCGGCCAGGAACTCCTCGTGCCAGCCGCTGCGCGACTGGTCCAGCGCGACGTGGACGATGGCTTCCAGCTCGAAGCCCAGTTTCTCGGCGTCCAGCACGGCGCGGTAGCGCTTGATCAGTCCGCCTTCCTCCAGCGCCCGGACGCGGCGCAGGCAGGCCGATGGCGACAGCGATACCTGCTCGGCCAGGTCCTGGTTGCTGATCTGGCTGTTCTCCTGGAGGCGGCTCAGGATGCGCCGGTCTATCGCGTCGATCTGCATCGTGCAATCCAATTCGAATATTTTATATGGAACGCAATTTACTGCGAAATACTAGGGTAAGCCACGCCTGGATTTGCAACTTTTCGGCGGAAGGGCGCTGCTAGTATGTACGCAGAATTTTCGTCTCCAGGAGTGTTTTCATGCATACCCGCGAAGCCTGCGTCGCCGCAGACCGCCTCGACCCGCTGGCATCCATCAAGAACCAGTTCGACCTGCCACCCGGCGTGATCTACCTGGATGGCAACTCGCTGGGCGTACTGCCCAGGACCGCGGCGGCGCGCGCCGCCGACGTGATCGGCAAGGAATGGGGCGCGGGCCTCATCCGCAGCTGGAACACGGCCGGCTGGTTCGACCTGCCCGCCCGCCTGGGCGACAAGCTGGCGGGCCTGATCGGCGCCGGCAAGGGCGAGGTCGTCATCACCGACACCACCTCGCTGAACATCTTCAAGGCGCTGGCCGCCGCGCTGCGCATCCAGCAGCAGGCCAGGCCGGGCCGCCGGGTGATCCTGTCCGAGCGCGACAACTTCCCGACCGACCTGTACATGATCCAGGGCCTGATCGACCTGCTGCAGCAGGGCTACGAGATGCGCCTGATCGATGACGAGCTGCCGCTGGAACAGGCGCTGGACGATTCTGTGGCCGTGGTGCTGCTGTCGCACGTCAACTATCGCAGCGGCCAGATGCACGACATGCGCGCGGTGACGGCGCTGGCGCACGAGCGCGGCGCGCTGACGATCTGGGACCTGGCGCACGCCGCCGGCGCGGTGCCGGTGGACCTGCAGGGCGCCAAGGCCGACTTCGCCGTGGGTTGCACCTACAAGTACCTCAATGGCGGCCCCGGCGCGCCGGCCTTCATCTGGGTGGCGCCGCGCCACACCGACAATTTCTGGCAGCCGCTGACCGGCTGGTGGGGGCACCAGCGCCCGTTCGACATGACCGTGGCCTACGAGCCGGCCGGCGGCATCCGCCGCTACCTGTGCGGCACGCAGCCCATCGTCTCGCTGTCGCTGGTCGAATGCGGCCTGGACATCGCCCACGCCGCCGGCATCGACGAAGTCCGCAAGAAGTCGCTGGCGCTGGGCGATCTGTTCATCGCGCTGGTCGAGGAACGCTGCGCCGGCCATCCGCTGACGCTGGCCACGCCGCGCGAGCACGCGCTGCGCGGCAGCCACGTCAGCTTCCGCCACCCGAACGGTTTCGAGGTCATGCAGGCGCTGATCGCGCGCGGCGTGATCGGCGACTACCGCGAGCCCGAGGTGCTGCGCTTCGGCCTGACGCCGCTGTACCTGGGCCACGCCGATGTCTGGGACGCCGTCGAGGTCCTGAAGGATGTGCTCGATACCCGCGCCTGGGACAAGCCCGAGTTCAAGCATCGCGCCGCCGTGACCTGAGCACGGCGCCGGCACGGACCACGCAGGCCCCCGCAGAGGGGCCGCGCCCGCACAACAACACAAGGAGGAAGACATGTCGCAACCGCAAGGATTCGGCCGCATCGCCGAACGCGAGCAAGGCCTGAAGCGGCGCCTGAGTTCCGGCCAGATGAGCATGATCGCCATCGGCGGGGCCATCGGCACCGGCCTGTTCCTGGGCAGCAAGTTCGCCATCGGCTTCGCCGGCCCCAGCGTGCTGATCAGCTACGCCATAGGCGGGCTGATCACGCTGCTGTTGATGGGCTGCCTGGCCGAGATGACGGTGGCGCATTCCACCTCTGGCTCCTTCGGCGCCTATGCCGAACACTACATCGGCCCGCTGGCCGGCTTCCTGGTGCGCTATGCCTACTGGTCCTGCGTGGTGCTGGCGGTCGGCACCGAGGTCACCGCGGTGGCCGAGTACATGAAGTTCTGGTTTCCCTCGGTGCCCGGCTGGCAGTGGGTCTGCGTGTTTTCGGCCGCGCTGATCTTCATCAACGCCATGAGCGTGAAGGCCTTCGGCACGGTGGAATACTGGTTCTCGACCATCAAGGTCAGCGCCATCGTCGCCTTCATCGTGCTGGGCGCCTATGTGGTCTGGGGCAGCCCGGAGCACGGCGTGGCGCAGTACACCGCGCATGGCGGCTTCTTTCCCAACGGCGTCTGGGGCATGTGGGTCGCGGTGGTGATCTCTATCTTCAGCTACCTCAGCGTGGAGATGATCGCGGTGGCGGCCGGCGAGGCCGAGGATCCGGAGCGGGCCGTGAAGCAGGCGTTCCGCGCCACCATCGTGCGCCTGGTGGTGTTCTACCTGCTGACGCTGGCGCTGATCCTGGCCATCGTGCCCTGGGACCAGGCCGGCAAGGGCGGCAGTCCCTTCGTCAAGGTGATGCAGGCCGTGGACATTCCCTATGCGGCCGGCGTGATCAACTTCATCGTGCTGGTGGCGGCGCTGTCGGCCATGAACAGCCAGCTCTACATCACCACCCGCATGATGTTCAGCCTGTCGCGCGCCGGCCATGCGCCGGCCGCGCTGGGCCGGCTTACGCGCGGCGGCACGCCGCTGAACGCGCTGCTGCTGTCGACCAGCGGCATCGCCATCGCCACGGTGCTGAACGTGCTGTATCCGGAGACCTCGTTCACGCTGATGATGGCCATCTCCATGTTCGGCGCGCTGTTCACCTGGATGATGATCTTCGTCACGCACTATTTCTTCCGCCGTCGCTGGGCGCGCGAGGGCGGGGCGCGGCTGTCGTTCCGCATGCCGGGCTTTCCGGCGCTGACGCTGCTGGGGGCGCTGGCCATGCTGGCGATCCTGCTCACCACCTACTTCACGTCGGTGTTCAAGATGACGCTGGTGTTCGGCGTGCCCTTCCTGTTGGCGCTGTCGGCGCTGTATTACCTGCTGTTCAGGAAGCGTGGCGAGCGGGCGGCGTTGCGGGCGGGGCTGGAGCGTCCATGAGGCCTGCGCCGGCCTGGCGCAAGGCGGCCAGCATGGCGCGGGCGCGGGCCGGCAAGGAGCGCGATGCGTACACGGCGTGGACCTGGGGCGACACGCCCCGGGCCGAGGTCACGGTATAGGCCGGACACACGCGCACCAGCGTGCCGCGTGCGATTTCCGGCAGCGCGGCCCAGTCCGCCAGCCGCGCCACGCCCGCGCCTGCCAGCGCCAGCGCCATCAGGCTGCTGCCAGTGCTGACGCGCAGGGCCGGCTCCGCGCGCAGGCGCTGGATGCTGCCCTCGCCGCGCAGGTGCCAGTCCTTGAGCACGCGCGGGCCGGTGTGCATGATGAGGCGGTGGCGCACCAGGTCTTCCGGTTCGCGCGGCAGTCCCATGCGCGCCACGTAGTCCGGGCTGGCGCATAGCAGTCGCTCATAGGGCCACAGGCGCGCGCCCAGCAGCTCGCTGGAGGCGGGAAAGCCGCCGCGAACGGCGAAGTCCAGTCCTTCGGCGATCGGATCCACCCATTTGTCGGTATAGCTGATGTCGATGCGCACGTCGGGGTAGTCCTCGGCATAGCGCCGCAGCACGGCCGGCAGCAGCGCCACGCCCAGCAGGTCGGGCGCGGAAAAGCGCAGCCGGCCCTGGGCGCCGCGCTGCGTCTCGCGCAGCGCTTCGCGCGCGCTTTCTTCCAGGCGCAGCATGTCGCGCGCCGACTCGACATAGCGCTCGCCCTGCGGCGTCAGCGTCACGCTGGTCTTGCTGCGCGTCAGCAGTTGCGCGCCCAGCTGGCGCTCCAGCGCCTGCACCGCCCGTGTTACGGCGCTGGGCGAGGCGCCCAGCGCGCGGGCGGCCAACACGAAGCTCTGGCGTTCGGCCACGGCGCAAAAGACCTGGTGTTCCCATAGCGGCCCACGTTCCATGGCGCCTCCTTGATTGCGGATATCGCAACATGATATTGCAACGCCAGACGATCCGGCGCGCCTAGACTGCGGCCATCGACATTATTCGGCCGCACGCCATGAACGAACCGCATTACTACGATCCCCAGACCGGCGCCCGCTACGCGCTGGACGAGCCGCGCTGGTGTTCCGACGCGCGCACGCCGCTGATGATCTCGCCGCTGGCCGGCATTTCGCGCGACGACATCGACACGCGCGCGCGTTCGCTGTGGCGCTACCGGGCCGCGTTGCCGCGCGTCATCGACGCGCCGGTCTCCATGGGCGAGGGCTGCACGCCCATGGCCGAGCGCGCCTGGGGCGCTCTGCGCCCGCATTTCAAGCTGGAGTGGTTCAACCCGACCTGCAGCTTCAAGGATCGCGGCGCGGCGGTGATGCTGTCCTGGCTGCGCCAGATCGGCATCGGCGCTGTCGGCGAGGACAGCTCGGGCAACGGCGGCGCGGCCATCGCGGCGTTCGGCGCGGCGGCGGGCATGGCGGTGACCATCTTCGCGCCGGCCTATGCCTCGCCGGCCAAGATCGCGCAGATCCGCGCCTTCGGCGCCGACGTGAGGCTGGTGGACGGGCCGCGCGAAGCCTCGCAGGACGCGGCCATCCGCGCATCAGGCGAGCTGTACTACGCCAGCCATAACTGGCAGCCCTTCTTCCTGCAGGGCACCAAGTCCATCGCCTACGAAATGTGGGAGGACTTCGGCTTCGAGGCGCCGGACAACGTGGTGATTCCGGCAGGCGCCGGCAGCAATGTGCTGGGCTGCGCCATCGGCTTCGCCGAGCTGCTGGCGGCCGGCCAGATCCGCCGGCTGCCGCGCCTGTTCGTGGCCCAGCCGCTGCATTGCTCGCCGGTGGACGCGAGCTTCCAGGCGGGCGCGGACACCCTGGTCGAGCGCCCGGTGCTACCCACGGTGGCCGAGGGCACGGCCATCCGCCAACCCTTGCGCCTGCGCGAAATGCTGCAGGCCGTGCGCGCCAGCGGCGGGCAGACCGTGGCGGTGCCCGAGGATGCGATCGTGGCCGCCGTGCGCAAGCTGGCCGCGATGGGGCTCTATGCCGAGCCGACCAGCGCGACGGCCGCCGCCGCGCTCGACATGCTGGCCGCGCGCGGCGCCATCGCGCAGACCGAACGCACGGTCGTGCTGCTGACGGGGTCGGGCCTGAAGGCCTCGCAGTTCATGACGGAGCTGTATTCGTAACGGCCTCGTCCGGGGCTAGCCGGCGGCCTGGCCCGCCGCGCCCTCGCTGTCCGCCAGCAAGTGGTCGAGCAGGCGGCAGGCGCGCGCGCTCAGGCCCTGGCGCGACTGCACGCAGATCAGCAGCTGGCGCGTGGCCCAGGCGTCGGACAGCGTCACCGCGCCTACGTCCAGCAGCCGGCTCATGCCGTGCGCCGTGCTTTCAGGAACGATGCCCACGCCCACGCCGGCCTGCACCAGCCGGCACATGGCGTCGAAGCTGCGCAGCTGCACGCGCAGCCTGATGGGCTTGCCCGCCACCAGGGCCTGGCGCGCCAGGAAGCGCTGCAGCGCGCTGCTGCGGTCCAGGCCGACGAAATCCTCGTCCAGCACCTCGCCGAAGGCGACCTGGGCGCGGCCGGCCAGCGCGTGTCCGCGCGGCACGATCAGGACGAAGCGGTCGCAGCGGTAGGGATGGGTTTCCAGCGCGCCGGTGTCCACCGTGCCCGCGACGATGCCGATGTCGGCCGAGCCGTCGGCGATGGCTTCGACGATCTCGTCGCTCAGCATCTCCTGCAGTTCGACGTTGATGCGCGGATGCGCGGCCAGGAAGCCGCTCAGCGCCTCCGGCAGGAAGGCGGTCAGCGCGTTGGTGTTGGACAGCACGCGCACCGAGCCGCCGAACTCGCCGGCGTAGCCGGACAGGTCGTCGCGCAGGCGCTCGGCCTGCGCCAGCATCAGGCGCGCGTGCGAGGCCAGTTTCTGGCCGGCCGGCGTGGGCGTGACGCCGTGGCGGCCGCGTTCCAGCAGCGGCGCGCCCAGCGAGGCTTCCAGGTTGCGGATGCGGGCGCTGGCGGCGGCCAGGGCCAGGTTGGCGCGGGCGGCGCCGTGCGTGATGCTGCCGGCCTGCACCACGTGCAGGAAGAGCGCCAGATCAGTCAGGTCGAAACGCATGCGTATCCGTTGCGTCAGCCTACGCCAGCCGTGTAGGCAGCCTGCGCCAATCGCGCATTTTCAGCGTCGTACAGGGTCCGTACACTGCGCCGATTCTTATTTTCGCCACGGTGGTTCCATGCATGCCTTAGTCTCCGGGTTTCCGATTCTACCCGCCGCCCTGACGGCGATCACGATCGCGCTATGGGCTTTTTCGCGCCTGCCGGAATACCTCACGGCGCTGCTGTTCTTCGGCGGCGCCATGGCGCTGGCGGCGGCGCCGCGCGAGGTGGTGTTCTCGGGTTTCGCCTCGGCCGCGTTCTGGCTGGTGCTCAGCGGCTATGTGCTGGGCCTGGCGCTGAAGTACACCGGCCTGGCCGACCGCATGGCCGGCCTGCTGTCGCGCCGCCTGGCAGGGGGCTACCTGACCGTGACGGCCGGCGTGGTCACGCTGACCTATCTGCTGGCCTTCGTCATGCCGTCGAACATGGGGCGCATCGCGCTGCTGATGCCCATCGTGCTGGCTTATGCCGACCGCATCGGCCTGGCGCCCGGCAGCCGTGGCCGCATCGGGCTGGCGCTGGCGGTGGGCTTCGGCACCTTCCAGTTGTCCACCTCCGTCCTGCCGGCCAACGTGCCGAACCTGGTCATGGCCGGCAGCATCGAGGGCAGCTACGGGCTGCAGCTGGGCTATCTGCCCTATCTGTGGCTGCACGCGCCGGTGCTGGGCATCCTGAAGGGCGTGCTGCTGACCTGTTGCATCGCCTGGATGTTCCGCGACACGCCCAGGCGCGCGGAGCAAGCCGCCGCCGCCGCGCCGCTGTCGGCCGCCGAGAAACGGCTGGGCTGGCTGCTGGCGCTGACGTTGCTGGGCTGGGTGACGGACAGTGTGCACGGCGTGTCGCCGGCCTGGATCGGGCTGCTGTCGGCCTGCGTCTGCCTGCTGCCCAAGGTGGGCTTCGTCAGCGGCGACCAGTTCGGCAAGGAAGTGAACTTTCGCACCGCCATCTATGTGGCGGGCATCCTGGGGCTGGCGGCGATGGTGGCTGACAGCGGGCTGGGGGGCATCATCGGCAAGGCGCTGCTGGCCTGGTTGCCGCTGTCGCCGGACGCGCCGATGCGCAGCTTTTTCTCGTTGGTGGGCTTGTCTGCGTTGCTGAACTTCGTGGTCACCGCCAATGGCGTGCCGGCGCTGTACACGCCGCTGGCCGAGACGCTGGCGCAGGCCTCGGGTTTTTCGCTGATGGCGGTGTTGATGGCGCAGGTGGCGGGCTACGCCACGGTGGTCATGCCGTACCAGGCCTCGCCCATCGTGGTGGCGATGGGCATGGGGCAGGTGCCGGCGCGCAGCGGCCTGGCCTTGAGCCTGGTCACCGCGCTGCTGTCGTTCGCGCTGCTGGTGCCGCTGGACTATCTGTGGTTCAGGCTCCTTGGAATGCTGGGATCGTGACCATGGCGTCGGGCTCGGCCGCCGGTTCTTCCCTGGGCGCGAAGACGCGCAGACGATGGCCGTCCGGGTCCAGCGCCACGAAGGTGCGGCCGAAGTCCATGTCGATCGGCGCCTGCAGGATGGGCAGGCCGCGCAGGCTCCAGTCGCGGTAGCGGTCGGCCAGGGCCTGGGTGTCCGGCACGGTGAAGGCCAGTTCGGTGGCGCCGCCCCGGCCGGCGGCGGCCGGTTCCACGGTGTAGCGCGACCACAGGCCCAGCATCAGGCCGGAGTCCAGCGCGAACAGCGCGAAGGTGGGCGAGCTTTCGACGGGCGGACGTTGCAGCAGCGCGCTGTAGAACGCCGCGCTGGCTTCGGGTTTTTCGACGTAGAGGATGAGAAAGTTCGTGTCGGACATGATGCGCTCCTGGCGGCGGATGGGACCTTGAGGTCGGTAGCGCAAGCTTAGGAGCGGATACTGTCAGTTTTTGGCAGCAGTCTTCGGCCGCCGCGATCCCTCGGCCTCGGGCTGTTCCCGAGCCTGATTGAGAGCGCGCCATTCCTTGAGCAGCGCGTGGCGCCGGCGCGGGTAGCGCGGACCGGCGCTCAGCGCGGCGATGCGGTCGGTGCGGAAATGGCGGTAGTCCTGGCGCAGCTCGCACCAGGCCATGACGATGCGCACGCTGTCGAAGAAGCCCAGCGCGAAGGGCCAGATGGTGCGCACCGAATCCGCGCCCTTGTCGTCGCGGTAGGTGATGTCCACTTTCTGCTCGGCGCGGATGGCCTGGCGGATCTGGGACAGGTCGACCCGGTCCACCACGCAGACGGCGCTGGGGCCGATCAGCAGCGGTATCGCGTCCAGCTCATCGCGCACTTCTGGCGGCAGCACCGCGCCGATCTTGGCCAGCGCATTGCGGGCGGCCAGGCCCAGGCGCGCGTCCGAGCGCTGCGCGACCCAGCGCGTGCCCAGCACCAGCGCCTCGATTTCCTCGGTGCTGAACATCAGCGGCGGCAGCATGAAACCGGGCTTGAGCACATAGCCCATGCCCGGCTCGCCGTCGATCTCCGCGCCCTGGGCCTGCAGCGTGGCGATGTCGCGGTACAGCGTGCGCAGGCTGATGCCCAGTTCCGACGCCAGGCGGTGACCACTGACTGGCAGACGGTGGCGACGCAGGGTTTGCAGCAGGTCGAGCAGGCGTTCGGCGCGGGACATGGACAGACGGTGGGGCGGGAATCACGCAATACTGCCACGAAATGGCAGTATTACGCATTGCTTGCGCCCTAGCGCTTGACCGGCTTGCCGGTGGCCACGTCGATCGCCGAGCCGTCTTCCAGGCTGATGCGGTAGATCTCGCGCAGCACGTTGCCGGCGAAACCGATCTCGACGATGGAGACATCCTTGAAGGTGGTCTGGATGCCGTCGGGCAGGATGGCGTTGAACTTGTCGGCTTCCTGCTTCATGGCGTCTTGCAGCCGCGCGTCGTACAGAGTCATGCTGTAGACCAGCGTGGTGTGCGGGTTGTGCGCGCGCACTTCCTGGCCGTCCCGCACGACGTTCACGCCGCTCACGCCCACGCTGCGGACCAGATCGCGGCCGGCGTCGGCCATCTTGGCGTACACCGGACCGGTGACGCGCGGCAGCGGGCCATCGCGCAGCGGCGCCAGCGCTGCCGTGACCACGGTGTTGTAGCGCATCAGTTCCTCGAAGCCGGCGCCGCTCTTGACCACGCCCAGGTCCAGCCACCATGGATGGCCGGCGCCCTTGGCGGCTTCGGTCGGATAGAAAGTCTTGAGCGTGACCGGAATCGGCGCGGGCGGCTTGGGCAGCGCGACCAGCATGCGAGCGGGCGTGGTCGGATCGGCGCTGTGGATGTGGACCACCGTCACGTGTGGGATGTTGGGCGTTTCCGCCTCGGTCTTCAGACCCAGCTTGAGCAGGTCCGACTTGAGCGCGCCGTTGATCTTGCCGTCCAGCACGGCGTTGACTTCCTGGGGCAGGCGGTAGACCACGCCATAGGTCGCCTTGTGTTCGCGAAAGCCGGGCTGTTCCAGCGAGCTGTTGTCCTGGACGGCCGTGGCGGCGACGGCGGCCGGGCCGCAAAGGACGGACAGGCCGAGCGTGGCCAGGGGCAGGATGCGTTTGAACATGGGATTTCCTTCTCGTTGTGATTGGGGACCCGCGAGAGTCGCGTCCAGTGTGAGAAGGCGGGATGTACGCCGTATTGCGCCGAACCAAAGAATTCCGATAGGTGCCGCCGATGTTCTGATAGCTGCGGGCGGGGGGGCCTGCGCCAGGCGGCGCCCGCCCCGTGCCGGCGCGGATGCCGGGTCAGGCCAGGAAAACCGCCGCCACGACCGCCAGGCCCAGCAGCAGGTTCACGCCCACCCAGCGGCGGATCAGGGCCATGTTGCGCCCGCCCGCCGGCCAATCGGCGGCCGCCACGGCGGCGGCCAGGCCCTTGAAGGGCACCAGCCGGATGTAGGCGTAGATGGCCGTCATGACGATGCCGCCTGCCGCCATCAGCGTCCAGGCGCGCGGCATGAAGAAGGCGCCGCCGCTTTGCGAGGCCTGCGCCGCTTCCTGCCCGATCATCGCCGCGCCGGTCGCCAGGATCAGCACGATGGCCGCCAGCACCGCGTTCAGGAACGGACCCAGCACCGCCGCCATCAGGCTCAGGCGCTGCGGCGGCTCCAGCCGCGCGGCCGCCGGCCGCAGGAAACAGTGGGCGAACAGCATGCCGCCAACCCAGAGGATGACGGCCAGGAGGTGGACAAGCTTCAGCAGGGCGTAGGACATGGTCTTGGGACAGTGGAAGTGGGGACGGCGTCCCATCATATCGCCCCGGCGATTGCGCGGCGGGCTTGACCTGGATCAGGGTTTTTCACTTAGAATGAGATTGATTTCTATTTGTGATTATTCAAAGCTCGATATCAGGGAAGCCGCCGTGCCGAATTCCGCGCTCCTTACCGGCGACGCCGTCCACACGCTCTACAGCAGGCACCACGGCTGGCTGCACAACTGGCTGCGCGCCAAGCTGGGCAATAGCTTCGATGCGGCCGACCTGGCGCAGGACACCTTCATCCGGGTGCTGCGGCACCGGCAGGAAATCGAGGCGCTGCGCGAGCCGCGCGCCTACCTGACCGCCATCGCCAAGCGGCTGATGCTGAACCATCACCGCCGCCGCGCGCTGGAGCAGGCCTATCTGGACGCGCTGGCGGTCATGCCGCCGGCGCTGGCGCCGTCGGTGGAACAGCGGCTGCTGATCCTGGAGGCGCTGCACGAGATCGACGAAATGCTGTCGGGTCTGCCGGGTCCGGTGCGCGAGGCCTTCCTGCTGGCGCAGCTCGAGGGCCTGAGCCACGGCGAGATCGCCGCGCGCCTGGATGTCTCGCCGCGCACCGTCCACCGCTACATCGCGCGCGGATACGAGCAATGCATCCTGGCGGTGGCATGAGCGCGCCGGCGGGCGGAACGGGCGAGCTGCCCGAGGTGGAACGGAGCGTCGCCCGGCAGGCGGCGCGCTGGATGATGCTGCTGGGCTCCGGCCGCGCCAGCCCGTCGGACCTGCTGGCCTGCGAGCAATGGCGCTCCAGCAAGGCCGAGCATGAACATGCCTGGCAGCGCGCGCAGCGCGTCAGCCAGCGCTTCGGCCTGGTGCCGGCCACGCTGGGCATGGCGGCGCTGAACCGGCCCGCGTCGCCGCGCCGCCGCGCCGTGCTCAAGACCCTGGCGCTGGCCTCGGCGACGGGTCCGCTAGCCTGGGCCGCGTGGCGCGCCGATCCGCTGGATTGGACCGCCGACTACCGCAGCGCCGCCGGCGAGCTGCGCGAAGTGGCGCTCAGCGACGGATCCCGTCTTTACCTGAACACGGCCAGCGCCGTGGACGTGGCGTTCAGCGCCGCCTCGCGGCTGCTGCGGCTGCGCGCCGGCGAGATCGCGCTGCATGTGCGTGACGAGTCGGGCGCGCAGGCGCGGCCCTTCGTGGTGCGCACGCGTTACGGCGACATCGAGGCGCGCGCCGGCCGCTACTGCGTGCGACAGGAAGACGGGTTTTGCCGCGTCAGCGTGCAGGAGGGCGCGCTGCGCGTGGCGGCGCGCGCGGGACGGTATCTGCCGCTGGCGGCGGGCGCCGAGCTGCGCCTGGACGATCAGGGCCCATCCGACGCCGCGCCCGCCGATCCCCATGCCGCCGACTGGATGCGCAACGTGCTGCACGCCCGTGAAATGCGGCTCGACGCCTTCGCCGCCGAGCTGGGGCGCTACCGGCCCGGCCTGCTGCGCTGCGATCCGGCCGTGGCGCCTTTGCGCGTTTCGGGCGCGTTCCAACTGCACGACACCGACGCGGTGCTGGCGGCGCTGCCTGCCACGCTGCCGGTGAGCGTGCGTTACCGCACGTCCTACTGGGTCACGATCGGGCCGCGCATCGCGGCGGCCTGAATCGCCGTTGTTACAAAAAAGTGAGAGCCATGTTGTCCGATTCGTCGTGCTCGAGGGTCATGGAGGGTAGAGGCAGATGAATGCCTGTGCATGCCCGCAAGTCGCTACCCGCTGGATCGAAAGGACGATCATGACCCACACCCTCAACCGCCGTTCTCGCCGCCCGGACGGTCCGCAGGCCGCCGACGGCGCGCCGCGCCGCCCAACCCGTTTATCCCTGGCCTTGCGCGCGGCGCTGGCCCTGTTGGCCGCGCCGGCGGTGCTTGCACCTGGCGCCGCGCAGGCGCAAGCGGTTCAGGCCCGCGCGGCCAGTTACCGCATCCCGGCGGGGCCGCTGGCAGAGGCGCTGCCGCGTTTCGCCGACGCCGCCGGCGTGACCGTGCTGTTCGATGCCGCCTTGCTGGGCGCGCGCGGCACCGGCGGCCTGAACGGTTCCTACTCCGTGTCCGAGGGCTTCGCCCGCCTGCTGGCCGGCTCGGGCCTGGCCGCGCGCGAGCGCAGCGCCGGCATTTACGTACTGGTGCCGCAGGCCGGCGTGACGAACCTGGATCCCGTGCGCGTCGAGGGCGAGGGCAGCCGCCCCGCGCCCGCCTGGCAAAGCAGCACCGACCGCAAGCGCCTGGACGAGTTGCAGGTGCGCAACTGGAGCGACTTCGGCAGGCGCGTCGAGCCGGGCGTCAATTTCAATCGCCTGACCAACAGCATCAATATCCGTGGCCTGGACCAGGACCGCGTGCTGACTCGCGTGGACGGCATCCGCCTGCCCTGGCTGGACGATGGCGCGCGCGGCGTGAAGGGCGGATTGGAGTCGGTGGACTTCAACAGCCTGTCGCGCCTGGACATCGTGCGCGGCGCCGACGCCAGCGGCAGCGGCGGCGGCTCGGGCGCGATCTCCGGCATCGCCGACCTGCGCACGCTCAATCCGTCCGACCTGCTGGAGGATGGCAAGCGCTTCGGCGCGCTGGCCAAGACCGACTACGACACCACCGATAGCAGTTGGGGCGCCAACGCGGCGCTGGCCGGCCAGATCCACGAGAACACCTTCTGGCTGGTGCAGGCGGGCCTGCGCAACGGGCACGCGGTCGACAACCGCGGCGACGTGGGCGGCTACGGCCCGCGCCGCAACCAGCCCACGCCCGAGGACTACAGCCAGCGCAGCTTCCTGCTCAAGCTGCAGCAGCGCGTGGACGGCGGCCATCGCTTCGGCGTGACCGGCGAGTATTTCAAGCGCACGGCGGATTTCGACAATATGTTCGAACAGGGCGCGGGCACGTCCTACCTGTACGGCGAGAACAGCGTGCGCAAGGAAACCGAGCGCCAGCGCGTGTCGCTGGACTACAGCTACAGGGCGCCGTCCGACGGCGGCCTGCTCGATACCGTCACGGCCGCGCTCTATTGGCAGCGCGTGTCGCTGGACACCCGTCAGACGGCGGTGCGCAGCGTGGATCCGCGGGCCTTCATCATTCCCCGCGATCCGTTCCGCTATGGCTTTCCCAGCGGCCCGTATGGCCGCGACAACAGCATCCGCCAGACCATGTACGGCGTGAACGCCGAGGCGACCAAGCGCCTGGGCGGCGCGGTGACGCAGTTGTGGACCCTGGGCGGCGAGTGGTACGGCAACAAAACCGAGCAGCAATCCAGCGGCTACGACAACTGCCCCGTGATCCGTCCCGGCACGCCCGCGCCATTCGGCCCGCGCGCCTGCGACATGCTGCACACCAACCAGGCCGACGTGCCGCAATCCAAGGGCAGCCAGTGGGCCATGTGGGTGCAGGACGAATTCGGCTTCGCCGACGGCCGCTACACGCTGACGCCGGCGCTGCGCTACGACCACTACAAGCAGAAGCCCGAGAGCACCGACAGCTACGCCAGCAATCCCAATGCCGGCAAGCTGCCCTCGGCCAACAGCGCCGGCCGCTTCTCGCCCAAGCTGCTGGCCGGCTGGAAGGCGGCCGACGAACTCAGCCTGTACGCGCAATACGCCTATGGCTTCAAGGCGCCCAGCCCGTCCCAGCTCTACACCAACTACGGCGGCGCCGGCACCTATCTGCGCGTGGGCAATCCCGACCTGAAACCCGAAACCAGCAAGGGCTGGGAACTGGGCGCCAAGCTGGGCTCCGATGACCTGGGCGGCGCGCTGTCGTTCTTCGACAACCGCTACCAGAACTTCATCGACACCAGCGTGCCGCTGGACGCCAATTCGCCGATGTGGCAGCCGGCCTGGGCGGGCCAGTATCCGCTGGGCGTCACCGGCACCGTCAATCGCGCCCGCGTGCGCATCTACGGCGCCGAGGCCAGCGCGCACTGGAAATTCGCGACCGGCTGGCGCACCTGGGGCTCGCTGGCCTGGGCCGTGGGCAAGGATGAAGGCACCGGCCAGCACCTGAACTCGGTCGCGCCGCTCAAGGCCATCGTCGGCCTGGGCTATGGCCGCGACGCCTGGGGCGTGGATGCGATGCTGACGGCCGCGCTCAAGCGCGATAAGGTGGAGTATCCAAACCCGACGGCCAAGGCGCCCAACGCCGATTTCCAGGCGCCGGGCTACGGCGTGATGGACCTGATGGGGTACTGGCGGCCGGAAGCGGTCAAGGGCCTGCAGCTGCAGGCCGGTGTGTACAACCTGTTCGACAAGAAATACTGGGAGGCCATCAACTTGCCGACCGCGGGCGCGATGCAAATAGCGCGCCCGGTGGATTGGTATACCGAGCCGGGCCGCAGCCTGCGGATATCGCTCACGTACCAATATTGACCCGATAGGCCGCCGCCCCTGCCCGCATGGCGCATCGCTTCACGGTGCATGACGGGCAAGGGCGACGGCGGTATCGCCGCCGACGATCCGACATCCTTTCCATCACCCCCTTTCAGGCCGGAGGGCCAGACATGAGCAACATCGATTTCGACACCCGCGCCGCCGAACTGCGCGCCCGCAACGAGGCCCTGGCGGCCGAACAGCCCAAGCTGCGCGCCCGCAACCTGGCCCAGGCGCTGGGCGTGTCCGAGGCGCAGTGGGTCGCCGCCGGCTGTGGCGGCGTCAAGGCGACCGCGCTGCACGGCGAGCCCCAGGCCATCTTCCGCGACCTGGGCACGCTGGGCGAGGTCATGGCGCTGACGCGCAACGACTGGTGCGTGCACGAACGCCACGGCCGCTACCTGGACATCCAGGCCGACGGTCCGGTCGGGCTGGTGCTGGGGCCGGACATCGACCTGCGCGTGTTCTTCTCGTGCTGGCGCTCGGCCTGGGCCGTGGAGCAGGACGGGCGGCACAGCCTGCAGTTCTTCGACGGCGAGGGCGTGGCCGTGCACAAGGTCTATCGCACCGAGGCCACCGATGTGGCCGCCTACGACGCGCTGGTCGCGCGTCACGCGGGTCCGTCGCGGTGGCCGGAAAGCACGCCGGCCGCGCCCGCGTCCGACGCCGCCAGCGTGGCCGATGGCGAGCAGTGGCGCGCCGCCTGGCTGGGCATGAAGGACACGCACGAGTTCTTCCCGCTGCTGCGCAAGTTCAAGATCACCCGGCTGGCGGCGCTGGCCGCCGCCGGCGAGGATCTGGCCCAGCAGGTGCCGGCCGACGCCGTCGAACGCGCGCTGGAGTCGGCGGCTGCCTCGGGCCTGTCCATCATGTGCTTCGTGGGCAACCGAGGCATGATCCAGATCCACACCGGCCCGGTGCGCCAGCTGCGCCGCACCGGCCCCTGGTACAACGTGCTGGATCCGAAGTTCAACCTGCACCTGGACACCACCGCCATCGCCTCGTCCTGGGTGGTGAACAAGCCGACCTCCGACGGCTGGGTCACGTCGCTGGAGCTGTATGCCGCCAACGGCGACCTGATTGCCCAGTTCTTCGGCGAGCGCAAGCCCGGCAAGCCCGAGCTGCCCGGCTGGCGCGAGCTGATGAGCGGCCTGTGCGCCGTGCCGCTGGCCGTATGAGGACATGCCGATGATGCGCAAGACTCCGATGCCTCGCCCCTTCTCCGGATGGTTTGCCCGCGTGCGTTCGCCGCGCCGGCTGCCTGCGCGCCTGTCCGCCGTCGCGGCGGCCTGGCTGGCCGGGCTGTGCGTGGCCCAGGCCGCGCCCGAGCGCGTGGTCACGCTGGGCGGCAGCGTCACCGAGATCGTGTACGGACTGGGCCAGGGCGCGCGGCTGGTCGGCGACGACCAATCCAGCCTGTATCCGCCCGAAGCCCGCCGGCTGCCCAGCGTGGGCTACTACCGCGCCGTGCCGGTCGAGGGCGTGCTGTCGCTCAAGCCGGATCTGGTGCTGGCTTCGGAGCAGGCCGGTCCGCCGGACGCGCTCAAGCGCCTGGGCGAGGTCGGCGTGCGCGTGGTGACGGTGCCCGACCAGCCTTCGGTCGATTCGCTCAAGGCGCGCATCCGCGCCGTGGCCGAGGCGCTGGATGCGCGGCCGGCCGGCGAGCGCATGATCGAGGATCTGGGCCGCGAGCTGGCCCGCGCCGAGGCGCTGCCCGGCAGGCCCGCGCGCGCCATGCTGCTGATCAATCGTGGCGGCGCGCCGCAGGCGGCGGGGCGTGACACCGCGGCCAGCCAGCTCATGGCGCTGGCCGGTCTGGTCAACGTGATGCAGGGCCAGCAGGGCTACAAGCCACTGTCGGCCGAGGCCGTGGGCGCGCTGGCGCCCGACGTGCTGATCGTGACCAGCATGTCGGTCGAAGCCAGCGGCGGGCTGGACGCGCTCCTGGGCCTGCCCGGCCTGGCCTCGACCGAGGCGGCGGCGAAGCGGCGCGTGGTGGTCATGGACGACCTGCTGCTGCTGGGGCTGGGACCGCGCCTGCCGCAGGCGCTGACGCAGCTCAAGCAAGAGGTCGCGAATGTCATGGCGCGCTAGCGCGCCGCGCTCGGTGGCGCTGATCTGTCTGGCGCTGGCGATCGCCGTGCTGGCCGCCAGCGCCAGCGGGGCCGTGTCCATTCCGCTGCGCGCGCTGCCGGCGCTGCTCTGGGGCGAGCCCGCGCCCGATCAGGTGCTGTGGCGCAATGTGTTGATCGACATCCGCCTGCCGCGCGTGCTGTTCGCCGTGGTGGCGGGGGCGGGCTTGGCCGTTTCGGGGGCGGCCATGCAGGCGCTGTTCCGCAATCCGCTGGCCGAGCCGGGCCTGATCGGCATCACCGCCGGCGGCGCGCTGGGCGCGGTCGGCGCCATCGTGCTGACGGCCGGCGGCTTCTGGATCACCGCGCCGGCGGCCTTCGCCGGCAGCCTGCTGGCCACGTTGTGCGCCTATGCGGTGGGCCGGCGCGTGCCGGGCGTGGCGGGCCTGCTGCTGGCCGGCGTGGCCATCACGGCGGTCGCCTTCAGCCTGATCGGGCTGCTGACTTTCATGGCCAACGACGCCCAGCTGCGCGACCTGACCTTCTGGAACATGGGCAGCCTGGCGCGCGCCAACTGGACGCTGCTGGCCTTCCTGGGCCCCTGGGTGGCGCTGCTGTCGGCCTGGATGATGACGCAGTGGCGCGCGATGAACGCGCTGCTGCTGGGCGAGCGCGAGGCCCAGCACCTGGGCTACGCGCTCAAGCCGTTGCGCGTGCGCCTGGTGCTGGCCAGCGCGCTCATCATCGGCCCGCTGGTCGCCGTGACCGGCAGTATCGTCTTCGTGGGGCTGGTGGTGCCGCACCTGGCGCGCATGACGCTGGGCGCCAACCACCGCTGGCTGTTGCCGGCCAGCGTGGCGGGCGGCGGTCTGGCCCTGGTGCTGGCTGACTGGGCCTCGCGCGTGGCGTTGACGCCGGCCGAATTGCCCATCGGGCTGATTACGGGACTGGTCGGCGGCCCCTTCTTCTTGTGGCTGCTGGCGCGGGGCAGGAGGGTCGGATGACGCTGGCCGCGGAAAACCTCATCCTGTCGCGCGGCGGCGCGCGCGTGCTGGACCGCGTGTCGCTGGCGCTGGGGCCGGGCGAAGTGGTGGGCCTGCTGGGCGCCAACGGCGCCGGCAAGTCGACGCTGCTGGGCGCGCTGGCCGCCGTGCTGCCGCAGAAACCAGGGCTGGGCTTCGACCTGGGCGTGGCCGAGGTGGTGGCGATGGGCGCCTACCCCTTTCCCGAGCTGCCGCCCGCGGCCGTGGAGGCGCTGGTGGACAGGACGCTGGCGCTGGCCGACGCCACCCATCTGCGCGCGCGCCGTTATCCCGAACTGTCGGGCGGTGAGCAGCAGCGCGTGCAGTTCGCGCGCGTGCTGACCCAGTGCCTGGCGGCGCGCGCCGAGGGCGAGGCGCGCTACCTGCTGCTGGACGAGCCGACCGCCAGTCTGGATCCCAGGCATCAGGGCGAGCTGCTGCGCGTGGCGGCGGACCTGGCGCGCGACGAGCGCGTGGGCGTGCTGGTGATCCTGCACGACATGAACTTGGCCGCGCGCTGGTGCGACCGGCTGCTGCTGCTCGGCGGCGGACGCGCCATCGCGTCCGGACCGCCGTCGCAGGTACTGACGCCGGCCAGCCTGCACCTGGCCTATGGCATCGCCGCCCAGGTGGTGCCGCATCCGCTGGCGCCGGGCCGGGTGCTGGTGCTGACCGCCTGAGGGGCGGCGGCGCGGTTCCGTTCCGGGGCCGCGCCGCCGGTAGAATAGGGGTTTCGGGCCGGCTGCCGGGCGGCTGGCCCAGGCATTTTCCCTTCATCTCTCTACCCACAGGATTTTCGCGTCATGCCTAGTTTCGACGTCGTCTCCGAAGTCGACAAACACGAACTGACCAACGCCATCGATCAGGCCAACCGCGAGCTGGCCACCCGTTTCGATTTCAAGGGAACGGACGCCAAGTTCGAACTGGAAGGCTTTGTCGTGACTCAGGTGGCGTCCAGCGCCTTCCAGCTCAAGCAGATGCTGGACATCCTGCGCGGCCGGCTGTCGGCGCGCGGCATCGACGTGCGCTGTCTGGATGTGGCCGATCCGCTGGAGAACCTGGGCGGCGCGCGCCAGAAGGTCACCATCAAGCAGGGCATCGAACAGCCCGTGGCCAAGAAACTCATCGCCGCCATCAAGGCCGCCAAGCTCAAGGTCGAATCGCAGATCAACGGCGACAAGCTGCGCATCACCGGCAAGAAGCGCGATGACCTGCAGACCGCGATCGCGCTGCTGAAGAAGACCGACGTCGACCTGCCGCTGCAGTTCGAGAATTTCCGCGACTGAGCCCCGGGCTTCGGGCCGCGCCCGCGCGGCCCGGCGGCGTGCGTTCCGGGCATTGCGCGACGGCCGGCCTCAGCCCGCCGCGCCCTGCGCCCACAGCTGCTGGGCAGCGTAGGCCCGCCAGGGCCGCCATGCGGCCGAGCGCTCCAGCAGTTCCGCCGCCGTATAGCTGCGCGATTCCAGCGCTTCCAGCGCCCGGATCAGGCCGATGTCGGCCGCCGGGAACGCGTCCGGCTCGCGCAGCAGGCGCAGCGCGATGTACTGCGCCGTCCATTCCCCGACTCCCCAGATTTCCCGCAGGCGCCTGACCGAGACGTCCAGGTCGTTGCCGGCCTCGAACAGCGTCGGGTCCGCCAGCGCCGCCGAGGCCACGGCCGACAGCGTGCGCGCGCGGCTGCGCGGCATGCCCAGCGGCGCCAGGTCGGCGGCCGCGATGGCGGCCGGCTCCGGGAATACATGCGTCAGGCCGTCCTGCGGCCGCGCCAGCGGCGCGCCATGCGCCGCCACCAGCTTGCCGCCCAGGCGGATCGCGGCGACCACGGTGATCTGCTGGCCCAGCACGGCGCGCATCGCCAGTTCGAAGCCATCCCAGGCGCCGGGGATGCGCAAGCCGGGCCGGGCCGCCGTCAGCGCCGCCAGCACCGGGTCATGCGACAGCTGCGCCGCGATGGCGGCCGGATCGCTGTCCAGGTCGAATTGCCGCCGCAGGCGGGCGATGATCACGGGCAGGGATGGCAGCCGGGGAAAGCGCACGGTGGCCAGCAGCGCGTCGCCCTTGCCGGGTTCCACCGCCACCGTGCCCTGCGCGCCGTCCAGGCTGATGCTGCGCGTGTAGCGGCGTCCCTGCACCTGTTCGATGCCGGCGATGGCGCGCAGCCGCAGGAAGTCCAGCATCGCGTCCCAATCGTAGGGCGGTCGATAGCGCAGCAGCAGCCGGATCTCGCCCTCGGGTCCGGCCGGTACGTCCGGCTGCGAGGAACGGCGCAAGGCGCCGGGCGGGCGGTCGAACAGCTGCTGGAAGCGCTCGTTGAAGCGGCGGATACTGCCAAAGCCCGAGGCGAACGCGATCTCGGCCATGGGCAGGCGCGTCTCGTGGATCAGTTGCTTGGCCAGCAGCACGCGGCGGGTCTGGGCGACGGCGACGGGAGAGGCGCCCAGGTGCTCGCGGAACTGCCGCCGCAGCTGGCGCGCGCCGACGCCGGTCCGGGCGGCCAGCGCATCCAGGTCGCCGTCGTCCAGCGCGCCCAGCTCGATCAGCTGCAACGCGCGCGCCACGCTGGCGGGCAGCCCCGGCGCGGGGCCGGCGGCGGGCGCGATTTCCGGGCGGCAGCGCAGGCAGGGATGGAAGCCGGCCTCCTGCGCGGCCGCGGCCGTGGCGTAGAAGACGACATTGCGCGACAGCGGCGTGCGCGCCGGACAGACCGGGCGGCAATAGATGCGCGTGGTCTTGACCGCGGTGAAGAAGCGTCCATCGTAGCGGGCGTCGCGCACGCGGATGGCGCTGTAGCAGGCGTCGTGATCGAGATTCATGCGGCCATGCTAACGCCGGTCCGGGATGGCGTTCTAGCGGTTTTCGGACCGTGTTGTCCGGCCGACACTGATGTCCGAAAACCGCGAGCAGGAGTCCGGCGCGGACCCTATATTCTGTTGCGAATGCCTGTCCTGGCCGCGCGGTCGCGCCGCCTGTCGCCGGCGATTCGGTCCTTGTTCCTTTCCGCTATGGAAGTCCGCGCCATGTCCGCCCATCTTTTTTTCGAAGAACGCCTGAAGACGCCCATCGGCGTGATGCTGGTGCTGACCGACGCGCAAGGACGGCTGCGCGCCGTCGATTGGGACGACTATGAAAGCCGCATGCACAAACTGTTGGGGCGGCAGTATGGCAAGGAAGCGGTCGCCTTGCGGCCGGCGACGGCGGCCTCCGAGGCGGGCCGCTGCCTGGAAGCGTATTTCGACGGTCGGATCGATGCCATCGACGCCGTGGAGGTGGCCATGGGCGGCACCGTGTTCCAGCGTGAGGTATGGGCGGCGTTGCGCGGCATTCCGGCGGGCAGCCATCTCAACTATGGCCGGCTCGCCGAGCGCATCGGCCGGCCCGAGGCGGTGCGCGCCGTGGGCGCCGCCAACGGCGCGAATCCGATCGGCATCGTGGTGCCATGCCATCGTGTGATCGGCGCCAACGCCGCGCTTACCGGCTACGGTGGCGGCTTGCACCGCAAGCGCTGGCTGCTGGAGCACGAAGGCGCGGCGGGTTTCGCGCCGGCCTGAGGACGGCGCGAGGAACGGTCCCGGGATCGTTCCGGCGCCCCTAGGCGCGGATCCAGCCGCGCGCGATCGGCAGGGCCAGCAGCTTGCCGTGCAGCGCCTGGCACGCCGCGGTCACGGGGGTGCCCACGCGCCGCCACACGGGCACCACCAGCGCGGCGGCCAGCGGCGCCAGCAGCAGGCCGCCGGCGATGTCCAGCGGGAAGTGCACGCCCAGGTAGACGCGCGACAGGCCGACCACGGCCGCCAGCGCCAGCGTGGCCCAGCCCCAGCCCGCCCAGCGCCGGTCGAACAGCAGCGTGAAGGCCAGCGTGGCGATGATGATGGTGTGGTTGCTGGGGAAGGAGGAGGTGGCCTTGTGTGCGAAGAAGGCATGGCCCAGGCCGATGGTGAAGGGTCGTGGATGCGGCCACAGCGCGCCGCACAGATAGCTGATGAACAGCGCCACGCCGATGCCGGTCAGCGTCTTGAGCACCAGGCCGCGCTGCGGCTGGCCGCCCCACAGCCAGAGTCCGGCGAGCGCCGCCGGCACCAGCAGGATCAGCCGGTTGGCGATGAACATCCCTGCCTGGATGCGCCAGGCGGGCGAGGCCGGGTCGGCGTTGATCAGAAGAAATAGGGACTGGTTCAGGTGTTCAAGCGTATCCATGACGCGTCATCTTGCTGAAATTTGCGGATGACCGCGATGGTAGTGGGATTTGCCGTCAAATACCTTGCAAATGTGTGGCTGAGTTCCCGGAATTACGTCCGGATGCGATTTTTCGATACATCTTGCGCCGAAGCCGTCGCCGGGGCCGCCTCGGCGTCTTCCGCCTCCAGGGTCAGGCTGGCGGTCAGGCGCGTGCGGCCGGGCGCGGAATCGATCCGCAAGCTGCCGCCGACCCGGGCGATGCGCGTGGACATGCTGCGCATGCCGACGCTGATGCCGGCCTGGCACACGGCGGCCACGTCGAAGCCCGCGCCGTCGTCTGCGACCATGAGTTCCAGCGCCCGGGGGTCGGGCTGCGCCAGGCGCACCGCGACGCGCCCGGCGCGGCTGTGCTTGATGACGTTGGTCAGTCCTTCCTCGATCAGCCGGGTCAACGCCAGGCACTGCAAGGCGGAGGGCGGGACGATCCAAGAGGCGGGAACATCCCAGCGGACTTCGATGCCCAGCTCGTCGAACAGCTGCGTGTAGCGGTGGCGCAGCGGAGCGATCCATTCGCGCGGTGTGGCGGGCGGTTTCATGTCGGCGCTGGCGCCGCTGTCTATCGTCTGGCGCAGGTCGTTGCGCAGCAGGTTGAGCATGGACAGGAACTGCCGGTTCTGCAGCGGCGCGCCGGACTGTTCGACCAGGGCCGTCATGCGGACCAGCGAGCCGCCCAATCCGTCGTGCAGGTCGCGCGCGATATCCAGCCGGTCCTGCAGCCGGCTGTGGGCCAGCGCCAGCTCGTGTTCGCGGGCCAGCGTGACGGCCAGCTCATCGCGGGCGCGCTGCACGGATATCTCCAGTTCCTCGTTGAAGCGCTCGATGCGGCGCACGCTGCGCGCGTGGCGCAATCCCTGGACGGCGGACATGCCGATCAGCACCGCGATGCTGGTGTAGGGAATGTAGGACAGGCCGTCTATCCGCTTGAACAGCAGCAGCAGGTCGTGCACGGCAGCGCCCAGGAATACCAGCAGGCAGGCGGCCAGCAACTGCTGTTCGCGGTCGCGGCCGCGCAGGGCCTGGATGGAGAAGTGCAGGCAGTTCAGGCAGAACAGCGCCGTCAGGGCCATCACGATGACGAATTGCGCCGAGGGCTGGACGTCGTCGGGCACGAAGGCCAGCGCCGCCAGCGACAGCGCCACGCCCACCCACATGACTTTTTCCAGCCGAGGTCGGTAGCGGCCGGCGAAGCGCCAGGTGAACATGCAGAAGCAGGCGATGTGCAGCGTCAGCGCCATGGCGTTGGCGCGCGCGGCGGCCAGCGTGGTGGCGAAGGGCCAGGGGCTGGTGGCCACGATGTTGGCCGCGAACAGCACCCAGAACAACGCGGTCAGCGCATACCAGCCATGGCTGGATTGTTGCGGACGCAGGATCCACAGGCTGAAGAAGAACAGGCCCAGCGCCGCCGAGATGGTCAGGTTGACATGGAACAGCGTGCGGTTGCGCCACACGCGCTGCTCGTGCCCGCGTTCGATGGCCTCGGGCTCGCCCAGGTACACCGGCCCCAGCCCCGGATGTTGGCCGGCGACGCCGGCCACGCGCACCCAGATGGTGTTGACGCCGTCGCGCATCGCGGATTCGGGCAGGCGCCAGTAGCGCGGCATGTTCCAGCTGCGCGACAGCGGTTCGGACTGGCTGGCGTCGCGCCACAGCAGGTCGTCGTTGGCGTAGACCTCGCCGGCCATGATGATGGATTCGAGCGCCAGCGCGGCCGGAGCGCGGCTCGCGCCGTCACAGCGCCAGTCGATCCGGTACCAGGCCTTGCCGGTATGGCCGGGCCAGCGCGCGCTCCAATCGTCGGGCAGCGTGACCGGCCGCCAGGCGGGGCCGTCGGCGGGTCGCGCGCCGTCCGGCAGGGCCTGGGCGATGCGGACGTCCAGGATCCGCGCGGCGCAGTCGCCTGCGGCATCGGCCGTCGCCGCCCGCGCGCCGCCGCACAGGAGCAGCAGCGCCAGCAGGCCGAGCATTGCGGCCAGCGCCTGTCCGGCGCGCCGCGCCACCGGCGTCGGCCGCGTCAATCGAGCAGGCCGCGCGAGCGCGCCGCGTGGATGGCCCGGGTGCGCGAGGACACCGCCAGCTTGCGGTAGATGTGCTTGATGTGGCATTCGACGGTGTAGCGGGACAGATGCAGCTGGTCGGCGATCTCCCGGTTGCCCAACCCCTCGGCCACCAGGCGCAGGATCTGGTCTTCGCGCGGGCTGAGCGTTTCGCCGGGCGGCGGGCTGGCGGGCTGCGCGGGCGCGGGGCGCAGCTCCGCGATGATGCGGCGGGCGACGAAGGGATCGATCGGCGCGCCGCCGCGCAGCACGCTGCGCAGCGAGATCAGCACTTCCAGGTCGTCGCGTTCCTTCAGCAGGTAGCCGGTGGCGCCGGCGCGCAGCGCCGCCAGGATGGCGTCCTCGGTGCTCCAGGCCGAGATGACCAGGATGCCCAGCGCCGGATCGGCCGCGCGCAGCTCGGCGATCAGCTCGATGCCGTTGCCGTCGGGCAGGCCCAGGTCCACCAGCGCCAGCGCGACGGGCGCGTCGGCCAGCCGGCCGCGGGCCTCGGCCAGCGAGCCGGCGAACAGCAGCGCGTCGGCGGGATAGCCCAGCTGGTGCAGCAGCCGTTCCAGCCGGGCGCGGACCAGCGGTTCGTCTTCCACCACCAGCACCGGGGCGGGCAGGGCGAGCGCGGGAACGGGCGGCAGATCGGTCATGGTGGCGGGCCAAGTGGGAGCGGGCGAAATTGCCCGCTTGGGATTGTGCTGATCCCGGCCGTCGGCGGCTATCCCTGAAAGTGGGTATTGGATGTGGCCGCTCGCCGCGCCGGGCGCGTTCACTTCTGGATGCGCTTGCCCTGCGCGTCGATCACGGCCTCGCCGTCTTCCTTGGTGAAGGCGCCTTGCTGCGGCGCCGGCAGGATGTCCAGCACCAGCTCCGACGGGCGGCACAGCCGCGCGCCCAGCGGCGTGCTGACGAAGGGGCGGTTCAGCAGGATGGGATGGGCCTCGATGGCGTCCAGCAGGGCTTCGTCGTCCAGGGCCGGGTTGTCCAGGCCCAGCTCGGCATAGGGCGTGCCCTTTTCGCGCAGCGCGTCGCGCACGCCGACGCCGGCGCGCTTGAACAGCGCCTTCAGTTCCGCGCGCGAGGGCGGGGTTTCCAGGTACAGCACGACCTGCGGCTCGATGCCGGCGTTGCGGATCATGGCCAGGGTGTTGCGGGAGGTGCCGCACTTGGGGTTGTGATAGATGGTGACGTCGGACATGGGCTGCTCCTTGGGCCTGGTGTGCTGTCCCGCAGATACGCCCGCACGAAATCCACCCCTAGCCGCCATGGCGTCGTTGCAAATCCTCGCGATACCTACGGGTATCGCTGCGGTTTGCGCCTAGCCCTGACGTCTATGGATGAATTTCGCTATGCGGACGTACCTACGGGACAGCACACTAGCAGAGTCGAGGCTGGGAGCATAGTGCATCCCGCGCCGCGTTCCCAGGCCGCGCCCGGCCCGCCGCCGGGTTCAGTGCCGCAACTTCTTCCCCAGCCGGCGCCAGCCGATCACCACGCCGGTCAGGCTGAGCGCGGCCCCGCCCAGGCTCAGGAAGATCAGCAGCGCGTCCCACAATGGGCGGCGCGCCAGCAGGCCGGTCCAGTCCCAGCTGTGCAGGAAGGCGAACAGCCAGCGGCTGGCGCGGTTGGCGCGATCCTGCCGGCTGATGAGCTGTCCGGTGGCCGGATCCAGGTAGACCCAGCTGGCCTCGGGGTTGTCGTAGACCAGCCGCCAGGCCGGCAGCGGCTTTTCCACATGGCCCAGCATGGCGTGTTCGTCGCGCGCGTAGTAGTAGAAGTCGTAGCGCTCCAGCGTCTGCACCTCGGCCAGCCGGGCGTCCGGCAGCAGCGTGGCGGCGGCCGCGCGCAGCACGGCGGGGTCGAGCGCGGCGGGGCGCGCTTCCCGCGCCGACAGCAGCAGCGGCGCGCCGGCCGCCATGCGCGCCTGGACCAGGCTCTGCCCGGCGGCGCGCGTCCAGCTCAGTTCCCGGGGCGCGGCGGGCAAGGCCGCGATCAGCGCGGCGGGCGCGGCCAGCGTGGCGGCGGGCGCGGGCGGGCCCTCATAGGCCGCCTGCGCCAGCGGGGCGGCGCCGCTGGCGAAGAGTTTCCAGGGGTTCATCGACATCAGCCCGCTGAAGATCCAGGTGATGGTGACGACGGCGAACAGCAGGCCGCTCAGATGATGCCAGCGCATCATGTTCTCGCGGTACGGCGAGCGGCTGCCGCTGGCATAGGGGCGCGAGAAACGCCAGCGCATCAGGCCCACCACGGTGCCGGTGAGCGCCAGCGTCACGCCCGCCACCGACAGCCACACCACGATGTCGTGCCACCAGCGGTCCAGCGCGTTGCCTCGGAACGGATAGAGCCAGTGGATCCAGGCGCCCACGTAGTTCCAGGCGCGTTCGGCGCGGGTGGCGTCCAGCACCACGGCGCCGGTGGCCGAGGAGATGTAGAGCCGGGTGTGTTCCGGATCGGCTACGTCGACGCGGTGCAGCGGCCGGTGCTGATCCAGCGCGCGCGAGTGCGTGTAGACGTCCTCGGCCACCGCGCCCGCGTATCGCAACGGGTAGGCCCCGCCGAACCAGGCCGAGGCCGTGGCGGCGGCCACCCGCTCGTCCGCCACGGGCAACAGCGCGCCGCTGGCGGCGTCCACCGCCTTGGGCGCCGCGCGCCGGCCGCCGCCGGCCAGATACACGGCCTGGCCGGCGCGGCTGGCCGACAGGCTCAGGGCGGCGCCGTCTTCCAGCCCGGCCGCCGCCAGCGCCTGCGCCGGCGTCACCGTGACGCCGGCGGGATCCAGCGGCGCCAGGTGCCCCAGGCGCTCGGCGGGCGTGAGCTTGGGATAGCCCACGTACATCATGACCACGCCGGAGATGAACCACATGGTGAAGAACAGGCACAGCGTGATGCCGGCCCAGCGGTGCAGCAGGTAGAGCCAGCGCTTGGCGCGGGCGGCCAGCGACGGTCCGGTCGCGGCGCGCGGTCGGGTCTGGGGCAGGGCGCTCATGGCGGTCCTCAGTAGCGCGCTTGCAGCGTCAGTTCGAACGAGCGCGGCGCGCCCAGGTAGAACATGCCGGCGCTGCTGACGTTGGCCGCGTAGACCTTGTCGGTCAGGTTGCGCACGCGGGCGGTCACGGTGAGGTTCCGGTCGATGCGGTGCGAGACGGCGGCGTCGAACACCATGTAGGCCGGCGCCCAGGTGGTGTTGGCGGCGTCGGCGTAGGTCTTGCCCACATAGCGCGCGGCGGCGCTGGCGGTCCAGTCGGGCAGGAAGGCGTAGTCGACCCAGATATTGGCGATGCGGCGCGGCGTGTTGGTCGGCACCTTGCCGTTGCGCGACACCGCCACGCCGTTGACGGTCTGCGAGAAGTCGTCGTAGCGCGGCGCGACGAAGGCTATGTTGGCCTGCAGCGTCACCTGCCTGCTCAGCCGCAGGCCGCTTGCCAGCTCCAGGCCGCGCGAGGACTGCTCGCCCACCGGCAGGCTGACGCCGGGGTTGTTGGCGTCGGGCGTCGAGATGTTCTTGCGCCGGATGTCGTACAGCGCCACCGTGGCCGAGCCGCGGCCGTCCCAGAAATCGAACTTGCCGCCGACCTCGGCCTGGCGACCAGTGGTCAGCTTGTCGTTGTACAGCACGTCGGCGAACGAGGCCGTGGCCATCAGGCCGGACGGGGGATCGGCGGCGGTGGCGTATTGCGCGTACAGCGAGGCTTCCGGGCTGAGCTGCCAGTTCAGGCCGAGCCGGCCGGTCAGCGGCGAATACGAGCGCGAGGCGCTGGCCGGCGAGCTGGCGGTGACGGCGCGGCGGTTGGTCAGATCCACGTCGATGAAGTCCTTGCGCAGCGCCGAGACCAGCGACAGACCGGGCAGCACCTCGGTACGGTTCTCCAGCGTGAAGGCCAGCGTGCGGATGCGGTTGTCGCGGTCGGCGACGTGGCCGCGCTTCATGCCGGGGATGTCGTAGAAATCTCCCGGCGAGAAGTCGTAGGGATCGATGGCGTCCACCTGGCCGGGCAGGCTGGTCGGATAGCGGGTCTGCTTGTTGACGCTGTAGTCCGCGCCGAAGGACCAGTCGCTGGGCAGGCCGGCCAGGGTCGAGCGGTACAGGCCCTCGACCCGGTTGCCGATCAGACGCTGCTCGTGCCGCTGCAGCAGCGCGCCCGAGCGCAGCACCTGGGTGTTGCCGGCGTTGAAGCGATAGGTCTCCAGGTTGCGGAAGTCGCGGTCGGCGCGGTAGTAGTACAGCGTGTTCTTGAACGTCAGCGCGGGGCTGGCGCGCCATTCGGTGATCGAGCGCGCCCACAGCACCGACTGCTCGTAGAGGCCGTCGTTGACGTTGTAGTTCTTGTAGCGGGTGCCGTCCTCGATGTGGCCCTCGCCGCTGACCACGCCGTTGGCGCCGGTCTTGAGCGGCGTGCCCCAGTAGGGGCGGTCGACTTTTTCGCGCTGGTATTCGAAGGCCCAGGTCTGGGTCACGTCGCTGCCCAGGTCCGACAGCAGCGAGAGCGCGAGCTGGCTGGCGCGGGAGTGGTTGCCGTCGACCCAGCCCTGGCTGGAGCCGGTGTTCGCGTCCAGCCGCAGGTAGTGGCCGCGGCCGCCGGGCTCGCCGGCCAGCTGCTGGTTCAGGCCGACGGAATATTGCCGCGAGTTGAAGGAGCCGAGACGGAAGCGGCCTTCGTAGAACGTGTCGCGTTCCGGCAGCTTGGTCACGTAGTTGATGGCGCCGCCCACGGCGCCGGCGCCGAACAGGAAGGTGGATGGACCGCCGATGGCCTCGACACGGTCGTAGATCCAGCTGTCGATGGGGCGGGCGGCGATGGCGTCGTACTGCACCGAGATGCCGTTGAACAGCTGCGAGATCTGGCTGCCGCTGAAGCCGCGGTAGCTGACGGCGCCGGCCATGCCGGGCGGCGAGGCGTTGTCCACGCCGGGGATGCCGCGCGCGATGTCCTGGGTGTTGGCGGCGCCGCGCGCCTCGATCTGCTCGCGCGAGATCACGGTGACGGACGCGGGCGTTTCGCGCAGCGTCAGCCCCAGGCGGCTGCCGGTGCCGTCGCGGGCGTCCAGGTTGATGCGGCCATTGGGCGGCGTCTCGGCGGCGGCGTCGCCGTAGACGACGGTGGGCGCCAGCGTTTCCACCGACGGATCGGCGCTGAGCGCCAGGGCGGGGGCCGTGGGCGCGAGCGCGGCCAGCAGCAGGAGGTAAGCGTATGCAGGTTTCATGGTCGGATGCCGCGCGCTCGCGCCGCCGGGGGGCGGCAGCCGCGCGATGTGTCGCGGACGGGTAGGGCAAGCCAGGACTGCGGACCCGTCGCCGCCCGGCGTTCCAGGCGGACCGGACGCGCAAGCACGCGGGCGGACCGGCCACGGAAGGGCGGATCGATCGGGAGCGGAAGGGGCGGTCGGCGGGGAGCCG